>NZ_UPHQ01000212.1 GCF_900566055.1 Mycobacterium innocens
GCCCCAGCCCCGCCACCACCGGCTGCCCCGGCACCGTCCGGCTCGGCGTCGCCGAAACCGGCCGGGCCTTCGCATGCCCCGGCGCCCACCACGCCCGTGCCGGGCGGGCCGATGCTCACCCCGGTGAGCTGACCGGTCGACCGCCCGGCCGGCCGGAGCCGCCGCCGCATAAACTCGGCGTTGATGTCCGAAACTCGAGATGACGCCGCCGACCTGACCGCCGCAGTTCGCTCCGCGCTGGCGAAAGTGATCGACCCCGAACTACGGCGGCCCATCACCGAACTCGGAATGGTCAAGGGTATCGACGTCAGCCCGCAGGGCGAGGTCCATGTCGGGATCTACCTGACCACCGCGGCCTGCCCGAAGAAGTCGGAAATCACCGAGCGTGTCGCCCGGGCGGTGTCCGACGTTCCCGGCACCGGAGCCGTCCGGGTCAGCCTGGACGTCATGAGCGACGAGCAGCGCACCGAGTTGCGCAAACAGCTGCGCGGTGACGCGCGGGAACCGGTCATCCCGTTCGCCCAGCCAAGCTCCTTGACCCGGGTCTATGCCGTCGCTTCGGGCAAGGGCGGCGTCGGCAAGTCCACCGTCACGGTCAACCTGGCCGCGGCGATGGCCGCCCGTGGCCTGTCGGTCGGCGTGCTGGACGCCGACATTCACGGCCATTCCATTCCCCGGATGATGGGTACCACCGACCGGCCGACGCAGGTGGAGTCGATGATCCTGCCGCCCATCGCCCATGAGGTGCGGGTCATCTCGATCGCGCAATTCACCGAGGGCAACACGCCGGTGGTGTGGCGCGGGCCGATGCTGCACCGGGCGCTGCAGCAGTTCCTGGCCGACGTCTACTGGGGTGATCTGGACGTGCTGCTGCTCGACCTGCCGCCCGGGACCGGCGACGTCGCCATTTCGGTGGCTCAGCTGATTCCCAACGCCGAGATCCTGGTGGTGACCACGCCGCAGCTGGCCGCCGCCGAAGTGGCCGAACGGGCCGGCAGCATTGCCCTGCAGACCCGCCAGCGGATCGTCGGCGTCGTCGAAAACATGTCCGGGCTCACGCTGCCGGACGGCAGCACGCTGCAGGTGTTCGGCGAGGGCGGAGGTCAGCAGGTGGCCGAGCGGCTGACCCGCGCGATCGGCGCCGACGTGCCGCTGCTGGGTCGGATCCCGCTGGACCCGGCGCTAGTGGCCGCCGGTGACTCGGGCGTGCCGCTGGTCTTGAGTGCGCCGGATTCGGCGGTGGGTAAAGAGCTGCTCAACATTGCCGAGAGCTTGGCCTCACGGCGGCGCGGGCTGGCCGGCATGTCGCTGGGGCTCGACCCGACCCGGCGCTGAGCGGCTGTTCAGGTCGCGTCGGAATCGAACGGAGGACGGGCGGGCTCGTCGGGAACGGGCCGTTCCGTCCCGGGCGTCGGGTGGGCCGGCTGCGCCGGAGTCGCGGCGGCCGGCTGGTCGAAGTTGCCGGTGAAGAAGGAATCGTCGCCGTCGAGCAGGTGCTTGGTCAGCGCCGCGCGCGGCGTCATGCCCCGCAGCTTCTGCAGGTCGCTGATGTGCCCGCGAAGGTCGTCGAATTCAGGCCCCATGTCCTCGCGCAGCTGATTGGTCACGCCGCTGAGGTATTCCCGAGCCTGACGCAGCGCGCCCGCAGTCCAGCGGATCGCGCCGGGGAGCCGTTCCGGGCCAAGCACCACCAGCCCGACCACGACGAGTACGAGCATCTCCCCCCAACCGACGTTGGCGAACATCAGGTCGGATGGTGATGACCCGCTGCGCCCGGCTGCGCCGCGCTTGCGATCATCATGAGCTGGTATCGGGTTCGGGCTTGACCGTCAGCGTGACGTGGCGACCCTCGCGGACCACCTCCACCGGCGCGTCCTGCCCGATAGTCAGCTGCCGCACGGCGACGACGAATTCATCGGAGTCGGCCACCTTTCGGTCGCCGATTTTGACGATCACATCGTTTTCCAGAATTCCGCCCTTCTGCGCGGGGCTTCCGGCCTTCACGTTGGCCACCTGCGCACCCGATGCGATCGCGTTGCTCACCGAACGGGTGCTGATACCCAGCGTCGGGTGGACGATCTTTCCGTCCTTGATCAGCGTTTGGGCGACCACCTTCATCTCGTTGACCGGAATGGCGAAGCCCAGTCCGCTCGCGCTGTCCGAGAGCGACTTACCGGCGGTGTTGATGCCGATCACCTGCGAATCCATGTCGATCAGCGGACCGCCGGAGTTGCCGTGGTTGATCGAGGCGTCGGTCTGAAGCGCGTCGATCACCGTATCCGTGTCCGAACCCTCGCCCGACAGCGGGACGGGGCGGTGCAGTGCGCTGATGATGCCATGGGTCACGGTGCTGCGCAGTCCCAGCGGGGCTCCGGCGGCCAGCACCTCGTCGCCGACTCGCACCTTGCCGGAGTCACCGAGCCGGGCCACGGTCAGGTTGTCGACATTGTCGACCTTCAGGACGGCCAGGTCGGTCTTGGGATCGCGGCCCACCAGGCTGGCGGGTACCTCCTTGCCGTCGTTGAACACCACGGTCGTCTTGAACTGGCTGGGGTTGTTGGCGGCCTCGGAGATCACGTGGTTGTTGGTGACGATGTAGCCGCGACCGTCGATGATGACGCCGGAGCCCTGCATGCCCTCCTGGTCGCTCTTGGACTCGATGGTCACGACCGAGTCGGCGACCGCCGCGGCCACCTTGGTGAACCGGCCGGCCGGCTCCTCGGCGTTGCCGCTGGTCGACAACGTCACCTTCGACGTCGTGAACGCCTCGACGACTTCGGCGGTCTTGCGACCGATCACACCGCCGATCACCCCGATCACCAGCGCCAAGACGGCCAGGACAACCAGCGCGAGATAGGACACCTTGCCGCCGAACAGCACATCGCGCACCCCGAGCTTGCCCCGCTGGCCCAGCGCGCTGTGTGGTGGCGGCGGGGTCAGTGCCGGGGTTCCCAGCGCGGCCGCCGCGGCGGGATCGCGCCACGGATCATCAGGCTCGTCCTGCTGGCCGTCCTTTTCGGCGGCCAGCGCCCCGGCGTCGATGGGGTGGCGTTGCAGCGAGTCGACGCCGCCGGGTGGCCGGCTGAAGGCTTCCTCCAGCACCGGGTCGGCTGGTTGCTCGTGCGCTCGGAACTCGGCCTGGTCCTGGTACTTCGGCGGACGCACTCGCTCTGCCACAAACGAACCCTGCACCCCCGATGGTCGCCCGAACGCTTGACGCGATGCGGAATCGACCGGTGGCCGAAAGACTGGACGCGGCGCCAGGCGGGGGCCGCCGTCCCCCACACCGGTACTGCCACTGTTTTTGCCTTGGTCGGAGGTCACGTGATCCTCTTCTGGTTCTCTGCTGAGCGTTGGCGACACGGACCACGACGGCCCGCCCTGCCGGACGCGGCGTTATCGGTGTCCACCCTAGTATCCGTGACATTTCTGATGGCTGAAGCCAGCAGCCGGCCGGCCTTCATTCGGGGTGCAGCCAACCAAGCTAGCGACGCTTCCGCTGGCCACGGACATCGCGCGGAACGAAGGGATCCGGCAGCGGGGTCGCGTCGTCGGACGGCCGATGCGGGATTTCGGACAGCAACCCGAGCAGCGTGCTGGGGATGCGGATCGGGCGCGAGTCGCGTAGCGCGGCACGAGCACGGCTGTGGTCGTCTACTTCGGCAGCGCACTGCGGGCACAGCGACAGGTGATGCGCCGCGCGCAAGTGGGCGTTCATTGTCAGCTCACCATCGACAAACGCGGCAATGGCCTCGATGGAGAGGTGCTCGGTGGACCGGAACCGACGCGGCGCACCGACCGGCGCATCGCTTTGGGAAGCGAATTGGGTGGGAAGCCAGGAGAACGCGCGCCGAAACACATGTCCCCGGTCGGCCATCACCGGCTCCTTCCCTGCGCTTTCGAGCCTTTTCCAGGCGTCATCTAGCCATTTGTTGGCTTGGTATTTCGAATGTAGCGCGGCCCGGTGCCGGATAACCATCTTCAGCGAGTAAAACCCGAGGATTTGGGACCAGTTGGCAACCACGAAGTAGCCAAACCGATGGTTGGCTTGCTGGCGAGCGTCTTAACCGCCTGCCCTGGCCGGTCGTGCGTAAGCCTCGCCGTGTTCGGGATGGGCGGCAAGATAGTCGCGCAACGCCTGGCGTCCGCGGTGAATCCGGCTCCGCACGGTGCCGAGCTTGACACCGAGGGTGGCGCCAATCTCCTCGTAGGACAGACCTTCGATATCGCACAACACGACTGCGGCACGGAACTCCGGCGGCAGCGAATCGAGGGCAGCCTGCAAATCGGGCCCCAGACGTGCGTCGTGATAGATCTGCTCGGGGTTGGGGTCGTCGGCAGGCACCCGGTCGTAGTCCTCGGGCAACGCCTCCATCCGGATGCGGGTCCGGCGGCGGACCATGTCGAGAAACAGGTTGGTGGTGATGCGGTGCAACCAGCCCTCGAAGGTCCCCGGCTGGTAGTTCTGGACCGACCGGAAAACCCTGATGAACGTTTCTTGCGTCAGGTCCTCGGCATCGTGCTGATTGCCGGAGAGCCGATAGGCCAGCCGGTACACCCGGTCGGCGTGCTGGCGCACCAACTCGTCCCACGACGGCATTGTGGCCTTGTCCCCGGTCGCGTCGAATACAGCCGTACCCAGCAACCCGTCGGACGGTTCGACCCACTCGTCATCGCGGATCTGTCGGGGGTGAGACATGGTTGTCGTGCTCAAAGTGGCGATGTCCTGTCCCTCCGGAACTCCCCTGCCATCAAGAGTTGGCAGCTCGTCTCCGGCAACGCGAAGTTGCCACTCAGTATTCCCCGCCCAGCGTCCGCCTCGTTCCATACCGATACCGTCGCGTACCGGCGTGTGGGCGGTATATGAGCAAACTGAGCTTTAGCTGAGAAACCATTTTGTTACCTGGATTTTCCTGGGCTTTTCGGTGGCGGGGTGACCTTCATCGCGCGACGCATCCCGGGCGTGTCCGCAGCGGCTGCGCGGTGCGGGTGCAGGTCCGGCCATCGGGCGCGCCTGCCCGACGGCGTCGCCGATCCGGCATACGCTGCCGACATGGACGGCACCGGTGACAGCTCGGTCGCCCACGGCCCGCAGGCCCCCAGTCGAGCCGAACTGATGTCTGCGCACGCCGAGGGGTCGATATCTGAAGACGCGATCCTGACCAGCGCCCGTGAGCGGGCCATGGACATCGGCGCCGGAGCGGTGACTCCCGCGGTCGGCGCCCTGCTGAGCCTGCTGGCCAAGCTCAGCGGCGGCAAGGCGGTCGCCGAGGTGGGTACCGGAGCGGGTGTCAGCGGACTGTGGTTGCTGTCCGGCATGAGCAATGACGGCGTGCTGACCACAATCGATATCGAGCCCGAGCACCTACGGCTCGCCAAGCAGGCCTTCCACGAGGCGGGAATCGGACCGTCGCGCACCAGACTGATCGGCGGGCGTGCCCAAGAGGTGTTGACCCGACTCGCCGACGAAGCCTATGACCTGGTATTCGTCGACGCCGACCCGATGGACCAACCGGACTACGTGGTCGAGGGTGTGCGGTTGCTGCGACCCGGCGGGGTCATCGTGGTGCACCGGGCAGCGCTGGGCGGACGGGCCGGTGATCCGGCGGCACGCGACGCCGAGGTGACCGCGGTCCGGGAGGCGGCCCGACTGATCGCCGAGGACGAACGGCTCACCCCGGCACTGGTGCCGCTGGGTGATGGGCTGCTGGCCGCCGTCCGGGATTAGGAGAAAGCTCGGATTTGGCCGAGTGCTCGTCTGGCTTCTACGACGTTCGCGTCGAATCGTCCACGGTGGATCCACCCGTGACCGCCGCGGGGATCGGCCTGGGCTTGATCGCCGCCGAACAGATTCCGGCGGTAGGAGGCAGCAACGCGAACATGTTGCCCTCAGGTACCTGATGGCAAACAAGCCTCGCGTCCACGAGTTCCCGACCGCCCCCTCCACACCCAGTGCTTCACTGCTCAGGCCGATAATCCAGCGAGGCGCACCGGCCAACGATCAGGGGCACATGAACGAAATCGGCGGGCAGACAAACGTGCCCGGGTCAAGTGGGCCTTCGGCATAGACCCCTGGCTGGCCTGATACCTGGTGGTATTCGTGGCAGATGTTCATGTCCCAGCCAGTCGCCAGGTCTCGAACCCGAAAATCAACTGGGTCTCCCGGGCAAGGTGCCGTGGCAGACCGGGTCGCACCGAACATCGGCACCCGCAGTCGCGGCGCCCGGCCCTTCCATGTCCGCGCCCATCCTCAGGGAGCATGTTCTTTTGCTGCGCCCAAGTACACATTGGCGGCGCCGCTATCGATCCCAAATTGCGTAATCGCACGAAACGCGTTGAGGCCGACATCACATAGGGAAGGTCCGGCATCTCGTCGGCTGCCGCGTCGGTTGGCCACTCGGTAGGCCGATGACGCATGGGCGGCCGCGTCCGCGGTCTTGCAGAACTGAACAAAGGCCCGCAGAGACACAGGCCACCTCCTTGACTTTGTCCTGAACGACCGTTTAACCTACTGAACATGCGTTCAGTCGACTTGACTGCGGCGGCCCGCATCAGAGACGCGGCCATCGAGCAGTTCGGTCAGCATGGCTTCGGCGTTGGACTGCGAACCATCGCCGAAGCCGCGGGAGTGAGCGCCGCCCTGGTCATCCACCATTTCGGCTCCAAGGAGGGTTTGCGCAAGGCCTGCGACGACTACGTCGCCGAAGAGATCCGCAGCGAAAAGTCGACGGCCATGCAGTCCAACGACCCGGCCACCTGGCTCGGCCAGCTCGCCCAAGTCGAGTCCTACGCACCACTGATGGCCTACCTGGTGCGCAGCATGCAATCCGGCGGTGAATTGGCAATGACGTTGTGGCAGACGATGATCGACAATGCCGAAGACTACCTCGAAGAAGGAGTGCGCGCCGGCACCGTCAACCCCAGCCGCGACCCGCAAGCCAGGGCCAAATACCTGGCCATCACCGGCGGTGGCGGCTTTCTGTTGTACCTGCAAATGCACTCAACCCCAACCGATCTGCGTGCGGTACTCCGTGATTACACGCGCGACATGGTGCTGCCGGCGCTAGAGGTCTACACCGAGGGCCTGCTGACTGATCGCTCCATGTACGAGGCCTTCCTCGCCGAAGAGAAGCAAGGAGAATCCGATGTCCAGTGACAACGCCTCGACCCTCATCGATATTCGAGGGCTGATCAAGAACTTCGGGGTGGTGCGTGCGCTCGACGGCCTTGACCTCACCGTGCACGAAGGCGAGGTGCACGGATTTCTCGGACCCAATGGCGCCGGGAAGTCGACCACCATCCGGATCCTGTTAGGCCTGGCGAAAGCTGACGGCGGCAGTGCGCGGCTGCTGGGTCGCGACCCCTGGGCTGACGCGGTTCAGTTGCACCGCCAAATTGCCTATGTTCCAGGGGATGTCACATTGTGGCCGACGTTGACTGGTGGCGAGACGATCGATCTGCTGGCTCGGATGCGGGGGGGTATCGACGAGAAGCTTCGGGCGGAGTTGATCGAGCGCTTCGAGTTCGACCCTGGCAAGAAGGTACGCACCTACTCGAAAGGCAACCGCCAGAAGGTGTCCCTGATTTCGGCATTTTCGTCACGGGCCAGGCTGCTGCTGCTGGACGAACCTTCCAGCGGGTTGGACCCGTTGATGGAGAACGTCTTTCAGCAATGTGTCAAGGAAGCGCGCGACCGTGGGGTCACCATCCTGCTCTCCAGCCATATTCTGGCCGAAACGGAAGCCCTGTGCGAACGGGTCACCATCATTCAGGCCGGCAAGACCGTCGAGAGCGGCTCATTGGAATCCATGCGCCACCTCAGCCGAACCTCGATCAAGGCCGAAATGATCGGCGACCCGGGCGATCTCACCAGGATCAAGGGCGTCGAGGACGTTACGGTCGAGGGCACCACGGTGCGGGCCCAGGTCGACAGCGAAAGCCTGGGTGAACTGGTCCGGGTGCTCGGTGACGCCGGGGTGCGCAGTCTGGTCAGCCAACCACCTTCGCTCGAGGAACTTTTCCTGCGCCACTACAGCGTCGGCTCGCGCGCCGGCGAACACGCCCAGGAGGTACCGGCGACATGAGCACCGCAACGCTGAATCGCCCGCGCCCCGAACCACAATCTGCACCGCCACGCGGCTCGGCTTTCACCGGCACCCTCGGACTGCTGCGGCTTTACCTGCGTCGCGACCGCGTGGTGTTGCCGCTGTGGGTGTTGCTGCTCTCGGCGCCGCTGGCCACGGTGTACGTGAGCAGTATCGAGAAGGTCTACCCCACCCAGCAGGATCGTGCGGGGTTCGTGGCCTCGATCGCGGCCAGCCCGGCCCAGCGAGCGCTCTATGGTCAGGTCTACAACGACAGTCTCGGCGCCGTCGGCGTCTGGAAAGCCGGAATGTTTCACACCCTCATCGCGGTGGCGGTCATCCTCACCGTTATCCGCCACACCCGGGCCGACGAGGAGACCGGCCGCGCCGAGCTGATCGAGTCCACCGCCGTCGGCCGCTACGCGAGCCTCAGTGCGGCACTGCTGTTGTCGTTTTCGGCATCGATCGCTACCGGTGCTATCGGTGCGGCGGGGCTGCTGACCACCAAGGTGGCACCAGCCGGGTCGCTGGCCTTCGGCGCGGCCCTGGCCGGGTCGGGATTGGTGTTCACCGCCGTGGCCGCCGTCGCCGCGCAGCTATCGCCCAGCGCCCGAGTGACCCGGGGTGTCGCGTTCGCCGTGCTCGGCACGGTGTTCGCGCTAAGGGCCGTCGGTGACGCCGGATCGGGCGCGCTGTCCTGGTTTTCCCCGCTGGGGTGGTCACTTCAGGTCAGGCCCTATGCGGGGGATCACTGGTGGGTGTTGCTACTGCACCTGGCGACGGCCGCCGCGCTGACCGTGGTGGCCTATCGGCTGCTCGCCGGCCGCGACGTCGGCGCCGGGCTCATCGCCGAACGCGGCGGCCCCGTCGCCGCCGCACCCTGGCTGGGCAACGTCTTCGGGCTGGCGTGGCGGCTTGACCGCGGCGCGGTGCTGGTCTGGACCGTGGGGCTGGTGCTTTACGGCCTGTTGATCGGCAGCGTGGTGCACGGCATCGGACAGGAGTTGGGCAGTGGCACCGCGGTACGAGACATCGTCGCGCGGTTGGGCGGCACCAGCGTGCTGGAGCAAGCCTTTGTCGCGGTGGGCTTCACCATGCTGGGCATGATCTCCGCCGCGTTCGCCGTCTCGGTGTCGCTACGCCTGCACCAGGAGGAACTCGCACAGCACGCCGAGACCCTGCTCGCCGGATCGGTGTCCCGGATTCGGTTACTGTCAAGCCATTTGGTGATCGCGCTGGCCGCGCCTGCGGCGGCGATACTGCTCGGCGGCGTGGTCACCGGCCTTACCTACGGCGCCGCCGCCGGCGACCTCGGCGGCAAGCTGACCACCGCTGTCGCCACCGCGGCGGTCCAGCTGCCGGGCGTCTGGCTGCTGTCCGCGGTGACCATCGCATTGTTCGGTGTGGCACCGCGGTTCACCCCGGTGGCGTGGGGGGTGCTGGTCGGCTTCGTCGCGTTGTACCTGCTTGGTTCGTTGTCGGGGTTCCCGCAGTGGGTGCTGGACTTGGAACCTTTCGCACACACTCCGCGAGTTGGCGGCAGCGACTTCACCGCCGAGCCACTGCTGTGGCTGCTGGCGATCGATGCGGGATTGACCACGTTGGGCGCCGTGGCTTTTCAACGGCGTGACATGCGGAGTTAGCCGAGAGCATCGGGAGGGGATATGAAAACTGGTCTGCGGGCCGTGATCTCGGGGCTGGCCGGTCTGGCCGTATTCGGATTCGTGCTGTTTTACCCTGCGGGCACGTTCAACTATTGGCAGGCATGGGTTTTCATCGCAGTATTCACGGTTGCAACGATGGTGCCCAGCATCTACCTGGCCCGGACAAACCCGGCCGCACTGCAGCGGCGCATGCACGCGGGACCGCGCGCGGAAACCAGAACTGCCCAAAAATTCATCATCATGGGCGCGTTCGTCGGTGTCTTCGCCATCATGGTGCTCAGCGTGCTCGACCATCGATTCGGGTGGTCGGCAGTGCCGATGGCGGTATGCGTAGTCGGCGACCTACTCGTCGCGACCGGACTCGGAATCGCCATGCTGGTGGTCGTCCAGAACAGTTACGCCGCCGCGACGGTGACGGTGGAGGCGGGCCAGAAGGTAGTGTCCAGCGGTTTCTACCGGTTCGTGCGGCACCCGATGTACGTCGGGAACGTGATCTTGATGGTGGGCATGCCGCTTGCGCTCGGCTCCTATTGGGGGCTGCTGGGTGTCATCCCGGGGATGCTCGCCCTCGTTTTCCGCATTCTGGACGAGGAGAAGGCACTCGCCGTCGAACTGGATGGATATCGCGACTACATGCAGCGGGTGCGCTATCGGTTACTGCCCCACGTCTGGTAGCAAGTCGGATCTGAGCTACGAAATTCGGTTGCTGCCAAGCCGGCACGTTCTAAGGTAACGGCGTGGCCAGAGATCCGGCACCCGCCCTGGACCGGCCGTGGCGACGGCCGGGGGCTCTTCGGTACGCACTCAGCCGGATTCGCGGAATCGTCAAACCCCCGGTCACCGTTACCGATCCCCCGGCCGACGTCCTCGTCGAGCGTGACGTCGACGTCATTACCCGCGACGGGACCGTATTGCGGGTCAACGTTTTCCGGCGATCCGGCGGGGCCGCCCGACCGGTCGTCGTCAGCATCCATCCCTACGGCAAGGACGATCTGCCGACCAGGCGGCGCAAGCGCTGGACCGTCCCCCGGCTATACCGGGTGCTGCGCCAACCCAAGCCGGTGAAATTCTCCGCCCTGACCGGTTGGGAGGCGCCGGACCCCGTCTGGTGGACCGCACACGGGTTCACCGTGGTCAATGCCGACTCGCGCGGCTGCGGTCGCTCTAACGGCACGGGGAGGCTGCTCTCCGCCCAGGAAGCAGAAGACACCTACGACCTGGTGCAGTGGGTGGCCGACCAGCCCTGGAGTGACGGCCGGGTGGTCATGCTCGGAGTGTCCTACCTGGCCATCAGCCAGTACGCCGTCGCCGCCCTGCAGCCACCGGCACTGCGGGCCATCTGCCCGTGGGAGGGCTTCACCGATGCCTACCGTGACCTGGCGTTTCCCGGCGGAATTCGCGAGGTCGGCTTCACCCGGTTTTGGTCACGCAACGTGCGTCGTACCCGGCAGGCCTACGACCTGGAGCAGATGCAGGCCGATCATCCGTTGCGCGACGAGGAATGGCGCGCAATCGTTCCCGATCTATCGGCGATCACGGTGCCGATGTTGGTCTGCGGCAGCTTCTCCGACAACAACCTGCACAGTCGCGGCTCGATCCGGGCGTTCACCGATGCCGGCTCCCGGCACGCCCGGCTCTATACGCATCGCGGTGGCAAGTGGGAGACGTTCTACTCCGAGTCCGCGTTGGCCGAGCAGCTCGAGTTCTTCCGCGACGTGCTCGACGGCGCACCCACGTCGCGCAGCGTTCGGCTCGAGGTTCGCGAAGATCGCGACACCATCGCCGCGGTGCGCGAGGAGGCTGAATGGCCCCTCGCCCGCACCCGTTGGCGGCCAATGTATCTTGCCGACGCTGGAATGCTGACGGCCGAAAGGCCGCCGAAAGCCGGCAGCGTCACATTCGAAACAAATTCTCGCGCAGCATCTTTCAACTGGACAGTGCCGTCCGACATCGAACTGACCGGACCTATGGTGGCCCGGCTGTGGGTGCAGCTGGACGGCGGCCAAGACGCGAACCTGTTCGTTGGCGTCGAGAAGTGGCGCGACGGGCGGTTCGTCGGATTCGAAGGGTCCTACGGCTGGGGCCGCGACCGGGTCACCACCGGCTGGCAGCGGGTCGCGCTGCGCGAGCTAGATCCTGAAGCCTCCCGGCCCTGGCAGCCGGTCCCGGCGTGCGTCCGGGCGCGGCCGGCTACCCCGGGCGAGGTGGTCGCCGTTGATGTCGCCCTCGGTCCGTCGGCGACGTTGTTTCGCGCCGGAGAGCAACTGCGCCTGGTGATCGCCGGTCGATGGTTATCCCCGCGCAACCCGCTCACGGGTCAATTCCCGGCCGCCTATCCTGACCCGCCGCGCAGTCGAATCACGCTGCGCTGGGGCCCCCGCTACGACGCCCACCTGCTGGTCCCAGAAATCCCCTGACCCGGTCACGGCCGGACAAGCCTGCACGTCCGGCTGCAACGCAGGCTGTGCAGGCGCGACGATCTGACGCAGTCGCCGGACGGTCCAGACCGCGACACGTTGCTGGCACCGCGCCGCTACCAAACCCGCTGGAAACCGTGCCGGGTGCGATGAACGCGGCTACCCAAGCGTGATCGGACACTGATCGGCGGCGTCTGACCACTCACCGGTGTCGTTCTACACGCTTCAGATCCAGACGCCCTTGCCCACCGCGACCACGCCGCCGGCGCTGACCGCGAACCTATCCCGGTCTCGGTCCAGGTCCACTCCCACCATCTCGCCAGGCCCCACGACGACGTTCTTGTCCAGGATCGCGTGGCGTACCACCGCGCCACGGCCGACCCGGGTGCCGGGCATGATCACACTGCCCTCCACGATGGCGCCGTCGTCGACAACGACATTGGACGACAACACCGAGTTGCGTACCGAGGCCGCCGAAATGATGCTGCCGGCACCGACCACCGACTCCTGCGCCGAACCTCCATTGACAAATTTCGCCGGCGCCAGGTTCTCCGACTCACCCCGGATGGGCCAGCGCCGGTTGTACAGGTTGAACACCGGGTGCACCGACACCAGATCCATGTGGGCGTCGTAGAACGCATCCAGCGTCCCGACGTCACGCCAGTAAGCTCGGTCGCGGTCGGTGGCACCCGGCACGTCGTTGTCGGAAAAGTCGTATACCGCCGCCATCCCGTCCTCCACCAGCCGCGGGATGATGTCCCCGCCCATGTCGTGATCCGAGTGATCGTCATCGGCGTCGGCGCGAATTGCGTCGATCAGCACCTTGGTGGTGAACACGTAGTTGCCCATAGAGACGAACGTGCTGGTGGGGTCATCGGGGGTGGCGGGGGGGTCCAGCGGCTTCTCGAGGAAGCTGCGGATGCATCCGGAGTCGTCGGCGTCAATGCAGCCGAACGCGCTGGCACCGGCACGCGAGACCCGGATGCCGGCCACCGTAGCGCCGGCACCGCTGTCGATGTGGAACCGGACCATCTGTTCCGGGTCCATCCGGTACACGTGATCGGCCCCGAAAACCACCAGGTAGTCGGGATCTTCGTCGTAGATGAGATTGAGCGACTGGTAGATCGCGTCGGCGGAGCCGGTGTACCAGCGCGGACCCAGACGCTGCTGCGCCGGCACCGGAGTGATGTACTCACCGGCCAAACCCGACAACCGCCAGTTCTGCGAAATGTGACGGTCCAGCGAATGTGACTTGTATTGGGTGAGAACGCAGATCCTGAGGTATCGGGCATTGACGAGATTGGAAAGCACGAAATCGATCAACCGGTAGGCGCCCCCGAAGGGAACCGCGGGTTTGGCCCGGTCCGCCGTCAACGGGTAAAGCCGCTTGCCCTCACCGCCGGCCAAAACGACGCCCAGCACGTGTGGCGCTTCCCTCATGGCCTCAAACCTATCGGCACCCGCGAACCGTTGCCAGGGGCATCCCTGTCTAACCGCCGTTGTGACGGGCTGCTGGCCAAGGTAATTGGCCGGTCCGTCCGGCTCCTCAACTGCCCGCAATGCGGGCCGCCTCGTCGCCGACACCACCCACCCGTCCGGCTCCTCAACTGCCCGCAATGCGGGCCGCCTCGTCGCCGACACCACCCACCCGTCCGGCTCCTCAACTGCCCGCAATGCGGGCCGCCTCGTCGCCGAACTACGGTGCTGCGTATGCGGGTAGCGATGATGACTCGGGAATACCCACCGGAGGTCTACGGCGGCGCCGGGGTACATGTCACCGAACTGGTATCCCAACTGCGGCGTTTATGCGCAGTCGACGTGCACTGCATGGGCGCGCCTCGTCCGGGAGCCATCACACATCAGCCCGACCCGCGGCTGCGCAACGCCAACACCGCACTGTCGACCCTGTCCGCGGACCTGGTGATGGCCAACGCCGCGAGTGCGGCCACGGTCGTGCATTCACACACCTGGTACACCGGTCTGGCGGGCCATTTGGCCGCGCTGCTTTACGACATCCCGCATGTGTTGACCGCGCACTCGCTCGAGCCGATGCGGCCGTGGAAAGCCGAGCAGCTAGGCGGCGGCTACCAGGTCTCGTCCTGGGTGGAGAACACCGCGGTGCTCGCCGCAGACGCCGTCATCGCCGTCAGCGCCGGTATGCGCGACGACCTGCTGCGCATCTATCCGACGCTGGACCCGGATGTGGTGCATGTGATCCGCAACGGGATCGACACCGACGTGTGGTATCCGGCCGGACCGGTGCGCACCGGGTCGGTACTGGCCGAACTCGGAGTCGACCCGAACCGGCCGATAGTGGCGTTCGTCGGCCGGATCACCCGGCAAAAAGGCGTTCCACATTTGCTGGCAGCGGCCCACCAGTTCAGCCCGGATATTCAGGTGGTGCTGTGCGCAGGGGCTCCCGACACCCCCGGGATCGCCGATGAGGTGCGGTCCGCAGTGGCCCAGCTGGCCCGCACCCGCACCGGCGTTTTCTGGGTGCGCGACATCCTCCCGATCGGGAAACTACGCGAACTACTCTCTGCTGCAATGGTTTTCGTATGCGCTTCGGTGTACGAGCCGTTGGGCATCGTCAACCTGGAGGCAATGGCCTGCGCAACCGCGGTAGTGGCCTCCGACGTTGGGGGGGTACCTGAGGTGGTCGCCGACGGGGTCACCGGGTCCCTGGTGCATTACGACCCTGATGACCCGAGCGGTTACGAGGCAAGGTTGGCCGAAGCGGTCAATGCGCTCGTCGCCGACCCTGCCACAGCGAAGCGTTACGGCCAGGCCGGACGTCAGCGTTGCATCGAGGAGTTCTCCTGGGCGCACATCGCCGGGCAGACGCTGGACATCTACCGGAAGGTCTGCCAGTGACGCACCACCCGCCCGGAGCTGATTCAGCTGGTAACGCTCTTCAGTTCGTCACCGAGGGCCGCGGCCTCGTCGGGCGTCAGCTCCACGACGAGACGGCCGCCACCCTCGAGTGGTACCCGCATCACGATGCCGCGCCCCTCTTTGGTTGCTTCCAGAGGACCGTCGCCGGTCCGGGGCTTCATCGCCGCCATCGAGTGCTCCCTCCAGATTCGAGCTGGCCCGCCCTCGCGGACCTGGTCGGCGCCGAGCATGCCCCGTAAGTGGATTCCCAGCCGTACCCGACATTGAACTGCCAAATCACCCCTCCATTGTTCCCTATTCCGGTTCACCAGGTGCACAAGACCCGGTTCTGTGGCCGTGCAGGGCTGTCAAACCCGCTTGCCGGTCCCCCTGCAGGATTTTCGGCGCCCGGCGTCAAGAGATGCCTGCAACACCTCTGCACGGGGACTTATGAGGATTCCCGCCGTCCTCGACCGCCCGGCACCGGGCCGTCGACGGCGCATACTCACCGGGGAGGTACCCAGCACGTGCGGACGTGGTCGTCCACCATTCCGGTGGCCTGCATCAGCGCGTAGCCGGTGGTGGGCCCGACGAAGCGAAACCCACGCCGTTTCAATTCGCGCGCCATCGCCGCGGATTCCGCAGTGGCTGAAGGGATTTCGGATAGGGTTGCCGGCCGCCGCCGGGGCGGCGGCGCGAACGACCACAGCAGGTCCGACAAGTCCTGCGCTGACCCGAGCTCGGCAGCAGCCCGCGCGTTGGCAATCGTGGCCACGATCTTGGCCCGGTTGCGCACAATGCCCGCGTCTGCCAGCAATCGCTGCACATCGGTGTCGGTGTAGTCGGCGACCGCCTCGATGTCGAACCCGGAAAACGCGCGCCGAAAGTTCTCCCGTTTACGCAAGATGGTCAACCACGACAGGCCGCTCTGGAAGGCCTCCAAGCTCATCCGCTCGAACAATGCCACCCCGCCGTACAGCGGGCGACCCCACTCCTGGTCGTGGTAGTTGCGGTAAAGCTCGGCGTCAGGCCCGGCGCGAACCACCGCCCAGCCGCAGCGCACCAAGCCGTCGTCGTTCACGTCGGGTTGGGACGGTCGTAAGCGACAGCGTCCACGTCAGCTGCCTCGGCGCCCTGCAGCCGGGCCTCGGCTTCACCGGCGGGCGATCCGTGGACGGCAGCCAGCTGGCCGCGCAGCGCATCCAACTCGCGGCCGAGCCGGTCCAGCACCCAGTCGACCTCGCTGGTCTTGTAGCCGCGCAGCACCTGCGTGAACTTGACCGCCTCGACGTCGGCCGCGGTGATGCCGGACGCGGGCAGCACCGTCGCCGTCGTCGCCCGCGGCAGCGGCGGCAACTGCTCGCCGCGCCCGAACAGCAGGCTCGCCGCACCGAACAACACGATCGCCACCAGGACCAGCACCACCAGGTACAGCAATACCAACGCCACGTCGTCGATCTTGCCCTAAGCGGCCGACAATCGGCGTGGTCAGCGGGGTCTCAGCACTTTCATCGGCGGCCGGTCGGCCAGCGAGACCGGCCAGGTGTGCTCGGTGTAGCCGTCACCGACGGCGAAGAACTGGGTCAACCCGACCCCGGAATCGGGGATTCCGCACCGGGACAGCAAGGTAGCCATGACCTGGCGGCTCATCGCGCCCAGCTCTGCCAGTGGCCGGTTGCGGTGGGCCCGCACGCCAAGGTTGACCTGCGCGATCGCGTCCAGGCCCAGCCGGTCGAAAGTGTCGACCAACAGACCGATCTCCACGCCGTAGCCGGGGGCGAACGGTAGGGACGTCAACAGCTCCCGGCTGGCCGCATACTCACCGCCCAGCGGCTGCAGCACGCCGCCCAGCTCGGGCCGCAGCGCCGCCAACAACGGTCGCGCCACCAGCTCGGTGACCCGGCCCCCACCGGTGGCCCCCGCACCGCCGCCGGCATCGCTGACGGTGAGCGGACGCCGGTAAAAGCTTTTGACCAGGTGAATACCGTCGCGGGTGAGCAGTGGGCCGACCAGCCACGGAACGAACATCGGGTGCGGGTTGACCAGGTCGGAGTCGACGAACACCACGATGTCGCCACTGGTGGCGGCCAGCGAGCGCCACAGCGCCTCACCCTTGCCCGGACGCGTCGGAACCTCGGGCAGCGCCTGTTCGCGGCTGACGACGCGGGCGCCGGCGGCGATGGCACGGATCTCGGTGTCGTCGGTGGAGCCGGAATCCAGGACGATCAGCTCATCGACCAGGCCGCCGGAGTCCCGGACCAACGGCGAGATGCTGTCGATCACCGATTCGATGGTTTCTTCCTCGTTGAGGGCCGGCAGCACCACCGAGATCGTCCGCCCCGCCTTGGCCGCCACCAGTTCGCCGATCGTCCAGCGGGGACGGTTCCAGCTGCGGTCCGACAACCAGGTGTCGCCGGGTTTGGCCGCCAGGATCGCGTCATGGGTGAGGTCGCCTGCGACCAACTCCGATGCCGTCATGCGAGTCCCCTCACCGTGCGCATCGGAGGTCGCGTGCCCTGGATGGAGGCCACCATCTCCAGCACTCGTCTGGTGGCCGCGACCTGGTGCACCCGAAACATGCGTGTTCCGGCAGCCGCTGCCAGCGCGGTGGCTGCCAGCGTTCCCTCCAGGCGTTGGGTCAGGTCCACCCCCAGAGTCTCCCCGATAAAGTCCTTGTTGCTCAAAGCCATGAGCACCGGCCACCCGGTCTTAACAAGATCGTCCACGTGGCGCAACAGCATCAGCCCGTGGAAAGTGTTCTTCCCGAAGTCGTGAGCCGGGTCGATCAGCACCCGATCGCGGGCTACTCCCGCTGCGACTGCTCGCTCGGCCGCGGCGGTGACCTCCCGAATGACGTCGTCCACGACACCGCGGGCGCTCGTACCGTAACTCACCCGGAACGGACGGGTGCGCGGCAGCGCTCCCCCGGTGTGGGCACACACCAGGCCCGCGCCGAACTCGGCCGCCACATCCGGTAACGCGAGGTCTACACCACCCCAGGTGTCGTTGATCAGATCGGCGCCGGCCGCGCAGGCCAGCCGGGCCACCTCCGAGCGCCAGGTGTCGACACTGATCAGCTGGTTGGGGTAGGCATCGCGCAGCCACTCGACGAACGGCAGCAGCCGGGCGATCTCGGTGCCGGCGTCGACGTCCTGCCCGGGGCCGGCTTTGACGCCACCGACATCGATGACGTCGGCCCCCTCATCGATGGCCCGGTGGGCGGCTTCTCTGGCGGCTCCGTCGCTGAAGGTCGCACCCTTGTCGTAGAACGAATCCGGGGTGCGGTTGACGATCGCCATGATCAGCGGACGATCCGCGGCGACTGGGCGGCCGCACAGCGTTGACTGCACGTCTACATAGTGCCCGACCATCGGGCCTGCGCTCAGCGCTACTCGACGGTGGGGTGAGCGCGCTGTGGGCGCAGTTTCGACGCCTTCAACGCAGGCTCGACGACCACGCTTGGCCCCAGCGCGCCAAGCGGCTCGATTAACGGGTGCGCTACCGCGGCGCCGTTACGCCCGGGGGCGTTTGCCGGCCGCCACTTCGTCGGGGTAGCCCGCATAGAACGGCACATAGCCCTCGTCGCGGCCGGCCAGGACATACAGCGGATCCTCGATATCCGCGCCGTAGGCCTGCTGACGGAGCTCCACTTTGCGGCTCTTGAACGTCGTGGTGTGCGCCATCGACTCGACCACCCGCACGAACAGCGGCAGGGCATAGCCGGGCAGCCGACCGTACACGGCCCGGGCCAGCGATTGCCCGTCGAACTCGGCGCCGTCGCGCAGCTTGATCGCGGCCATGCCGGCGCGGCCACCGGTGTTGGGCACCTCCACGCCGTAGACCGTGCACTCCTCGACCGCAGGGTCGGCCGACAGCGCCGCTTCCACCTGCGTGGTGGCAACGTTTTCGCCCTTCCACCGGAAGGTGTCGCCCAGCCGGTCGACGAACGCGGCATGCCCCATGCCCTGCGGACTCATCACGTCGCCGGTGTTGAACCAGCAGTCGCCGTCACGAAAAGCGTTGCGCACCAACTTCTTTTCGCTGGCCGCCGGGTCGGTGTAGCCGTCGAAAGGCTGCAGCCGGTTGACCGGGCTGAGCAATAGGCCCGGCTCACCGGGGGGCACCCGGCGTACCCGGCCACTCTCGTTGCGCAGCGGAGCTCCGGTGTCCGGGTCGTATTCCACGTAGGCCAGCGGCAACGGCGAAACGCCGGTGGTTCTGGGCACGTTGAAGATGTTGATGAAAGCGGAGTTCCCCTCGCTGGCAGCGTAGAACTCGCAGACGCGCGCAATGCCGAACCGCTCGGTGAACTCGTCCCAGATCTCCGGCCGCAGGCCGTTGCCGGTGATCACGCGCACCCGGTGCGCGCGGTCGGTCGATTTGGCCGGCTGGTTGAGCAGATAACGGCAGATCTCGCCGATGTAGATGAACGAGGTGGCGCCGCTGGCGATCACCTCGTCCCAGAACCGCGAAGCCGAAAACGATGCGCCCAGCGCCAACGTCGCCCCGGAATTGATCACCGACGACACCGCCACCGTCAGCGCGTTGTTGTGGTACAGCGGCAGACAGCTGTACAGCGTGTCGGAGCTCTTCAGCCGCAGCCCCATGCCGCCGAACACCGCCAGCGCCCGCAACCACCGGTGGTGAGTCATCACGCTGGCTTTGGGGAAGCCGGTGGTGCCCGAGGTGAAAATGTAGAACGCGGTGTCCTTGGCTCGCACCCCCGCGGCTGAAGCCGGGTTGTGGGCTGGAGCGGTGGCGGCGAAGCGCTCCAGGTCGTCGACGGTCACCACCTCGCCGGCCGGGCCGCCGCTTTCGCTGACGGCGCTGACCAGGTCCGACTCGGCGAGCAACAGCTTGGCGTCCAACAGGCCCAGGCTGTGGGCGAGCACCTCGCCGCGCTGGTGGTAGTTGAGCATGCCGGCGACGGCGCCACACTTGACGACGGCCAGCATCGCCAGCACCGTGTTGGGCGAGTTGCGCAGCATGATGCCGACCACGTCGCCGGGGCCGACACCTCGGGCGGCCAGCACCGCGGCGTACCGGTTGGCGATCGCGTTGGCCTCGCGATAGGTCAACTGCTGCTCGCCGAACTTCACGAAGACCCGGTCACCGAAGCGGGCGGCCCGGTCCTGGAAAACGCTCCCGATCGATGCCTTGGACGTCGGCCGGGCCAGAAAACCGGTCACCGCCCCCCGCACGATCGACGGGGTGTCGGCCAGCACTGCGGGCACCCGGGCTGCGACGTCGGTGAGCTTGACCCGTGCGCGCGCGCCACCCTGGTGATCGGACACGTTCTCCCTCGATTCGCTGCTGAGAAGTGACGGGCGCGGCGCCCATGCCCGGTCACACGGGTGCGCACAACTCCAGCGCCGCGCCCACCTTATCGACCACCGTCAGCCGCTCCATTGCTACCTGCGCGATGTAACCGGTATCGACCAATCCGTTCAGCCACGCCAACAGACCGTCGTAGTGTCCCCACGGGTCGAGGATCACGATGGGTTTGCGGTGCATACCCAGATAGCCGGTAGTCCAGGCATCGAGAAGCTCATCCAACGTCCCTAAGCCACCCGGCAGCACGATGAATCCGTCGGCGCGTTCCTCCATGATGTGCTTACGCTCGCGCATGGTGTCGGTGACGATCAGCTCGTTGGCCGCGTCAGCGTCGGACAGTTCGCGGCGGATCAGCAACTTGGGAATCACGCCGACGGTCCGGCCGCCGCGCGCGTGCGCCGCCCCGGCGACAGCGCCCATGGCCGACAGGTTGCCGCCGCCCCAGACCAGGGTCCAGCCGGAGTCGGCGATTGCCTCTCCGAGCTCCGCGGCGAGCTCGAGCAATTCCGAGTGCGTCGGTCCGGCCGCGCAGTAGACACATACGGCCCACTCGCGTTCGGTTGAGTCGAGTCTTGGGCACATATACCGAAACGTAGACCAACGCCGGCTCGGGGGCGGCGGAACGCAAGCAGAATTGGGCCACCCTTGCGCCAGTTCATATCGAGCGCCATAAGATTTCAGCGGTGGCCATTCGATGGAACGTCCCGCAACATGCGGCCGCGCTGGAGCGGCTGGACGTTTCTCTGGGTGACGCATCGGCTACCGGGGGGGCCGTCGTCCTCGGACCCGATGGCGTCGGCAAATCCACCTTGGCCCGGTTAGCGGCCGAACAATTCTGCCGCCGGCACCCGGCCACTCTCATCCGCTGGGTCATCGGCACCCCGACCGAACGCGTGGTGCCATTCGGCGCCTTCGGCCATCTGGTGAACATCGCCGAGCTTGGCAAGCCGGCCGCCTTACTGCGGGCCGCCCGGGCATCGCTGAGCGGCGACGATCAGCAAGGCGATTTGCTGCTCATCGTCGACGACGCCCACAACCTGGACATCCTGTCGGCCACCCTGGTGTACCAATTGGCGCTGACCGGTACGGGCCGGATGATCGTCACCGCCCGCGGCGCGGATGTCAGCGCCGCGCCCGAGGCCATCGCAGCGCTGTGGACCGACGGTTTGCTGGACCGGATCGACATCGAGCCGCCGGGCGGAGCGACCGAACCGGGCGAGGTCGACGAATTCATCGCCGAACTGCCCGCCGCGGCGCGGTCGGTCCTGGATTACCTCGCCATTGCAGAACCCTTGTCGCTCGCGGACCTGACATACCTCGCCGGTGACGGCGCCGTGCAGCAAGCGGAGGAGCTGGGAGCGGTGGAAACCCGGGTACGGGGCGGACACGCCGAGGACCCGGTGGTCTACACGGCGCACCCGCTGTTCGCCGAACGCGCGCGTGCGGCGCTGGGCCACGACGGGGCGCGACGACTCCGAACCGACATAGTCGCGCTGCTGTCGCGGCATCCGACCGAACACCTCAGCGACCGGCTGCGGCTGGCGTCGCTCGCACTGGACAGCGAAGCCGCGCAGCCGCTGACAGAGGTCGTCGACGCCGCGCAGCAGGCGCTGCGACTGGGCGACGTGCGGCTTGCCGAGCGGTTGGCCCGAGCGGCGCTGGATCGCTCGGCCGCACTGGACGCACGACTGGTGCTGGCCCAGGCGCTGAGCTGGCAGGGACGCGGCCGGGAAGCCGCCGGAGTGCTGGCGGCGGTGGACCCTGACGGCCTGTCCGAGACCGAGCTGAGGGCGTGGGCGGTACCGCGGGCGGCCAACCAGTTCTGGATGCTCGGCGAGCCGGAGCGGGCCACGGCGTTCCTGCAGACGACCCGAAACCGGATCGCCGAGCCCACCGCGCAGGCCGAGCTGGACGCGTTGACGGCGACGTTCGCCATGAACGCCGGCAACCTGCCGCGGGCAATCACGCTGGCCGGCAAGGTGTTGTCCCAACCGTCCCCCGGCGACACGGCCGTGGCCTGGGCGGCGAGCGCGGCCGCGCTGTCCTCGGCTCGAATGGGTCGCTTCCGCGACGTCGAGCCACTGGCCCAACGGGCGTCGGCCGCCGAGCATCCCGGGCTGCTGCGGTTCACCGTGGGCCTGGCTCAGATCACCTCGCTACTGATGGCGGGTGAGGTCGCCCAGGCTCAGGCGCTGGCCCAGCAGTTCACCGACTTTGCCGAGCTGCAGCAGCCCGGTCGGGCCATCGGTGAGGTGCTGCTGGGACACGTGCTGCTCACCAAGGGCGAATTCGATGCTGCGGCATCGCTATTGGAGCCCGCCGCCGCCGAACTGGAACGCAGCGGCTATTCCTGGGGTCCGCTGTCGCTGATGCTACTGGCCACCGCCATCGCGCAGCAGGGCCGCATCGCCGAGTCCGCGAAAGCGTTGCGGCGCGCCGAAACCCGACACGGTACCAAGTCAGCGTTGTTCGCACCCGAACTCATGCTCGCCCGCGCGTGGACCAAAGCGGCCGCCCGGGACAAGGCCGGCGCAATCGCCGATGCCCGCGAGGCGGCCCGGACCGCTGAGCGTGGCGGGCAGTCGACGGTGGCGCTTCGGGCCTGGCACGACGCCGTTCGCCTCGGCGATATCCGGGCGGTAGTCCCGGTGACCCGGCTGGCCACCGAAATCGACTGCCTGGTAGGTGATCTCGTGGCCAAACAGGCCCGCGCGCTCGCCGATGGCGACGCTGCCGCGCTGACCGCGGTAGCCGAAGAGCTGGCCGCGATCGGGATGGCCGCCGCGGCTTCGGACGCAGCAGCAGCCGCGGTGGCGAACCAGTCGGGCTCGGTGTGACTCTCGGACCCAGGCGTCGCGACGGCGGCGGTTTCCGGTTTGCCCGAGCGACCCAATCGCGTAACTAACACCAGACTCAGCAACACTGGTCCCCGAACGGCCCAGCTCTTCGACTCCCTCCGCGGCGGCCGCAACATGCTCGCCAGCCACCGCGCTGAACCCGGCCGCGGTCTCCAGCGACACCGGGTCCGCCGCCGGTGGTACCACCGCCGTAATCGCCGGTATTGCAGCAGCATGTGCAGCAGCCAGGCGAGCCGTCAGTGCGTCCACCGCTGCACTTGCCGCCGCTAAACCCTCAGGAACCACTCGTAACATCAACCGCAACTCCTCAATTAATCGACGAATCCGCTGCGTATGGAAGTCCGCGTGCTCACAACCGTTGGAGCAGAACATCTTTGAAGCCCCGCCCGCATAAGCAACGCGCCTGATGAATTCTCGACCAGCTGCACACGAGAGTTACAGGGCCAAATCATCCCAATCCACCCCGCAACATGTGGCAGAGCGCTCAAGTTGGCGGACGACGGCGACGCCCGGTTGTGCGAAACGACCACGCGAACTGCTTGTGCAATGGGCACAGTGCACCATTCGGACTGTCCACAGCGGGCAGCTACGACGTGGTTCGCTATGCGAGGTCACCCCCACGTCGACCGGAACAAGGGATCTAAGCCGGCCCGTCAATCGGGCCGTGTCCAGCCCGCAGCTTGCGTGGCGGCGGCTAGCTGCTACGACAAACTGATCGTCACTGAGCGCCGTGGCACCATCCTGCTACGCGCCATCACCGTATGAATCAAGCAATGTGGGAATGCGCTACCCGCTCAAGTAGCGCCGCAACATGTCTACGGCCACCGTGATCTGGGCGGCCGGAACCCGCTCATCGCGCCGGTGCGCCAGGTTGGGATCACCGGGTCCGTAGTTGACCGCGGGGATGCCCAGCGCCGCGAAGCGCGACACGTCGGTCCACCCGTACTTCGCCCGGACCTGCCCACCGGCGGCCTCGACCAGTGCTTTAGCGGCCGGCTCCGACAGCCCGGGCAGTGCGCCCGGGGCGGCGTCGGTCTGCTCGATCTGCACGCCGAGCCCGTCGAACACCTGGTGGACATGTTGCAGGGCCGCGGCCACCGACCGGTCGGGCGCAAAGCGGTAGTTCACCGTGACCGAGGCGCGATCGGGAATCACGTTGCCGGCCACGCCGCCGTCGACACGCACCGCCGACAATCCCTCGCGGTAGGTGCAACCGTCGATGTCGACGCTGCGGGCCTGGTATCGCGCCAGCCGGTCCAGGACCCCGCCCAGTTTATGAATTGCGTTGTCGCCCAACCAGGGACGCGCCGAATGGGCCCGGATTCCGGCGGCGCTGATCACGACGCGCAGCGTACCCTGGCAGCCGGCCTCGATATAGCCGGCGGTCGGCTCGCCGAGGATGGCCACGTCGGCCGACAACCAGTCCCGCAGCTCATTTTCGATGCGGCCCAAACCGTTTGCCGCAACCTCGATTTCCTCGCAGTCGTAGAACACCAGCGTCAGGTCGTGCACCGGATCGGCTACGGTGGCGGCCAAATGGAGGAAAGCCGCGTCACCGGACTTCATGTCGGCGGCGCCGCAGCCGTACAGGTCGCCATTGTCGAGCCGGCTGGGCAGGTTGCCGGCAGGCGGCACGGTGTCGAGGTGTCCGGCCAACAGCACCCGTGACGGCCGGTTGCGGCTGGTGCGCGCCAGCACGGCGTTGCCGTTGCGAGTGATCTCGAAGCCGGTTGTCTGGGCCCGCAGCGCGGCCTCCACCTCGTCGGCGATGCGGGCCTCGTTGCGCGACTCGCTGGGGATATCGACCAGCGCCGCGGTCAATTCGATCGGATCCCCGTGTAAGTCCAGCACAGCGACCAGGGTAGTGGGTCGCCCCTTGCGGCGAGCAGACACCGAATCGCATTCCCGGGCGCCCCGGGATGCGATTCGGTGTCTGCTCGCGCCAGCAAGTAGCGTGTCGAGGCGTGACTGGAGCAGCAGGCATCGGCCTGGCGACCCTTGCCGCCGACGGATCGGTCCTCGACACCTGGTTCCCCGCACCGGAGCTCACGGAATCGAATAGCAGCGGAACCTCCCGGCTGGCGCTGTCCGACATTCCCCCCGAGCTGGTCGCACTGGTCGGCCGCGACGACGATCGCGGCACCGAAGTCGTCGCGGTCCGCACCGTCATCGGCTCGCTGGACGATGTCGCCGCCGACGCGTACGACGCCTACCTTCGGCTCCATCTGCTGTCGCATCGATTGGTGGCGCCGCACGGGCTGAACGCCGGCGGCTTGTTCGGGGTGTTGACGAATGTGGTGTGGACCAATCGCGGACCGTGCGCCATCGAGGGTTTCGAGGCGGTGCGGGCCCGGCTGCGCCGCCACGGTCCGGTCACGGTTTACGGCGTCGACAAGTTCCCGCGGATGGTCGACTACGTCCTGCCCACCGGGGTGCGCATCGCCGACGCCGACCGGGTGCGGCTGGGCGCCCACCTGGCGCCGGGCACCACCGTGATGCACGAGGGCTTCGTCAACTACAACGCCGGAACCCTGGGCGCCTCAATGGTCGAGGGCCGCATCTCGGCGGGCGTGGTAGTGGGCGACGGCTCCGACATCGGCGGCGGAGCGTCGATCATGGGGACCCTGTCCGGGGGTGGCACCCAGGTCATTTCGATCGGCAGACGCTGCCTGCTCGGCGCCAACGCCGGGCTGGGCATCTCCCTGGGCGACGACTGCGTGGTGGAGGCCGGTCTCTACCTCACCGCGGGCACCAAGGTCACCACGGCGGACGGCACGCCGGTCAAGGCGCGCGAACTTTCCGGCCGCAGCAACCTGCTGTTCCGCCGCAATTCGGTGACCGGGGCCGTCGAGGTGGTAGCCCGCGACCGGGAAGGCATCACACTCAACGAGGATCTGCACGCCAACTAACCCTCAAGTAAGCGAGCCGAACGCGGTGCCCGTGGTTTCGGGAAGCAGAGTTTCGGGAAGCAGATAGGTGCAAACCAGGCTGACCACCGCCAGAGCGGCCATCATCACGCCGACCGCCCAGCTGCCGTAGACGGCCACCAGGGTGCCGGCGACCAAGGGCGGCACCGCCCCCCCCGGCAATGCCGGCGAGGTTGATCGACAGGGCCGTGCCGGTGTAGCGGTAGCGGGTGGCGAACAGTTCGGGGATCAGTGCGACGACGGGTCCGAAACCAGCCGCCGCGATGGCGTAAACGCCCAGGATGGCGACCGCGAACCAGGTGCGATCGCCGGAATCGATAAGCGACATCACCACCAGCGACCACGGGAGACCCGCTGCCCACCCGACCAGCATGAGGCGCCGGCGCCCGAACCGGTCGCACAGCGCCGCCGTCGTCGACGCGAACACGATGCAGGTCAGCCCGCCCAGCACCCCGACCAGCAGGATGAAGTCGCGGGAATAGCCCAGGCGGGTTTGCGCGTACGAGGGAAGGTAGGTGCTGGCCAGATACAGGTCGCCGAAGACCGCGAGCACACAACCCGCAGCCAGGACCAGTTCGCGGCGCTGCCGGCGCAGCACTTCCGCCAACGGAGCGGGGCTATCGGTTGCTTTCCCAGCGTCAGTCCTGGCCATCTCGGTGGCGAAGACCGGGGTCTCGCTGATCTTCAGGCGCACAAACAAGGCGATGACCACCAGCACCGCACTCAGCAGGAACGGGATACGCCATCCCCAATGCATGAAAGCGGAGCTGTCGGCTCCGACGGTGTAGTTCACCACCAAGAAGGTGAGGCCGCTGAGCACCAGTGCGATGCCGCCGCCGATCGCGGTGAACATCCCGTAATAGCCGCGTTTGTGCGCGGGCGCTGACTCGGCGCTCAACAGCGCCGATCCGGCCCATTCACCGCCGGCGGCGAAACCCTGCAGCAGGCGCAGCAGTATCAGGATCAGTGGGGCTAGCACCCCGATGGTGGCCGTCGCCGGAACAACGCCGACGGTGACCGTCGCCATGGCCATGATCAGCAACGTCGCGACCAGGGTTTTCTTACGGCCCAGTCGGTCCCCGAAATGTCCGAACACCGCCGCACCGAGCGGCCGCGACAGAAACGCCGTGGCGAATGTCCCCATCGAGGCGACGGTGGCCATCGTAGGGCCGAGACCGGGGTAGAACACCGAGGGAAACACCAGCGCGGCCGCGGTGCCGTAAATGTAGAAGTCGCAGTGCTCGACCGCTGAGCCGACGACGCAGGCAAGCGCCACCCTTCTCATCGGCGTTACCAGCGGACTGGGCTTACCCGTCCCGATGCCGGCCACTGCGCCGCCGGCCGTCTCCGCGGCTCCATACACGGCGATCACGATAGGCCATGAAGCCGACCGGATTCCGTTCCAGCGCCGTGAATGTACTGCCAACATGCTGAGCAATACCGAGCATGCGGATGGTCACGAGCTCGCGGATCGCTATCCGGCCTGACGAAACCCGTTGCGCCCCAGGCTGAGCCTCGTCCGGTGCGCGACGATCGTCACATTAAGCAACCATAGTTGACAATAAGGGCGCGTGGCCCTACCGCCATATTGTCAACCATGTATGACAGCCAGGCGCCGGGGCGGACTCGACGACATGGCAACGGGTTTCCAGCAGACCCGGTTCATTCAGCGTCGACAACGCGGGCTTTTCGAGCCGAACAGGCTCATACCGAACCGAAGGGAGTTCGACATGTCAACCATTCGCATCTTGTCGGCGGGTGTCCTGTGCGCCCTTGGCCTTTCGCTCGCGGGGACGTTTGCCGGACCCGCTATAGCGTCGGCCGCCCCCGGGCAGCCTGTCGCGGGTCCGATGGATCCGGGCGGGGCTCCGATGAACTCGGTCGCGGGCCCGCTTCACCCGGGCCGGGGGCCGATGAACCCCGCGTCAGGTCCGATGCGCCCGGACGTGGCTCCGATGCATCCGATGCACCCGGTGCCGCCGGTGCCGCCGCCAACCCACCCGATCTACCACTACACCGATGACTTGACCCACCCGGCTTGGTCGGTCACCCATCCGTTCGGGGCACTTGTCCCCTGATAGACCCACTGCTTTGCCCCCGGCACATCCCCCCTCCCCCGTGTGCCGGGGGCAAACCCCGTTGATCGACCGGTCGTCCGCACCGGCCCGGGCGGGCCGCACGGGCGACCGGTCACCGCCTGATGTGGTGCACGACGACCCGCCCGCCGTCTTTCGGCAGGAAGCCGAGCCCGCCCGCCCGAATCTTCTCCGGCGGTGCCGTGGTGATTTCGATGGTCAAGTGGCGCAAGATGGTTCGCAGCACCACGTTCATTTCCATCTTGGCGAACGCGGCCCCCGCACAGCGCCGGGTTCCGCCCCCGAACGGAACCCAGGCAAACGGAGACGGTTTCCCCTCGATGTAGCGTTGCGGATCGAAGCGATCAGGATTGGGGAACGTGCCGGCATCGGCGTGGCACCGCGAAATGCTGACGACGATGGAATAGCCCTCGGGAATGACGTACTCCCCCAATTGGAACGAGGGCGCGAGCACCCGGCGACCGGAGAAGTCGATCACCGACCTGGTGCGCTGCACCTCGTAGATCGCCGCATGGCGCAGCTCGTTGTCGTCGGTGTCGGCCTCCTCGACGAGCGCCGACAACACCTCAGGTTGGCGGGTCAGCCGTTCAAACACCCAGGCCAAGGTGGTTGCGGTGGTCTCGTGTCCGGCGACCAGAAGAGTGAGCAGATCGTCCCGGACGTCCTCTCGCGACATGGGTGAACCGTCGTCGTATGCGCTGCGCAGCATCAGCGAGAGAATGTCGCCGCGGTCCGCCAACTCCGAGCCCGATTGGGCGCCTGATTGGGACTTGTCGATGATTCTGTCGATGATCGTGTCGTACTTGCCCCGCCATTCCGCTAGCCGGCCCCACGGCGTGTAGCGACCATAGGTTCGGTTCGGCAGGGGCAGCGTCGACAAGCGTGAACCCCACTTCGCCCACGGCACGATGACCTGGCGCAGCTCGTCGAAGTCGTCTCCCTCGGCGCCGAACACGGCGCGCAAGATCACGTTGAGGGTGATGCGCTTCATCGCCGGCAGCGTCGGGAAGGCCGTGCCGTCGGGCCAGTCGGCGATTTCGCGCAGCGTCTCCTGCTCGACGATCCGCTCGTAATTCCGCATGTTGCTGGCGCGGAAGGGATGCGCCAGCAGCTTTCGGCGCCTGCGGTGCTCTTCGCCGTCGAGCCCGAATACCGAACCCGAGCCCAACAGCCGGCTCAAGTTCGGCTGAATGGCGCCGAGTTCGTCTGTCGTGCTGGTGAATACCTTTTTGGCCAGCCTCGGGTCGGCCACGACGACCAGGCGTCCGAACACCGGGACATCGAGCCGAAACGCACCGCCGTAGCGACGTGCCAGCTGCTCGGTAGCCCACCGCCGCGCCGCGAAGAACGCAATGCCCTGCAGGCCCTTGGGGATTATCCGCGGTGGCGCCGGCGGCAACGTGGCCGTCGTGATCGCCGGGCCGGCGGGCCCGACCGGTTCACTCATGTCGGCAATCCTGCGAGACGGTGATCGCGCGGCCGGCGGCTAGTGCGAGGGTCATGAGCGAGGGATACCCGGCGGAATACGTCTAAAACGGTTGACAGTCTTTATGAGTTTGCTATGCCCGACAGCGGATCCCGGTTACTCGATCACCCCGCTGAGATCGAACTCGGCCAGGGTACGCGCCGCCAGCTCACGCAATTGCGGCTTGGAGCAGACCTCACCGGCCTGGTAGGCGACGACGGTGATGCACATCTTGCCGCTGATCCGGACGAATACCAGCGATAGCTCGCCGTGGCGCTCGAGATGCTCCCGCATGACCCGTTGGATCACACCACCGCCGAACGCGTATTCGGCTTCGGTTCCGTCCGGGCAGGCCGCCACGGCGGCCAGATCGCCCAGACTGGAACACGCCACGGGCAGATCACCATAGCCGAACGCGGCTTCGGCCAGCCGTTTGAGCGCGCGCTTCGGGACGAACGACACCAGCGGGGCAAGCGGAAGCATCGGCGCGGCCACTTCCGGGGTTTCGCGCAAGGTGTTGAACACCTGCTTGATGGCCGCGCGGGTTTGCGACAAGTCGGTCGTCACCAGGCTCGGGTCGACACTCACGCTCACAAACGACAGCGTGTTGGCCCGGGCGTCGTCTTCGGTCCGGTCGCTGAGCGGCACCTGCAGGGTGACCGTGCCGTCACCGGCACGCCGGCGCCCCATCCGCTCGCCGAGTTTGGCCGCCAACCCGGCAGCCAGGTGGTGGCTGGTTCCGCCAAGGGCGTTGGCGCGCTCATCCCACTGATCCAGATCGACGTGGACGGCGATAGCCGGCACCACGACACGTTCGTCGCCGCAACCGCTCCCGGCGGCGACGGACCGCGACGGTGACGACGCGGTCGCAGTCGCCTCCTCGTCGCGACGACGCCGGGCCGCTCGCGCCGCCCCGGCAAGGGCCCGGCCAACCTCGGGCGCGTCCCGCACGGTTTGGCGGGCGTCCTGGGCCAGCGCCCGCAGCCGGGTCCGGGAATGCGGCGGCGGATAGCCGAGGTTGCGTGTCTTGCCGATGGCCGCCTCGGCGACCGCCAGGCCCATCCCCAGCCCGTCGATCAGGCAGTGCGACGCCACCAGGCTGATCGCGGTCGAGCCGTCCGTCAGCGGAAGGACGCCAAGGTGCCAGGCGGGCCCCCGCTCCGGATCGATCGGTTCCTGGGCCCGCTCGTCGATCCAGTCGCTGAGTTCACCACGCGGACGCGGACGCTCGGCCACATCCATGTCCGCCGGCCCCCGGTCGCAGACCCAGCGATGGCGGGCGAACGGCAGTGGCGAACGCTCGATGCGCCGCCCCAGCAATCCATGGCCGAGGTTGTGGTGGAAGCGTTTCAGTGCCTCGAAGTTGACGGGATGTTCGTATACCCACACACACTGGACGACAGCGGCCCGGTCCATGGCGTGCAGCAGCGCAAACATGGCTTGGTCCATAGACGACAGCTGATTGTCCGGCGGTACTTCGCCGATGGGTGCGTTGCCTTTCCGGAGCGTCTGCAGCGCTCGCGCCGGCCTTATCTGGACTGGCACTTGTCAGCCTCCGATCGATTGCGGGTTGTGTCGCCGGGCAAACACCCGCACCGCGTCAACGGGTCAACGCCGGCACCACGCGCCGGCCTAACCGCTTGCCGGCGATGGCCACCAGAACCCGTTTCCGGTCCTTTCCCGCTGCGCGCCGAACGCGGCATCAGACATTGGTCACGACGCGGTTGGCGACGGTGTTGGTGTGCTCGTTGATGTAGAAGTGCCCGCCGTCGAAAAACGACAACGTGAATTTGCCGTCGGTGTGGTTGGCCCACCGGTGCAGCGACCCGGCATCGACGCGGTTGTCATGGCGGCCGCCGATGACGTGGATATCGGCGCGAATGCGCACCCCGTTGCTGCAGTCGTACCGGTTGAGCGCCTCGTAGTCGCATCGCGCCGCATTGGTCAACAGCTCGGCGAACTCCTCGTCGGCCAACAGCCGGGGGTCGGTCCCGCCCATATTGGCAAGATCGGCCAGCAGTTCGGTGTCACTGGTCGGCAGCTCGGGCAGATCTGCGACCGCGGACGGTACCGGGCCGGCCGATACCCACAGCTTGCGCACCGCGATGCCGCGTTGTTCGGCAATCCGGGCGAACTCGAAAGCGACCACCGCGCCCATGCTGTGCCCGAACAGCCGCAGCGGCGCCGCCTGGTGCCAGGGGCCCGCCTGGAACAACCCGCGGGCCAGGTCGTGGATATCTCTGGGCGCCGGATGGTTCAGCCGCTCGGCCCGCTGCGGGTATTGGACGATGAACGTGTCGCCGCCGGCGGCCAGGGCCGCTGCCAATTTCCGATAGCTGGCGGCCGCCGCTCCGGCGTGCGGGAACACTACGATAGCGCCGCGGTGAGGTTGTCGTTCTGGCCCCGGCACGCGCTTGATCCAGGGCGCGAATGTGGTTGACATGCTTGTCCTTTCATCGATTGTCAGTGGGTGCCGTGTGGGGCATCGCTTGGTGGCGGCCCGGCCCTTGTTGACCGGGTCCTCCTTGGTTGTCGGTGCGCTCTGGTGTGTTCTGGGCAGCTCGCGACGGCTGCGTCACACGACATCTGATTCGGGATCGGGTGCCGCTGCGGCCCGGGCTGCATTCGTGGCGGGCCCGCGGCGCGCAGTCGCTATGGTCATCGGCGTCATCGGCGTCATCGGCGGTCGGTGCGGCCAACACCGACCCGGACCCAGTCCGCGCCAGGTGTTGCCCGCCGAGCCGCCCGCCGATCCGCTCGAACACATTCACTGCGATTCCCTGCGCAGACGAAATCAAAACTATGACGGGGATAACGAAATAGCGGGCCCTGACGATCGCCTTTGACAGGCCATCTCAGCGTCGGCAACGGTCATGACCAGGATGCGCCGGGGATGCGCGGCAGGACGTCGTGCACGTCGTGGCCGGCGGGGCGGTGAAGGTCCGTTCATCGGGTCGCCCATAAACCGCGCGGTGCACTCTCAGCTGCGTGTTTACCGGCTGGCAGCGGCGGGTATCCGGGTCTCGACGGTCAGCCTATTGGCTGATCGCACATCGACATCGATTTCGGAACTTCGGCCGGTGGGTGGTTCGTCGGCGTTGCATCGCCAGCCGATCTGCCGGCCGGCCAAAAGATGAACATTCGGAGCTGATCGTGGGGGGAGGTGGCTATGGCGGCATTGCACCTGGGTTCCCCCAGGTTTGGCCGGTACCCGCATGGGTACGGACGAACCTATGGCTCGGCCAGACTTGGCCCAGTTGGGTGCGGCGGCGCTAGACCTGCCGTGCGCCGATCGGTCGCCGCGCCCCGAGGCGAGGCAAACCACGATGTCTGACCACCAGCCGAGCACCGTCGTCGACCCCGATCCGATCGTCATCGTCGGCATGGCGATCGAAGCACCCGGCGGTGTCGACACCGCGGAGCGCTACTGGGAGTTCCTGTCGCAACGGCGGGAGGGGTTGTGCCCGCTGCCCACCGACCGGGGCTGGCCGATTCGCGACCTGCTGACCGGATCCTGCCGTAAGGGATTCAAGAGGATTCGCGATTGCGGCGGTTTTTTGACCGGGGCGGCGACCTTCGACCCGGCGTTCTTCGGCATTTCGCTGCGCGAGGCCATCGCGATGGACCCGCAGCAGCGGGTCGCCCTGCGAGTCGCCTGGCGCGCCCTGGAAGGCAGCGGTATCAACCCCGACGACCTGGCCGGACACGACGTCGGCTGCTACGTCGGCGCCTACCTCACTGGTTACGGCCCCGACATGGCGGAGTTCTCCGGCCACAGCGGACGCTTGCTCACCGGCACCGCGTCCGGCGTGATCTCCGGCCGGATCTCCTACCTGTTGGGGCTGGCCGGCCCGGCGTTGACGATCGACTCCTCCTGCTCGTCTGCGCTGGCAGCACTTCACGTTGCGGTGCAGGCATTGCGGGCCGGCGACTGCGACATGGCCCTGGCCGGCGGGGTCACCGTGATGGGCTCTCCCGGCTTCTTCGTCGAGTTCTCCAAGCAGCACGCCCTGTCCGACGATGGCCACTGCCGCCCCTACAGCGCCCAGGCCAGTGGCACCGTCTGGGCCGAGGGTGCGGCAATGTTTGTCCTGCAACGGAAGTCGGCTGCGCTGCGCAACGGCAGGCGAATCGTCGCCGAGGTCCGCGCCAGCGCCCTGAACCAGGACGGCCGCAGCGCGGGGCTCGCCGCCCCGTCGAGTGCGGCGCAGAGCCGTCTGTTTCTGCGGGCCATGGCCCAAGCAGGGCTCGGGCCCGAGCAGATCGGCATGATCGAGGGACACGGCACCGGCACCCGGCTCGGTGATCGCACCGAATTGCAGGCGCTGGCCGAAACCTACGGTGACACCGAACCGGGTCGCGGCGCACTGCTGGGGTCGGTGAAGTCCAACTTCGGCCACGCGCAGGCCGCCGGCGGCGCGCTCGGGCTGGCCAAGGTTCTGGTCTCTGCCGAGCATGGCGCTGTTCCACCCACCCTGCACGCCGCCGAGGCGAGTCGGGAAATCGATTGGGACAGCCACGGTTTGCGACTAGCGCAGGAACTGACCCCGTGGCCGGCCGTGGACGGGCAACGGATCGGCGCCGTCTCCGCCTTCGGCATCAGCGGCACCAATGCCCATCTCATCGTCTCGATGGCCTCGATAGCAGGCGCCGCATGATGGTGACGCACCGACTTCCCGATAACCGCGTGCCGGTGCTGCTCAGCGCACATGAAGAAGAGCTGATCGGTCAGGACGCCGCGGCCATCCTCGACTACCTCGGGCACCTCTGGGCGCAACCGGGAACCGACGACGTGACCCTGGCGGTGGCGGCCACGCTGCTGCGCACCCGGCGGGTGCGCCGCCACCGCGCGGTCGTGCGGGCCGCCGACCGCGCCGAACTCGAGGCCGGGCTGCGCGCACTGGCCGCTGGTGAACAGCATCCGTTGGTAGCCCGGTCTTCGGAGAACGCCAAAACGCGAACCGCGTTCGCGTTCCCGGGCCAAGGCAACCAGTGGCCCTCGATGGGAGCCGAGGCGTACCAGCACCTTCCGGCGTACCGGGCGGAGGCGGACCGATGCGCGCAAGCGTTCGTCGCCGCGGGTTTGCCTTCGCCGCTGCCCTATCTATTGGGTCCCGTGCCAGCCGGCTTAGCGGCCGGCTGGAGGGCCGGCTCGTCAGCCGACACGGACCACGGCTGGTCGCAGATCGACATCCAGGGAGCACAATTCACCCACGCCGCCAGTTTGGCGCAGCTGTGGCGATCCTGCGGAGTGCTGCCCGACCTCACCATTGGGCACAGCCTGGGAGAGGCGGCTGCCGCCTACGTGGCTGGGACCATCACGCTGGCGGACGCGGTCGCCGTCGTGGCCGCCCGGGCCACGGTAGTCAGCCGGCTGTCGGGCCGCTACGGCATGGCGGTCCTCAGCAGGGGCGCCGACCAGGCTGAGCAATTGATCACCGAAACGCCGGGCTGGCTGGAACTTTCAGCAGTCAACTCGCCGTCGTCGAGTGTCGTTTCCGGGGACCGCGACGCGGTGGCCGCGATCGTGAGACGAGCCGAAAAGGACGGCATTTTCGCCCGCGAGCTGACCGTTGACTATCCGGGGCACACCAGCAAGCTGGAATCGCTGCGCGACGCATTGAGCGAACTGCTGCCCGCATCGAAGTTCTTGGACGCACCGGTGGAGTTCGTCAGCTCGGCTCACGGCGACGTCGTCACGCCCGACACCGACTTCACCGACTACTGGTACCAAAACTTGCGCAACACAGTCAGATTCGATCAGGCAGCGGCAACGGCCGGCCAACGCGGCGCGGGCACGTTCGTGGAAATCTCGGCGCATCCGTCGCTGCGCTACGCACTCGCCGAACTCGCCGAAGACGCCCTGATCGTGGGTTCGGGCCGCCGTGACGAACCCGTCGTGGAGCACTTGTCCGCCAACATTGCCGCTGCCGCGGTGGCTAATCCGGGTTACCGCTGGCGCGACGTCGCGGGCGTCGGCGACCAACCGCTATTGCGGGGTTTCCCGACCGCGCCGATGCGGGCCATACATTTGTGGGCCACCCCCGAGCCGTTGCCGCCACCACCCGGGTCGGCTCTGGTGGTTGCCTACGAGCAGTGGGAGCAGTTGCGGCCGCACGACCGGAGTCAACACAACGCGGCAGACCGGCAGCCCACCGCCGTCACGATCGCGACGCCCGACTCGGCCGACGATCCGTTGGCGCGGCGGCTGACCCAGGCGGTCGGGGCGCATCCCGCGTGCGACCTGGCGGCCACCGCCGAGGCGGAAATCGCCGTGATCATCGCACCGGCCCTGATGCAGCCGGACGCGATCGTCGCAGCCGGCCAACTCCGCAGCGGTGCACGACAACTCGACTATCACCACGCGGTCGGGCCGCGCTGTCGGCGCGTCTGGCTGGTCACCATCTGCGGTGAACAGGTGGACGCCGCCGCACCTGCGGCTTTGCCGGCGCAGGCCGCGCTGGCCGCGATGCACCGCAGCGTCGGTTTCGAGTTCCCCGAGCAGACATTCGCCCACCTCGACGTGCCGAGCCGGGAAATCGACGAGGCGACCGCTCACCAGTGCATCGATATGCTGCTGGACGATCACACCGAAGTCGCGGTGCGGGCCCGCGATTCCGGCACCGGGCTCGATTGGTTCGTCCGGACGCTGCGCGAGGCCGCCGAATCCGCGCCCGAAGGCGTCGACGCCGCGGCGCTGGACCACGTGGTGATCACCGGCGGCAACGGCACCATCGGCCTGCGGTACGCCCGGCACTGCGTTGAACACGGCGCCCGGCGGGTCACGCTGTTGAGCCGCAACGGTGTCGACCGGGCCGAGCTGGACCGGTTGACTGCGGGATACCCGGCGCAGGTGCACGCCCCGGCTTGCGACATCACCGACGCCGACGCGCTCGCGGCGGTTGCCGGCGAGTACGCCGGCGACGGCGCTTCGCTGTTGATCCACGCCGCCGGCGCAGCCCGCTTCGCCCCCCATGACCTACTCGGCGACCAGGAATGGGCAGATGTGTTCTCCGCCAAGGTAACCGGGCTGGTCCGAATGACCGACGCATGGCCGCTGCGGCCGGATGCGCGGATCCTGCTGTGTTCCTCGGTATCCGGAGTGTGGGGCGGCTACGGGCACGCCGGCTATGCGGCATCCAACCGGATGCTCGACACGGTGGCCGCCCAGTTGCGCGGCAACGGACTGAACTGCATGTCGGTGCGGTGGGGCTTGTGGCAGGGCACCACGATCGCCGGCGCCGACGACGTCGCCCGCATCGAGCGGTCCGGCTTGATCGCCATGGACCCCGACGCGGCGGTCGCGACCAGTCTCGGGTGCCGTCAAGCCGACCCGCTGATTCTGGCCGCCGACTTCGACCGCCTTCGGGCGTTCTTCGAAAGCCAAGGCGTCGCAAAGCCGTTCGCGACGGCAACCACCGAACGCAACGACGATTCGCCGGCCGACAGCCAGAGCTCGGACCAGCGACCGATCAGTGAGCTGGTACGCGCCGAGATCGCTGCGGCATTCAGTCTCGACGGTCCGGCGGCGGTCGACCTGAACGTGGCGCTGGTCGACCTCGGCGCAGACTCGATGCTGGCGCTGGACCTGCGTGACCGGCTGCGCCGATGGACCGGCCAATCGGTGCCCGCGGCCCGACTGCTCGGCGGTATCACCGGCGCCGAGCTGATCGCGATTCTGCAGTCGGCCCCCAGCGCGGACGGCCCAGCCGCAAGCCCGGAGCCAATGGCCCCGGAGCCAACGGCGGAGCCCGGGTCTACCGCGAATCCCGAAAGACGAGAAAGGTTGAGATCCTCGCGTGACTGACACCCACCAAGACTTGACGTCGTTGCGCCGCGGGCTGGCCGAGCCTGACTTGGCCTGGTCCGCGTCGCCTCCCCAGGATTCACAGCAGGACTCCAGCCCCCGGCTGTCCGATGGTCAGCGCCGGCTGTGGTTCGTGCAGTCGATCGATCCGAGCAGCTCACTGCTCAACGTCTGCGCGTCCTACCGGCTGACGGGAACCGTCGACGTCGGGCGGTTGCGCCGGGCGCTGGACGCCGTTGCGGTTCGGCACCCGGTGCTGCGCACCACTTATCACGCCGACGACGACGGAGATCCGCGCCCGGTGGTGCACAATGACCTGCGGCCCGGCTGGGCCCAACACGACCTTTCCGGGATGGCCGAGCAGGCCCGGCAGTTGCGGCTGGAAGTGCTGGCGCAGAGGCAGTTTCGCCGTCCGTTCGATCTGGCCGCCGTCTCCCCGTTGCGGGTCACCGCGGTGCGGATGGGCGCCGACGAGCTGATGCTGTTGATCACCGCCCATCACATCGCCTGGGACGACCGATCGTGGGGCCCGTTCTTCACCGACTTGACCCGTGCCTACTCCGACCCCGACGGCCTCGACGGCGCGACACCGCCGGTGCCGGCTGCTGCCGCCGGCACCCTCGACGAGGATCTCGCCTATTGGCGGTCGTTGATGGCGGATCTGCCTGAGCCGCTCGAACTTCCGGGTGCCAACGGTTCATCGGTACCCAGCACCTGGCGAGCGCAACGGGTGTCGGCACAGCTGTCCGCGGATACCCTCGACCGGGTCACGGCGCTGGCCGGCGAGTGCGAGGCCACCCAGCACGTGGTGATGCTGGCCGCATTCGCCGCGCTGATCCACCGCTACACCCATGCCACGGATTTCCTGATCGCGGCACCGGTTACGGACCGCAATGCCGGAGCCGAGGATGCGATCGGCTGCTACTGCAACACCGTTGTGGTGCGAGCCCAGCCGCAGCCGCGGCAAACATTCCGTGACCTGCTGGCGCACACCCGCGACGTCACCACCGGGGCTTTCGCCCACCAGCGCGTCAACCTCGACTGGCTGGTGCGGGAGTCCAACCCCGACCGCCGCCACGGCGCCGACCGGATGACCCGGGTGAGCTTCGGCCTCCGCGAATCCGACGGCGGCGACTTCTGCCCGCCCGGCGTGCAGTGTCAGTGTGGCGATCTGCAAGGCCAATTCAGCCAGTTGCCCTTGAGTTTCACGGTGCAATTGTCCGGAACCGGGGCGCTGGTGGAGGCTGAGTATCTCGTCGAGGTGCTCGATCCGCCGCTGGCCGCTCAGCTGGTCGAGCATTACGCCATCCTGCTCGACAGCGCCCTGGCCGACCCCGACACCGAGCTGAATCGGCTCTCACTGTTCGGTGCCGCAGAGGCCGAGTGGCTGCGCAAAGTCGCCACCGGCCAGGCGTTCTCGACGACACCCACCACCATGCCGGCGTTGGTGGCCGAACGCGCGACGTCCTCGCCCGACGCCGTCGCCGTCGTCTACGAGGGCCGTCAATACCGCTACCGCGAACTCAACGAGGAAGCAAACCGGCTGGCGCACTGGCTGATCGACCGGGGTGTCGGCACCGAGGACCGGGTCGCCGTGCTGCTGGACAAGTCTCCCGAGCTGGTGATCACTGCCTTGGGCGTCCTCAAAGCCGGTGCCGTCTACCTGCCGGTCGACCCGACCTATCCGGAGGACCGGCTGTCCTACATCCTCGACGACGCCGAGGCCAAACTCGTGCTGCGCGAACCGGTTACCGACCTGGCAGGGTATTCGCCGGCCGACCCGACCCCCGACGAACTGGTCCGGCCGCTGCGGCCCGACAACACCGCCTACCTGATCTACACCTCCGGATCCACCGGGCTGCCCAAGGGGGTGCCGGTGCCGCATGCGCCCGTCACCGAATACTTCGTATGGTTCGGCGACGAGTACCAAGTGGACGAGACGGACCGGCTGCTGCAGGTGGCCTCGCCGGGGTTCGACGTGTCCATCGCCGAGATCTTCGGGCTGCTGATCTGTGGGGGGCGGCTGGTGATTCCGCGGCCGGACGGGTTGCGCGACATCGGTTATCTGACCGATCTGCTCTACCGCGAGGGCATCACCTCGATGCACTTCGTGCCGTCGCTGCTCGGCCTGTTCCTGTCGCTGCCCGGCGTCAACCAGTGGCGCACCCTGCGCCGCGTGCCGATCGGCGGGGAGCCGCTGCCGGGTGAGGTCGCCGACAAGTTCCACGCCACCTTCGACGCGCTGTTGTACAACTTCTACGGACCGACCGAGACCGTCATCAACGCCACCAGCTATCAGGTCGAAGGTACTCAGGGCACCCGGATCGTCCCGATCGGCCGGCCCAAGATCAACACCCAGGTGTATCTGCTCGACAATGCGCTGCGGCCCGTCCCGGTCGGGGTGATCGGCGAAATCTACATCGGCGGAACGCATATGGCGCATGGTTACCACCGGCGGCCGGCGCTGACCGCCGAACGCTTCATCGCCGACCCGTTCACCCCCGGCGGCCGGCTGTACCGGTCCGGGGACCTGGCGCGCCGCAACGCCGACGGCGACATCGAATTCGTGGGCCGGGCCGACGAGCAGGTGAAGATCCGCGGCTTCCGCATCGAACTCGGCGAGATCGCCGCGGCCATCTCGGTCGACCCCAGCGTCGGGCAGGCGGTCGTGATCGCCACCGATCTGCCGGGGCTCGGCAAGAGCCTGGTCGGCTACGTCACCCCGTCCGACGGCGGCACCGAAACCGTCGACGTGGACCGCATCCGGGCCCGGGTGGCCGCCGCGCTGCCGGACTACATGACCCCCGCCGCTTATGTCGTCCTCGACGAAATCCCGATCACGACGCACGGCAAAATCGACCGGGACGCCCTGCCGCAGCCCGAGATCGCCTCAGCCGCCGAATATCGCGAACCCACCACGGCGTCCGAGCGCACTGTCGCCGGCTTGTTCACCCAGTTGCTGGGCCACGACCGTGTCGGTGTGGACGACTCGTTCTTCGACCTCGGCGGGCACTCCCTGGTGGCCACCAAGCTGGTCGCCGCGATCCGCTCCGAATGCGGTGTCGAACTGGGCATCCGCGACGTCTTCGAGCTGGTGACGGTGGGGCGGCTGGCCGAACGGGTAGACCAGTTGCAGTCGGGTGCGGTCACTTTCAAGCGGCCCAAGCTGGTCAAGACCTCACACGAGGGTCCGCTGCCGCTGTCGGCCGCCCAGCTGCGAACCTGGTTCGCCTACCAGATCGAGGGCCCCAGCGAGGTCAACAACATCCCCTTCGCCGCCCGGTTGAGCGGGCCCTGCGATGTCGACGCGCTGGTCGCCGCCGTCGGCGATGTGGTCCGGCGCCACGAGATCCTGCGCACCACCTACACCGAAATCGACGGTGTGCCATATCAAGTGGTCCAACCGGTCGCTGAACTGCCGGTGCGGCAGGCCTCCGGGGAGGGTGAACAGTGGTTGCGGCAGCAGCTGGACAGCGAGCGCCACTACAGTTTCCAGCTGGACCGCGAATGGCCGATCCGCGCCGCGGTGCTGCACACCGGTGACGAGCACGTGCTGTCGTTGGTGGTGCACCACATCGCGATCGACCACTGGTCTGGCGGAGTGCTCTTCGCCGACCTGCTCACCGCCTACCGCGCTCGCCACGCCCGGCAACAGCCGTCCTGGGCACCGTTGCCGCTCCAATACGCCGATTACGCGGCCTGGCAGGGCGAGTTGTTGTCGGAGCAGGACGACCAGCCCAGCATCGCCCGAGCGCAACGCGACTACTGGGTGCGCCAGCTGGAGGGCGTACCCGAGGACACCGGGCTACGGCCCGACCTCCCGCGCCCGGCGGTGCCCAGCGGCGCCGGCGACTCCGTCGAGTTCAGCATCGACGCGCAGACCCGCGGCAAGCTCGCCGAGCTGTGCCGGGAGCTGGGTGTCACCGAATTCATGCTGCTGCAATCGGCCGTCGCCGTGGTGCTGCACAAAGCCGGCGGCGGCGTGGACATTCCGCTGGGCACACCGATCGCGGCGCGCACCGAGCCCGAACTCGACCAACTGATCGGCTTTTTCATCAACATCCTGGTACTGCGCAACAACTTGGACGGCAACCCGTCGCTGCGCGAGGTACTGACCCGGGCCCGCGAAACGGCGCTGGCCGCCTACGCCCACCAGGACCTGCCGTTCGACCGGGTCGTGGACGCGGTCAGCCCGGTGCGCACGCTGTCGCGAAACCCGCTGTTCCAGACCGTCGTGCACGTCCGCGATCACCTGCCCGGCGAACGGGTGATCGACACCAGCGCGGCCGGCGACACCGTATTCACCGCGCTGGAGCCGACATTCGACATCGCCCACGCCGACCTGAGCGTCAACTTCTTCGCCACTTTCGATGCTGAAGAAGCCGCATATCACGGCAACATCCTCTACCGCACCGAGTTGTATCACCGCAGCACGATCGAGCGGCTGGTCGGATGGCTGATGCAGGTCGTCGACGCATTTGCCGGCGACGTCGACCAGCGGCTGCGCGACGTGCAATTGCTCGATGCCGAGCTGCGGCAGCACATTCTCGCCCAATGGAGCCGCGGCCCCGAGCCCCCGGCCGAGCGCCCGCGCACGATCGCCGAGCTGCTCGAGCCCAGCCGCCGATGGGGCACCGATCGCATCGCGCTGCGCTGCGGCGACGAGCAGATCGACTACGCTGCGCTGCATCGTCGTTCGGACAACTTCGCGCAGCTGCTCGTCGAGCGGGGCGTGGGGCCCGGATCGCTGGTGGGCCTGTCGACACGGCGCTGCATCGACATGGTGGTCGCGCTGGTCGGCATCATGAAAGCCGGCGCCGGCTTCTTCCCGCTGGATCCCGGTTATCCCGCCGCACGCAAACAGCTGATGCTCGACGACGTCGCGCCGCAGGTGGTGGTCGTGACGTCCGAGGCTCTGGACACCATGCCGGAATCGCCTGAGGTGACGTTTATTTCGCTCGACGACCCGGCGGTGCAGGAGGCTCTGGACCGCCAGCCGTCGGCAGATCCGTTGCCCGCCGCGCATCCCGACGACCCGATGTATCTGGTGTTCACCTCCGGGTCGACGGGCACACCCAAGGGTGTCTTGGGCACCCACCGGGCGATGACCACCCGGCTGAACTGGCAGCTATGGAATTACCCGGTAGCCGGCAACGACACCGAAGATATACGCCTGGCGCAGGCGTCGTGGACCTTCCTGGAGGGGTGCATGGAAACCCTGGGCGGCCTGGCGGCGGGGGCCACCACGATCCTGGCCGACGACGCCGAGCACCGCGATCCCGAGGCGCTGGCCTCGCTGATCCAGCGCCACTCGGTGGCCCAGGTCACCGCGGTGCCCAGCCTGGTCTCGACCATCGTCGACGCGTGGCCCGAAGCATTGGGCTCGCTGTACCGGCTGGTGTGCGGCGCCGAGCCGCTGACCGCGTCACTGCAGGAGCGGCTGCTGGCCAACTACGGCTCCGACGGTTCGGGTTCCGGCCCGCAGCTGCTGAACAACTTCGGCGCCACCGAAACGTCCGGCGCGCTGGTCCGCGGACCGATGACCCCGCCGGTGCCGCTGCTGGGCACCCCGATGCCCGACGCGCAGGTGTATCTGCTCGACGACGGCCTGAACCCGGTGCCGCCCGGCGTGGTCGGCGAATTGTATTACGCCGGTGGCCAATTGGTGCGTGGCTACTGGAAACGGCCCGGCCTGACGGCAGCGCGGTTCGTGGCCAACCCGTACACCGCCGAGCCCGGCGCACGGTTCTACCGCAGCGGTGACCGGGCTCGCTGGACGCAAGACGGTCGACTCGAGTTCGTCGGGCGCACCGACCATCAGGTCAAGGTGCGCGGGTTCCGCGTCGAACTGGGCGAGGTGGAAGCCGCCTTGAAGGCCGTCGACGGGGTGGCCGTGGCGGCGGCGCGCACCTGGGACGTCGGCGGCAGCACCACCTTGGCCGGCTATGTGGTGCCGCATCACCGCGCCGCCGGCGAGGAGGCGAAATCCGGGTTCGCATCGGCGGTTCGGGCCGAAGTCGCCGCGGCGCTGCCGGGCTACATGATGCCGTCGTCGATCACCGTGCTCGACGAGATGCCCAAGACCGAGTCGGGCAAGCTGAACCGGCCCGGCCTGCCGCGGCCGTCGGTGAGCACCGCCGGCCACCGCGAGCCGCCGAGCACCGACATCGAGCGGGCGCTGGCCGAGGTCTTCGTCGACCTGCTGCCGATCACCGAAATCGGGCGCTTCGACGACTTTTTCACCCTCGGCGGTGACAGCATCCTGTCGGTGCAGCTGGCGGCGCGGGCGCGGACTGCCGGTCTGCCGGTCAGTCCGCGGATGGTGTTCGAGAACCCGACCGTGCAGCAGCTGGCGGCCGCGGTGGAATCCGGTGGCGCCGCCCTGGACTCCGGAGGCGCCGACGGCGATACCCACCACGAGCCGATGAGCACATCCGGGTTGTCCGCCGAGCAGCTGGCGGCGGTGACGCAATCGTGGAGTAACCAATGACCGCCACCGAAACCGGTGCGCCCTCAGGCATCGAGGATGTGATGGCGCTGAGCCCTTTGCAGGAAGGGCTGTATTCGCTGACCGTGCTTTCCGGGCTGGCCGATGCCCGTGACGGCTCTCCGGTCGATGATCCCTACCTGGTCGGGATCGCCGCCGATATCGCCGGTCCGCTCGACGTCGAGCTGCTCAAGGACTGCGCGGCGAAAATGCTGATGCGCCACCCGAACCTGCGGGCCAGCTTCGTCAGCCGCGACATCCCCCGGCCCGTGCAGATCGTGCCGTCGCGGGTCGAGCTGCCCTGGCGCCAAGTTGCCGCCGAGCCCGCGGATATCGAAAAACTGGCGGCCGCGGAACGGTCTCGACCGTTCGACTTCGAAAAGACACCGGCGATCCGTTTCCTGCTGATCGAATTACCGGATCAGCACTGGCATTTGGTGATCACCGCGCATCATATCGTGATCGACGGGTGGTCGCTGCCGGTGTTCGCAGCGGAGATGATCGCGCTGTACGGAGCGGGCGGTGACCTCGACACGCTGCCGGTCAAGCCGCGGCCGTACCGCGATTACATCGGCTGGCTGGCCGGGCGTGACCGCTCGGCCAGCGAGCAGGTGTGGCGCGAGCACCTTGCCGGGTTGCCCGGCCCGACGCTGCTGGCGGCGTCGATGGCCACCGAAGCGCCCCGGACCGGGCTGCCGCGGCGCACCGAGTTACGCACCGACCGTCAGACCACCGCGCGGTTTAGCGACGGTGCCCGCTCCCGCGGAATCACCGTGAACACCTTGATGCAGATGGCCTGGGCGCTGGTTTTGTCACGGCTGACCGACCGCGACGACGTGGTGTTCGGCGTCACAGTGTCGGGCCGGCCCGCCGAACTGTCCGGCGTCGAAACCATGATCGGGTTGTTCATCAACACCGTGCCGTTGCGGGTGCGGCTCGACGCCAACACCGATGTCGGCGCGCAATGCGTTGCGCTACAAAGGAATGCGGCGACGCTGCGGGACCACAGCTACCTCAGCCACGCGCAACTGCGGGCGATCGGCGGCGTCGGCGAGATGTTCGACACGCTGCTGGTCTATGAGAACTTCCCCACGTCGGGACTGGCCGAAGGTGGTGAGTTGACCGCGGGCGGCGTGACATTCCGGCCGGCGGGGCTGGAGAGCGTGACGCATTTCCCGGTCGCGCTGGCCGCCCACCTGGACGACGGGGAGCTGGTCATGTTCGTCGAGGTGCTCGACGGCGCGCTGGGCGCTACCACTGGTGAGATGCTCGGCCGGCGCGTGCTGGCCACCGCCGAGCGGCTGCTGTCGAGTTGGCAGCGCCCGCTGCGCGAGGTCAGCGTGCTGTTCGACGAAGAGACCCGGCCGCTGCGCGCCGCCGGCACGGCGCCGGCCCGCCAGACAGCAGGCTTTCACACCCGCTTCGCCGCGGTTGCGCAGGCCGGGCCCGACCAGGAGGCGCTGAGCTGGACCTCCGGGTCCATGTCCTACGGCGAGCTGGACGCGGCGGCCAACCGGCTGGCCGCGGTACTGATCGGTCGCGGGGCCGAGCCCGAATCGCCGGTGGCGGTGCGGCTTTCCCGCGGCCCGCAGTATGTCGTCGCGCTGCTCGCGGTGCTCAAATCCGGCGCGGTGTGTGTGCCGCTGGAACCGGGAACGCCGCCGGAGCGGGTGGAATCGATCCTGCGCCAGACCGGTGCCACCATCGTGATTGACGAGGACATGGTCGCGTCGGTCGACTCCGAGGCACCCGACCAGGCCGACGGTTTCCGTCCCGTCGACGTCGACCCCCGCCAAGCCGGCTACCTGGTCTTCACCTCCGGGACCACCGGAGAACCCAAGGGCGTCATCGGAACCCACGCCGCGCTGGGCGCCTACGCCGACGACCATATCGACACCGTGCTGCGGCCCGCCGCCGCCCGGCTGCGGCGTCGACTGCGGATCGCGCACGCCTGGTCGTTCGCGTTCGACGCCGCCTGGCAGCCGCTGGTCGCCCTGCTCGACGGCCACACCGTGCACGTCGTCGACGAACGCACCCAGCGCGACGCCGAGTCGTTGGTGCAGGCGATCGCCGAGCACCGCATCGACATGATCGACACCACCCCGTCGATGTTCGCCCAGCTGCGAGCCTTCGGTTTGCTCACGAGCGTGCCGTTGACGGTGCTCGCGCTGGGCGGCGAAGCCGTCGCCCCGCCGACCTGGAATATGATCCGCGACGCATGCGCGCGCAGCGGGATGGCGGCCTGCAACTGCTACGGCCCCACCGAAACCACCGTCGAGGCAGTGGTCGCCGACATCACCGAGCACGCCGCGCCGTCGATCGGACGCCCGACCCGACATAGCCGCGCCTACGTGCTGGACTCCGCGCTGCGCCCGGTGCCCCACGGCGCCGCCGGTGAATTGTATGTCACAGGAGCACAATTGGCGCGCGGCTATCTCGGACGCCCCGGTGAGACGTCACACCGATTCATCGCCGACCCCTTCGGGTCCGGGGAGCGGATGTATCGCACCGGCGACGTGGTGCGCCGCCAGCCCGACGAGTCGCTGGTCTATCTGGGCCGCGCCGACGAGCAGGTGAAGATCCGCGGCTATCGGGTGGAACCCGGCGAAATCGCCGCGGCGCTGCAGGCGCACCCGGGGGTACGTCACGCCCACGTCGTGGTCCGCGAGCACCAGGGCGGCGCCCGGTTGACGGCCTGCGCCGCGACCGCGAACGGCTCCGAGCCCACCGAAGCCGAGTTGCGGACCATGCTTGGTGAGCGGCTGCCGCGCTACATGGTGCCGCAGCGCATCGTCGTCGTCGATGAGATCCCGCTGACCGCCAACGGCAAGCTGGACGCGGCCGCGCTGCCCGACGTCGATGCCGGCGCTGTCGGGTCGGCACCTGAATCCGCCACGGAATCCGCTCTGGCCGAGTTGCTTTCGGAGATGTTGCAGATCCCCGAAGTCGACGTAACCGCAGATTTCCTGGAATTGGGACTGGACAGCATCGTGGCGCTTTCGGTGGTCCAGGCGGCACGCCGCCGCGGCATTCCACTACGCGCCCGGCTCATCCTGGAGTGCAACAACATTCGCGAACTCGCCGCCGCGATCGACGCCGAAGCCACCGGCGCAGCCCGCGACACCGAGCACAGCACCGAACCGATTCCGTTGCTTCCCAACGCGATTTGGGTCTACGAATACGGCGAGCCGCGGCGGATGGGACAGGTCGAGGCCATCCGGCTGCCCGAGGACATCACCGCCGAGCAGCTGCGGGCGGCACTGACCGCCATCGTCGACAGCCACGAAGTGCTGCGCACCCGCCTGGACCGCACCGGCATGACCCTGGTGCCCACCCCGGTCGGTGACTTCTTCGACGAGGCAGCGGTGTCCAGCGATCTGCAGGCAGCGGTCGCCGGTCATGCCGGAGAGGCCCTGGAAAGCCTTGATCCTGAACGTGGTTCGCTGCTGTCCGCCAGGTGGTTGCGGCCGCCGGCCGGACCGGGCGTGCTGCTTCTGGCCGCGCATGTGCTGGCGATGGACCCGGCGTCGTGGCGGGTGGTGCTCGGTGAACTCGACGCCGCGTTGCATGCGCTGGCCGGCGGCCACTCACCCGCGCCTGTTCCCGAGCACACCAGCTACCGGCGGTGGGCCCAAGCGCTCCTGCGGCGCGCCGAAACCCTCGACACCATGCCGTTTTGGCTTTCCCAGCTCCAAGGCGAGGACCCGGATCTGGGTGCCCGACGGGTACAGGCCGACCGTGACCGGGCCGCCGGCCTGCTGATCCGCGCCGCGGTGACCGACACCGACATCACCGGTCGACTGCTGGATTCGGGTGTGCCGATGTTCGACCTGCTGGTCGCGGCGGCGGCGCGGACGGTGACCCGGTGGCGGCAACGCCGGGGTCAGCCGACGCCCGCGCCGCTGCTGGCCCTGGAAACCCACGGCCGCGCCGACGCTCTGGTAGACGACACCGACCAGGACACCAGCGACGCCGTTGACACCACCGACACCGTGGGCCTGCTCAGTGCGATCTATCCGCTGCGAGTGCATTCCGCCGACCCGCATCGCGTGACCGAGCAATTGGCGGCTATCCCCGGCGCCGGAATCGACTACGGTCTGCTGCGCTACCTGCGCGCCGACACCGCGGCTGCGCTCAACAGTGTTCCGGGGCCGCAGCTGTTGCTGAACTATCTGGGCCGCACCGACGTCGGTGACGCCGGCAGCGGCGTGCGCCTCGACCGCGAGCTGCTGGGCGGACTGCCGCCGCTGCCCGAACCGAACGTGGCGGTGCGTCACGAACTGGTCGTCATGGCCACCCTGCTGGGCTCCGGTGATCAGCAAATCTTGTTGACTCAGTGGCGCGCCCTGCCCGATATCCTCAGCGAGCCGGATCTGACCGTGCTGCAGGATCTTTGGAATGAATCTCTCAAGGAAACCGTGACATGACTACGCTAGCGGTCGTCGGCGCCGGGGCCAAGGCGGTGGCCGTCGCCGCCAAGGCGTCGGTGTTACGCGCCATGGGTGTCGACACACCTGACGTCGTCGCTGTGGAACGCACCGGGGTGGCCGCCAACTGGCAGGCCGGCGGCGGCTGGACCGACGGCGCCCAAAGCTTGGGCACCAGCCCGGAAAAAGACGTCGGCTTCCCGTACCGCTCGTCGCTGGTGCCGCGCCGCAACGCCGAGCTCGACGAGCGGATGACGCGCTACAGCTGGCAGGCGTATCTGATCGCCACCGGTCAATTCGCCCAATGGATCGACCGTGGCCGCCCGGCGCCGACCCACCGCCGGTGGGGCCAGTATCTTCGCTGGGTCGCCGAGCGAATCGACATGACGGTGGTCTACGGCGAGGTCGACCGAATCGCCCTCGACGGCCGACGCTGGGCGTTGCACACCTCCGAGCGCACCGTGCACGCCGACGGGTTGATGATCACCGGGCCCGGCCAAGCCGAACGGACCCTGCTGCCGGGCAATCCGCGGGTACTCTCCATCGCCCAGTTCTGGCATCGCGCCGCCCAGCACGACCGGATCAGCGCCGAGCGAGTCGCGATGATCGGCGGCGGTGAGACGGCCGCGGCCATGCTCCATGAGCTGTTCCGGCACCCGATTTCGACGATCACCGTCATCTCACCGCAAGTCACGCTGTTCACCCGGGGCGAAGGCTTCTTCGAGAACTCGCTGTTCTCCGACCCGTCCGACTGGGCCGCCCTGACTCTGCCGGAACGACGCGACGCGATCGCACGCACCGACCGCGGAGTGTTCTCGTCAAGCGTGCAGGACGCGCTGATGGCCGACGACCGGATCCGGCACCTGCGCGGCCGGGTTGCGCACGCGGTCGATCGCGACCAGCAGATCCGGCTCACTCTGAGCACCGACCGGGGCACCGAAAACTTCGAAACCGTCCACGGTTTCGACCTGGTCATCGACGGCTCGGGGGTGGACGCGTTGTGGTTTACCACGCTGCTGAACCAGGATGCGCTCGACCTGCTCGAGCTCGGGCTGGGCGGGCCGCTCAGTAGCGAACGCTTGCAGGAGTCGATCGGCTACGACCTCGCCGTCAACAGCGTCACGCCGAAGCTGTTTCTGCCCGGCCTGGCCGGACTGAACCAGGGACCCGGATTTCCCAACCTCAGCTGCCTGGGACTGCTTTCCGACCGGGTGCTGGGCGCCGAGCTGCCCCAAAACGACCCTTCGAGTAGGAGAAATGATGAGCACCAATCCCTTCGATGACGAGACCGGCACCTTCGTCGTGCTGGTCAACGACGAGGAGCAGCACAGCCTGTGGCCCACGTTCGCCGAGATCCCGGCCGGCTGGCGCAAGGTGTACGGCGAAGCCAGCCGGGCGGATTGTCTGCAATACGTCGAGGAACACTGGACCGACATACGGCCCAAAAGCCTGCGTGAGGCGGTCAATTCGAGGCGGTCTGGTTAGCCAAGCCAGCCGGCGCCGGCCATGCCGTGAGTTCGATTCCCGAATCGCGACACCTAGGACATCAACGGACAACAACCGAAACCCGAGATGACATGAGTGAACCCGACGTGATGCTGCCGCGGGAACTGACCGACCTACCCGACGAGGTCCGCAACATCCCGCCGCCGCCTGCCCAACCCGAAGTGCCCGAACCATACGCATTTCGGCTGGCCGATCCCGATACCGACGCCGACATGATCGCCGAATGGATGCGCCGGCCCCACCTGGCCGAAGCATGGGAGTACGTGTGGCCGGTGTCGCGGTGGCAGCGCTACCTGCGCGCCCAGCTCGACGGCAGCTATTCGCGACCGATGATCGGCAGCATTGACGGACAAGACCACGCCTACGTCGAACTCTATTGGGCTGCCAAGGATTCCATCGCCACCCGGTACGAGTGGGCTCCCTATGACCTGGGTATACACGCCGGTATGGCCGACCCGGAGATTACGAACAAGGGAATCGCCCAATTCGTGTTGCCGCACTTGGTGGCCAGTGTGCTCAACGCTGAACCGCGATGTCGGCGAGTCATGTTCGATCCGGACTACCGAAACAAGATGGCGCGCAGGTTCTGTGAGAGCGCCGGCTGCGTATTTCTCGGCGAACACGACATGGCGAATCGCCGGATGGCGCTCTATGCATTGCCCCGCACGCCCCACGACGTGCCCCGGTCCAAAGAATCGTGATTGCCGATACGCGAGCTATAGCACACAACTGCGACGGTCACATCAGCCACACCAGTCTCTAGACGGAAGTTACGGCTGCCTGGGTAAGGGTTTTCCGCCCTGAACTGGGGGTTTGCTGGTTTGCTTGGTTTGTGTTTGTGGCTACGCGGCGATGGTCAGGGGGATGGTGGCCTCAATGAGGTCGAAAGCACGGCGTTGAGTGGGGGTGGCCTCGGCGAGTTTGTCGATCTCGATGTCGGTGTGGTGGTAGCG
>NZ_UPHQ01000269.1 GCF_900566055.1 Mycobacterium innocens
ACCTGGAAGCATTAGATCCGTCAATCAACCGATTGGCCGAGACGAAGTAGTGCAAGCCCCCCACGCGCTCACTATCCGTGAGGCACCAGCCACCGCTTCGCGCTCACTTTTATGTGAGGCACCTCGGACTCACCAGCGGGTAGTTTTTCATGGCCACGGACAGTACGCTTCGGTGCGAGCCCTTTGATGTTTGCGTAAGAGAGGGCTCAGTTCTCGCGATCAGCGAGTCCGCCTTGGCGACTTGATGAGTGGAGGAGATTCTGTCATGGCTGTAACGGCTAACCAGGCCTGTCTGGATGCGTGCGCGGAATGTCAGGCGGCGTGTGAGGCGTGCGCCTACAACTGTTGCGTCAACGACGCGAAGATGGCCGACTGCGCCCGGTTATGCCTGGACTGCGCAGCGATTTGCGCAGCGTGTGTGACGCTGGTGTCCCGCGGGTCGCGCTGGGCGGCCCAGTTGTGCCAGTTGTGCGCGGAAATTTGTGATGCGTGCGCAGCCGAGTGCGACAAGTACGACAACGATCACTGCCGCGCCTGCGCAGCGTCTTGTCGCCGTTGCGCTCAAGAGTGCCGGGCGATGGCCTGACCTCGATCCAGCGCACGAAGTCGGGCGCATCGTCGCTCAGAGCACAATAAGGACCAGCGCTAGGGCCCGTTTTCCGCACTGATTGAAGCATAGGGCCTGATTTCCGGGGCAGGTTCGTCGCGTGGTAGCTGTGGTAACCCATTGTGGGAGTTGAGTATTCGATTCTGGTGGGCGTTGGTTGGCTGTACCGAAGAATCGGCGCCTGGCGCTGCCGTGTAGGGCCAAATCGTGTGGGTCGATAGTACGGAGACCCGCCGAATTACATGCTTGTGATGCCTTGTTGGGCGCGGTACTGTAGGGCCAACTCGAAGGAACTGGGTTGGAACCGGCATGTACGTCAAGCGGCACGCGGTGGTCAAGGGCGGCAGACGCTACGTGTATCTGCGGCTGGTCGAAGCGTACCGAGACGATGCTGGTCGGGTGCGCCACCGGGTGCTGCGCACCCTGGGCCGCGAGGATGAGCTGAAGGCGTCGGGCCAACTGGAGCAGTTGGCGGCGTCATTCGCCCGGCTGGATCCGCCGCCGGTCGGCACTCGTCGCCACGTCGGGGCGCTGCTGTTGGTGGCCCACTACCTGGAGCGGCTGGGCCTGGTCGAGCTCATCGACGCCGCGGTGCCGATGCGTGGGCGGGCGATGCTGACCCACGGGGAGGTGATCGCTGCGTTGGTGGCCAACCGGCTGTGCGCGCCGGCGCCGCTGTATGACATCGCGGGCTGGGCGTCCAGCGCGGCGATGGCCGAATTGTTCGGTATTCCTGCGGGATTGCTCAACGATGACCGGCTGGGCCGGGCGCTGGAGGCGCTGGCCCCGGCTGCCGAGCAGGTGCGCGGCGGGCTGGCCCTGTCGGCCGCCTGCTGGTGTGGGGCCGATCTGTCGCGGCTGCAGCTGGACATGACGGCGGTGCGGTTTTCCGGCGGCTATGAGGGCTCCGCGCTGGTCGCCAAGGGCTGGGCGGCCGAACGCACCATCGCCCGCCAAGTCAAGACCCTGCAGGCATCCACCCGCGCCGGGGTCGCGGTCTACTACCGCGGCCACCCGGGCGGGTCCAACGAGGCCCCCTGCTTCGCCGAGGCGCTGGACCACATCCGTCAGTGGGCCCCGCCCGGGGTGGTGTGTGTGGCCGACTCCGGGTTCGGCTACCTGAGCCGGCTGTGCGCTGCCGACGCAAAAGGATTGCGGTTCGTGGTGCCGCTGCGCGCCGACACCGGCTGGGCCGGCTGGTTTGCCGCCGACGTGCCCGACGGGTTGGCCGCGCTGACCCGGCTCGAGCACTGCTCCAAGCGGGAACGGCGGCTGCCCGAGCAGGAACGCACCGGGTGGAAAGGCGTGCTGCGCCAACGCGACATCGCCGACCGCGACACCGGCGCCACCCACCGGCTGCACATCGCCTACATCTGGTCTTCCGAGGAGGCCGCCTCCGTCGCTGACGCCCGCGAACGCGCCCTGGCCAGCGCCGAAGACGCGCTCGGCCGCATCCGCAACGGCCTCGGAGGCCACCACTACAAAACCAAAAAACAAGTCGACGACCGCGTCGCCAAGATCATCGGCCACCGTATCGCCGAGCTGATCACCGTCACCACCGGCGTCGACGACCAGGCCAAACCCACCATCGCCTGGCACCGCAACCCCCAGGCCATCACCCGCGCCTCCACACACGACGGGCTTTATGCCCTGGCCACAAACCTGCCCGACCCACCCGGGCGCACCCTGACCGCGCTCGATGTGCTCGAGGTCTACAAAGACCAGTGGATCGTCGAACAACGCCACCGCGATCTCAAACAAACCCTGCACGTGCGGCCGATCTTCCTGCACAACGACGACCGCATCCACGCGCTGATCGCCGTCATCGGCATCGCGCTGCTCATCTACGGGCTCATCGAAGCCGACCTGCGCGCCGCCCTCGGCCCCGACACCGCCCTGCCCGGCCTGCTGCCCGAACACCGCGACGCTATTCCCACCGCGCGCGCCGTGCTGGCCGCCTTCACCGACCTACACGCCACCTACATCACCAACGGCCTCGTCCTCGACCGGCTCACCCCCGTGCAACGACGCATCCTCGCCCACCTCGACATCCCCCTACCATGGCCCGAAACACACAGCACCACAACAACGTTCAACAACAAAACCCTTGACCCAAAACTATGCGGAAAACGGGGCTAGGTACGGCTTACCGGCACCTGTCGCAGTCCTGGGTCACTGAACCCTATTAAATTAAATGACCAAGATCGCCGCCATGCTCGAACAGGCCACCGAAAACACCCGGGTCCCGCCGCCGCGTGCCGCCTCCGGGCTGGCGGCGGCCCGGTTCGCCCGTGATCCCCGCTACTACCGCCCCACACCTCGATCCACGCCCCGGCCGGACTGGTTGCACGTCATCGACGGCGGCGGCAGCACCGACGAGCATGGTCAGGAGGGCTGTGGTGACAAAGCCAGCCAAAGATGTTGTCAGCGACCCGATCTCGGCGGATCTGAAGAAGGTGATTGCCTGGCTTGCAGATGCTGGCCTTCGGCGAGCATCCGGCGCGGCGCTGGGAACCCAAACGCCTACGGCTGCGCCTGTTTACGATCGCCGGCCGGCTGGCCCGCCACGCCCGCTGAACCCAGCTACGGCTGGCCGCCCATGCACCCTGGCGCGACTTGCTGACCACCGCGTTGGGTCGCCTGCGACCCGGCTGACTACCATCCAACCGCCCCTACTACCCCACGAAAGGACCACCCGGGCCCAGGAGCCCGGCAGCACCCGCTGACCCGGGCTCCTCACCACGCCCGCAACCAAAATAATCAGGATCGAAAACCAAAATCTGACCCGATCAGGCCACCACGCCAGTCCCACGAAACATCCGGAGTCGGTAGTCCGCTCGGCCTCGCCGGTCATCGGCACAATCGTCGAACAGCAACGAAGACTGGTGGTTTATTTACAACGAAGCAGACCGCGCTGCACGTCTGAATTACATCAAACAATACTGCACCGATATTCGGCCGGAGAGTCTGCGCGAGAGGCGGGGGCAGGGGGGCGGACGCTGATCATCGAGAGTCGTGTTCACTATGCCGCCGTACACGACTCGCACTTCGCACCCTGGCCCATCGCGACGCGCCGGAGTTGTTCGCCGTACATATTGAGCGATTCGGTAGTCAGCATTTCGTTATGCGTGCAGCTGATCGGGTACACACTTATGTCGCCGGCAACGTACGGTCGCCAACTTTGCAGGAGAGACGAATTCCGATCGCTCTCATCCCGCACAGCAGCAAATATGGTTATATCACCATCGAAAACACCGGGTTTGTGGGATCGCGATAACGCGATATCACTATTAAGATTCTGAACAATCAAATCCAGAAGCTGTTTGTATCGCGGAAATTCTGCGGCTCCTCGTTCGCGAACCAGTTCTTCTATCTGTTCGTAGGTCCGCGACTCATCCCGTTCGGGAATAATTATACGATAGAATCGCACGACGTCTTCCAGTATGCGCTTCTCGCCTAACGCAGAATCGGGTAGGGTGAGGCTGCTGTCGATAGTGGGTTGAGCATCGAGAAGGATAAGGCATGCGACTGAGCACCCGCGTCGCTGAAGCTCGATGGCGAGTTCATGGGCGACGACGCCTCCAAACGACCAGCCGAGCAGATGGTAAGGCCCGGCAGGACAAACGCCTTGGATTCTGTCGGCATAGTTTTCCGCCATATCGCGAATTGACCTAGGTTCAGCTTCGGCGCCCTGCGGGATTTGCTGAATTCCAATGATCGGGCAGTCCAAGTAATTACCAACGACCTGATATGGCCAGGTCACGCCACCCCCGGGGTGAATGCAGAATAGCGGAACGCCGGTACCCTGCTTCAGAGTCTGAACCGGAACTATTTCTTGCACAGAAATAAAATCTTGTCGCAGCCACTGACTCAAACTTGCCACCGTGGGCGCTTCGAACACGCTGCGTACCGCAAGGTCGGCATCCAGTGCGGTGTTGATGGCCGCGATCAGGCGCATCGCCGACAGTGAATCCCCACCCAAGTCGAAAAACGAGTCGTCGACACCGACGCGGTCGATCCCCAGCACATCGGCGTAAATACCGGCCAGGATCTCCTCGACGGGGGTGCCCGGGGCGCGATACCCGCCAGCAGTGTCGGTGTACCCGGGTGCCGGCAGGGCGCGGGTGTCGAGTTTGCCGTTGACCGTCAGCGGCAACGCGTCTAACACCACCACTACCGCCGGAATCATGGAGGCCGGTAGCCGCTTGGCCAGCTGGGCGCGTATCCCGACCGGATCTGCTGTCCCGGTCACATAACCCACCAGACATTTATCACCGGGGCGGTCCTCGCGGGCGATCACCACCGCCTGGTCCACCCCATCCACCCTGGTCAGGGCCGCCTGGACGTCACCACACTCGATGCGATACCCGCGGATCTTGACCTGCTCATCGGCACGCCCAGTAAACACCAACTGGCCATCAACACCCCAGCGCACCAGGTCCCCGGTGCGATACATCCGCGCCCCGGCCCCCCCGAACGGGCAGGCCACGAACCGCGACGCCGTCAATCCGGCCCGGCGCCAATACCCGCACCCCACCTGCGCACCGGCCACATACAGCTCACCGACCACGCCAACCGGCACCGGCCGCAACCATTCATCGAGCACAAACAACGCCGCCCCCGACACCGGCGAACCGATCGGTGGCGCCCCCGAACCCGCAACCAACGGCGTACTCACCGCCACACAGACGGTGGTTTCGGTCGGGCCGTACTGGTTGATCAGCACCCGCCCAGGCGCCCAGTGGTCCACCACTTGGGCCGGGCAGGGCTCACCGCCGATCACCAACGCCACCGAATCCAACCCCTGCGATGGCAACATCGCTAGCGCAGACGGGGTTTGGGTTAACACGTTGACGTGTTCAGCAACGAGCACATCGTGAAGATCGGTCGGGGAACGGGTCACCGAGTCGGGTATCACCACCAGCCGCCCACCATGTAGTAACGCGCCCCAAATCTCCCAGACCGAGACGTCGAAGGCATGCGAATGACACTGGCTCCACACCTGCCCCGGCGCGGGTGTGAGGCCGGCAGCAACGGATGCCAACAGTTCGGTGATGTTGCGGTGGGTGACCGCCACGCCTTTGGGGACCCCGGTGGTGCCCGAGGTATAGATGATGTACGCGATGTTGTCCGGGCACGGCGCGGGTAGTGCTGTGCCGGGTTGGGTGTCAAGAGCGGGGTCGTTCACATCGATGACCACCAGGTCAAACCCGTCTAGCCGCCCGGCCAGATCGGCGGTGGTGATCACAGCCACCGGTGCGGCGTCCTCGAGCATGAATCCGATCCGCGCCGGTGGATGCGCAGGATCGATCGGCAGGTATGCCGCCCCGGTTTTCAGCACCGCCAGGATCGCGGCAACGGCTTGTGCTGAGCGCTCCAACAGCAATCCCACCCCACACCCAGGACCCACACCATGGCCAGCCAACAGGTGCGCTAACCGGTTAGCCGCCTCATCGAGCTGGCGATAACTCCACAAACACCCCTCGCATACCAGCGCCACCGCATCCGGTGTCTGGGCCACCCGCTCAGCGAACAACGCCGGAACCGACACCGCAGACGATGGGCCCGCGCTCAACACGGCCCGGTTACCGATCTGATCCAACCGGGCATGCTCGCGCTCGTCGAGCAGATCCACCGAGGACAACGACCCCCCCGGATCGCTCGTCATCGTCATCAGCACCTGCTCTAACCGCTCGGTGAGGGCTTCAACGCTGGCGGTCTCGAAGACATCGGTGCGAAATTCCACGGCCCCGCAAATTCCGGCGGGCGCACCGGTGTCGGTGAAACGTTCACCGAGAGAAAACGCCAAATCCATAGGAGCGCTGTGGATGTCCAACGGTATCGCCGTGACCTGCAGGTCTTCTAGCACCAAACCGGCGGCCGGATCATGGTGCCCAGCGACATTCTGCCAGCTCATCATGACTTGAATCAGAGGATGATGAGTCAACGACCGAGACGGGTTGAGCCGCTCCACGAGCATTTCAAAAGGCACGTGTTGGTGTTCGAAAGCCTCCAAACTGCGCGCCCGGACCTGGGCCAACAGTTCAGTGAAGTTGGGATCACCGCTGACCTGGACACGCAGTACCAAGGTGTTGACCAAAAAGCCCACCACGTCATCGAGGGCGGGATCACCACGACCAGCCATCGCGAACCCCACCGCCACATCGGGGCTGGCGCTGATCTTCGACAACAGCACCGCAAGGGCAGCCTGAACCACCATGAAACTGGTCGCATTATGCTCACGAGCCACCCGAGCAACCTGCTGTTGTAGCTCCGCCGGCCACTCCACGACCACACTGGCGCCGCGCTGATCAGCAACCGGTGGGTAGGGCCGATCGGTGGGCAGATCAAGACGTTCGGGCATCCCGGCCAGGGCATCCTCCCAATACCCCAACTGCGCGGCGATGGGGCTGCGGGGATCCTGCAGTTCACCAAGGCGTTCGCGCTGCCAGAGCGTGTAATCGACATACTGCACCGCCAAATCAGCCCAGCCAGGGGCCCGCCCCGCGCGCCGGCTGGCATAGGCAACACCCAGATCACGTGTCAGCGGCCGCAATGACCAGCCATCCGCAGCGATATGGTGCACCACGATCACCAGCACGTGTTCGTCGTCAGCGACACCGAAAAGCTGTGCCCGCAAAGGGACTTCGGTCGCCAAATCAAACGTGTAGCCCGCCGCTGCGTTAACGGCCTCACCCAGCTGGCTTACCGACCAGTCGGTGGCATCAACGACGTTGCACCCGAAATCAGCCAGCTCCACCGGGATAACCACCTGCTGGGGGATCCCCTCGGGCGCCGGGAACAGCGTGCGCAGGCTTTCATGACGGCCTACCACATCGACCAGGGCGGCGCCTAACGCATCAACATCAAGCCCGCCACTTAGCCGTAGCGCCGCCGCCATGTTGTACACCGACGAAGGTCCCTGCAACTGGTCGATGAACCACAATCGGTTCTGGGCGAACGACAACGGCACCACTGCGGGCCGCTCCACCCGCGCCAACCGCGGGAGCCTTCCCGGACCCACATCGCCGATACGCGCCGCCAACTGGGAAATCGTGGGCGCTTCGAACACGCTGCGTACCGCAAGGTCGGTATCCAGTGCGGTGTTGATGGCTGCGATCAGGCGCATCGCCGACAGTGAATCCCCACCCAGGTCGAAAAACGAGTCGTCGACACCGACGCGGTCGATCCCCAGCACATCGGCGTAAGTACCGCCCAGGATCTCCTCGACGGGGGTGCCCGGGGCCCGATACCCGCCAGCAGTGTCGGTGTACCCGGGTGCCGGCAGGGCGCGGGTGTCGAGTTTGCCGTTGACCGTCAGCGGCAACGCGTCTAACACCACCACTACCGCCGGAATCATGGAGGCCGGTAGCCGCTTGGCCAGCTGGGCGCGTATCCCGACCGGATCTGCTGTCCCGGTCACATAACCCACCAGACGCTTATCACCGGGACAGTCCTCGCGGGCGATCACCACCGCCTGGTCCACCCCATCCACCCTGGTCAGGGCCGCCTGGAGGTCACCACACTCGATGCGTTGTCCGCGGAGTTTGATTTGGGTGTCGGCGCGGCCCAGACAGTCCAGTGTTGCTTCGGGTGTCCAGCGCACCAGGTCGCCGGTGCGATACATGCGCGCCCCCGCCTCGCCGTAGGGGTTGGCCACGAACCGTTCGGCGCTCAACCCCGGTCGGCTCAGGTAGCCGTGTGCCAGCGCGGGGCCGGCCAGATACAGTTCACCGACCATACCGATCGGGGCCGGGTTAAGCCGGGCGTCGAGCACCAGCGCGCACACCCCGGGAATCGGAGCGCCGATACTGACCGGCTGCCCGGCCGACAGCGGCGTGGTGCAGGTGGCCCAGATGGTGGCCTCGGTGGGGCCATAAGCGTTGAACATGCGCCGACCCGGCGCCCAGGCGGCCACCAACTCCGGCGGACACGGTTCGGCGCCGGCGATCAGCGTGGACAACCCGTCGAGCCGGGCCCGATCCAACGACGCCAGCACCGTGGGGGTCATAATGGCGGCGCTCACGTGCTGGTGGTGCAGCAACGCGGTCAGCGCCGCACCGGCATAGGCCTGCGGGGGGGCCACCACCACCGCGGCCGCCGACCCCGCCGCCCACAACCATTCGAAGATCGACAGATCAAACGTCGGCGCGGCCACCATCAAAATCCGTGCCTCGGCACCCAACCCGAACACCGCCCGTTGCGCCGCGGCCACCCCCAACAGACCGGCGTGGCTGACCGCCACCCCCTTGGGGGTGCCGGTGGACCCCGAGGTGAAGATCACATAGGCGGTGTTGTCCACGTCCAGCGGCGACAGCCGCTCGGCGTCGGTGATCGGATCGGCGCCCCGATCCGACACATCCAGATCATCGACGCGCAGCACCGGGCGCGCCCCGGCGCCGGCCACGGTGTCGGCGCCACAGGTCAACACACACACCGCGTCCACCGCGTCCAGCACCGCGGCGATCCGCTCGACGGGATGAGCCCGATCCACCGGCACATACACCCCGCCGGCCTTGACCACGGCCCACCACGCCACCACCAGCTCTACACACCGATCCATCGCCACACCCACCGCGCGCTCGGGACCCACCCCCGCCTCG
>NZ_UPHQ01000208.1 GCF_900566055.1 Mycobacterium innocens
TACTGGTGGTCATGGCCCAACTGGTGCTGTGCGGCGGAATGTTCGCGGTCAACGGCCGGCCTCCGCTCGAGCAACTGGCCTGGCTGTCCCCGTCCCGGTGGGCCTACGCCATGGCCGCCGCCACCGTGGGGGTGAACTTCCTGCACCCGGGTGCGGAAGACCCGCTATGGGATCACGATCGCAGTAACTGGCTCACCGCCGTCGGTATATGCGCGGCGCTGGCGGTGGTCCTGGTGCTCCTGCTGGCGGTCCGGCTCAAGCGGCTCGACCCCCAGCGCAAGGGCCGTAAGTAAGCCCGCGAGATCGGCGCGGCGAGCCTGGCGGTGTTGCTGACCAGTGTTGGCTGCGTGCCGGTCACCGGTGCGGCGCCGCCGGCTTTTCGCTTTGCTCCAACGGCGATCACCCTCTCGCCACCGACACCGACGAAAAGGTAGTCAAGCCGATATCGGCGGGTCTACGCTAAGTCGCCTGGCTTTGGCGCTGCCTCCAGCTGAGTTTGCCCCGCGGCAACGTGCCGTTGCCTCGACGAAGGAGATGTCTATGAAGCGCTGGTCTCGCGCCGCTGTGGCGGCCGTGTCCGCCGTCGCCGCGACGGCACTCGTGCTCACCGGATGTTCCAGCTCAAACAAGGGCGCAGGCGGCGGGTCGAGCAGCCCGGCCAATGGCGACGCCGCCAGCACCGTCAAACAGGCTGCCGACGTCATGGCCAAGGTGACCGGGATGCACGTGAGCCTCACGGTGCAGGGCTCGGTGCCCAACCTTGCAGTGACCAAACTCGACGGCGACGTCTCCAACACGCCGCAAACGGTCGCCACCGGCACCGCGACGCTGGTCGTCGGCAAGAACCCGGTTGATTCGAAGTTCGTCTACGTCGACGGACATCTCTATTCCGACGTCGCCGACCCCGGCACGTACGCCGATTACGGCAACGGCGCGTCGATCTATGACGTGTCGACCCTGCTCGACCCGAATCGCGGCCTCGCCAAACTGCTTTCCGATCTGCAAAACCCGAAAGTGGTTGGCAGCGAGCAGATCAACGGGATCCCGACCACCAAGATCAACGGAACGTCGTCAGCCGACGACATCACGGCACTGGCCGGGGCGCGCCTGAGCCCGAAGGACGCGCAGAACACACCCACCACCGTCTGGATCGCCTCGGACGGGTCTTATCACCTCGTCAAGATCGAAATCAGCCCGGTCCAGAACGGGACCGTGACGATGACCATGTCCGACTGGGGCAAGCAAGTCACCGCAACCAAACCGGCATAGCCGGCCGATCCGACATCGAGCCCCCTCGCTTCAGCATTTGCCGGACCACCGAACCTGGAAAGGAACCACCATGGCATTGACCGCTTTTCAACGCCGAGCTGCGGTTTCAGTGACCAACGTCGTAGCGGTGACGGCGATGATCCTCACGCTGGCACCGGCAGCCGAGGCCGACGGGTACGTGGGCGCGATCGCCTACTCTCCGTCCGGAAAAGTGTTCGGCCGCACCAAGCATGCCCCGTCGAAGGCCGCCGCGGAGAGCGCCGCGCTGGGTGCATGCGGTTATTCCGACTGCAAGGTGCTCGTCACCTTCACCGACTGCGGCGCCATCGCCGAGAACAGCCGCGGTGATCATGCGGGCGGTTACGGGCCCACGCTGCTGGCCGCAGAGCAAGACGCCGCGAAGAACCTCGGTACCTCAGGGTGGATCGGGACCTGGTACTGCAACTAGGGGCTGCTGCGGTCGGAACTCCGGGCCGGCATTCGCACGCGCCCTAAAAATTGTTGCCGTGGGGTGGTGGTGGTTGGGGGTTGTTGGGTGGAGGTGCCGGAGGCTGGGTATGGAGGGTAGGACCGAGGCGGTCGTGATGGAGGTGCCCCGGTTGGAGGTGCGTGCTGGGGGGCGGGTCT
>NZ_UPHQ01000207.1 GCF_900566055.1 Mycobacterium innocens
AAACCTCACGCAGAACCAATGATCCAGCCAAACTGCGACCGCTCACGCACCTGACAACAGCCATCGCCCCCTCACAAACCGCCCCACCGCCAAGCCAAATCGCACGCCTGTGCGATACTGCCACCCATCTCACACCGGCTCGCTTATTTGAGGACTAGGCAGATGAGGCGCAGATGAAGCCGCGGAGGACCCGGGATGGCTGGTAACGCGATGACGGGCAAACGTCTCGAATTCGGTCTGCTGGGGCCGCTGGAGATGAGCATCGACGGCGCCCTGGTGCCGACCGGCACCCCTAAACAGCGGGCGGTGCTGGCCATGCTGGTGATCAACCGCAACCGGCCGGTCGGGGTCGACGCACTGATCACCGCCCTCTGGGAGGAGTGGCCTCCCTCCGGAGCCCGGGCCAGCATTCATTCCTACGTGTCCAACCTGCGCAAGCTGCTCAGCGGCGCCGGGGTCGACCCCCGGGCGATATTGGCCGCCGCACCCCCGGGCTACCGGCTCAGCATTCCGGAGAACAGCTGTGATCTCGGGCGGTTCATCGCGGAGAAAGCTGCCGGGGTACACGCGGCCGCTGCCGGCAAATTCGAACAGGCCAGCCGGCATTTGGCTGTGGCACTGCGGGAATGGCGTGGGCCCGTGCTCGACGACCTGCGTGACTTCCAGTTCGTCGACGCGTTCGCCACCGCGCTCGTGGAGGACAAGATTCTGGCCCACACCGCCAAGGCGGAAGCCGAGATCGCTTGCGGCCGCGCTGCTGAGGTGATCACCGAATTAGAGGCCCTCACCGTCGAACACCCGTATCGCGAACCACTGTGGGCGCAGCTGATCACCGCCTATTACCTCACCGATCGGCAATCCGACGCGTTGGGCGCGTATCGACGGGTAAAGACAACCCTGGCCGAGGATCTCGGCATCGACCCCGGCCCGACGCTGCGCGGTCTCAACGAACGCATTCTGCGCCAGGAACCGTTGGACGCCAAGATGAACGCGAAGTCCACCGCCGTCGGCACCGTCACCGTGCTCGACCAGCGGACGATGGCGACCGGGCAACAAGCCATGGCCTGCCTGCACGACATCGCCACCGGGCACGACCACCCGCTTCGCACCGCGGCGACCCGTATCGGCCGTCTCAGTGACAACGACATCGTGCTCGACAGCGCAAAGGTCAGCCGCCATCACGCGGTAATCATCGACACCGGGACCAACTACATCATCAACGATCTCCGGTCATCCAACGGTGTGCACGTAGGGCACCAGCGGATCCGCGGCGCCGCCACGCTCAACGACGGCGATCACATCCGTATCTGCGACCACGAATTCACCTTTCAGATCGCTGCCCGGCGTGACCGCTAGCGTGGCGGCAGCACCGGTGTGCCGCAACCACTTTGAGCGCGACGAGCCGGCTGGACAGGACGGGTGCCAGCTCAGCGTCGTACTGCGCCAGGGCTTTTCGCCGCGCGGTGACCGCACGGCCGGGCGCCCGGCTAGCGCACGGCCGTAGCCGGACGCCCGTCGTGACCGGCCGTGTTCGTCCGAGGTCCGACGGGGCAACCGGTGCCCGGTCGCCCGCGGACGGATAAGCCCCGTTTTCATGCGGCCAGATTGGCGAGGCCTTACCGTCATGGTTACCGTCACGGTTTGCTGGGCCGATGGTCGCACACGCTGCGATACCTCGAGCCCGCTTGATAGGGTCGGCGGAATTCGGGTTGGGTCGAGGGAGGATCAGCGATGGGCGAGGCGCCAGACTCGCGTGTGGGGTCGATGTTCGGCCCTTACCACCTCAAGCGGCTCCTGGGCCGTGGCGGTATGGGCGAGGTCTACGAAGCCGAGAACACCGTCAAGGAGTGGCCGTGCGCGGTCAAGCTGATGACCGCGGAGTTCAGCAAGGACGCGGTGTTTCGCGAGCGGATGAAGCGCGAAGCCCGCACTGCCGGTCGGTTGCAGGAACCACACGTGGTGCCCATCCACGACTACGGCGAGATCGACGGCCAGATGTACCTGGAGATGCGCCTGATCGAGGGCACCGACCTGGACACCCTGCTCAAGCGTTTCGGTCCGCTGACCCCACCCCGGGCGGTAGCCATCATCAGCCAGGTCGCCTCCGCCCTGGACGCCGCCCACGCCGCCGGGGTGATGCACCGCGATGTCAAACCGCCCAACGTCCTGGTGACCCGCGACGACTTCGCCTATCTGGTCGACTTCGGCATCGCCAGCGCCACCACCGACGAGAAGCTGACCCAATTGGGCACAGCGGTGGGCACCTGGAAATACATGGCGCCCGAACGGTTTTCCAACGACGAGGTGACCTACCGCGCCGACATCTACGCTTTGGCGTGCGTGCTGTACGAATGTTTGACCGGTTCCCCGCCATATCGCGCCGACAGCGCGTCCACCCTGGTCACCGCGCACCTGATGGATCCGGTGCCGCAGGCCAGCGCCGCGCGCTCGGGGATACCCAAGCGGTTGGACGCGGTGATCGCGCGCGGCATGGCCAAGAAGCCCGAGGACCGCTACGCCAGCGCCGGCGATTTCGCCCGGGCCGCCCACGACGCCCTCAGCGACCCCGATCAAGACCACGCCGCCGACATCGTGCGCCGCAGCCAGGAAGCGACCCTGCCGGGCACCGCTTTTGCACCTTTTGCGCCCCAACCCCCGACGCAAGCTGCTGCCACGCCGCCACCGGCGCCGCAGTACCCGGAACCGGCGGGTTCGGGGCCGTTGCCACAGGCGAGCCCGACCGGGCAGCCCGCGTGGGCACCTGCGAGCGGTCCCATTCCGGCAACGGGCCAGCCCGCCCCGGTCCCGCAGTACTACCCAGCCGGCGGCTGGGGGGGCACGCCACCGGGCACCCCACCACAACAGCCCGGCGGCCCGGCACCCTGGAATCAGCCCGCACCGCGCAAGCGCAACCCGTGGCCGATCGTGGCCGGCGCCGCCGCACTGGTGGTCGTTCTCGTCGTCGCCGCCATCGGGATCTGGTTGGCGACCAGGCCGGACTCCACCCCGAAGGCGGACACCACGACCTCCGTCCCCACCACCAAGCCGTCGACCCCGAGTTCCCCAGCGACAACTACCCCGGCCGGGGACCCGCAAAGCAGGCTGATGAGTTATCTGCCGTCCGGTTACGCCAGCGGCACGTGCACCGCGACCAGTCCCAAGCCGGACAGCGTTTGGACCGGAGCGACTGCCATGTACAACTGCGGGCAGAACACCAACCAGGGCGGCCCCAGCCGCGCCATCTACGGTCTGTTCCCGACTCTTGACGCGCTCAAGAAGGCCTTCAATGACGACATCGCCGCGGTGGAGCTGATGAACTGCCCCGGGGAAGGACCGTCGCCCGACGGCTGGCATTACGACAGGACGCCGAACGTGACCGCCGGCATGATCGCTTGCGGCACCTATAAGAACCACCCGAACGTGATCTGGACCAACGAAGAAAAACTGATGCTCAGCGACGTGTTCGGTGATCCGGCCACCATCGACGAACTGCACACGTGGTGGGCGAAGTACGGCTGATCCGGACCATCCGTAGACGCTAAAGCCAAGCAGCACAACAAGATTTGCAGGCAAGGGCGGCGATGAGCAAGCTGCACCGGATGGGCGCAACCGTGCAACCGTAGCCGCCTTGGCGATTCCCAAGGACGACTTTTCACCCACTACGGCATGCAAAATTGCTACGTTGCCGTGGGGTGGTGGTGGTTGGGGGTTGTTGGGTGGAGGTGCCGGAGGCTGGGTATGGAGGGTAGGACCGAGGCGGTCGTGATGGAGGTGCCCCGGTTGGAGGTGCGTGCTGGGGGGCGGGTCTGGCATGTCACGCCGAATCGGGTGTGGACGATTGGTCGCTCGGCTGAGGTTGATGTGCGGTTGGACAATCCGCGGGTGTCGCGTGATCATGCGGTGTTGCAGCCCGGCCCGGGGGGCTGGGTTTTGGTCAACCACAGCAGCAATGGGATGTTTGTCGAGGGTGCGCGGGTCGAGCGGGTGGCCATTGTGCGGCCGGTGTCGGTGATGTTGGGTTCGGCGTCCTCGGGTCAGCTGGTGCAGTTGGCGCCGGGCGGGCAGCCCGGCGCGGCGGCGCCGCAGCCTGCCGCGGTGGTGGGCCAGACGACGGTGGCCCGGCCGCCGACGGCGGTGCATGCCATTGATCAGTTGGTGGTGACGATCGGGCGTGGCCCCGACAACGATGTGGTGCTCAATGATCTGCTGGTCTCGCGCCGTCATGCCATGCTGCGCCGCTCGGGCAGTCAGTGGGAGCTGGTCGACAACAACAGCGCCAACGGCACCTACGTCAACGGCATCCGGATCAGCCGGGCGCTGCTAGGCGCCAGCGACATCGTCGGCATCGGTCATCAGCTGCTGCATCTGTCCGGGGACCGGCTGGTGGAATACGTTGACACCGGCGACATTTCCTATGAGGCCGCCAACCTGCGGGTGGTCACCAACAAGGGCTCCAAAAAAGGCAAGCTGTTGTTGGCCGACGTCAGCTTCGCCCTGCCCCAGCGCAGCCTGTTGGCGGTGGTGGGGCCCAGCGGGGCCGGTAAATCGACGCTGCTGGGGGCGCTGACCGGGTTCCGCCCGGCCACCAGCGGCAGCGTGCGCTACGACGACCGCGACCTCTACGACAACTACGCCGAACTGCGCCACCGCATCGGGTTCGTGCCCCAAGACGACATCTTGCACACCCCGCTGACGGTCCGGCGGGCGCTCAATTACGCTGCGCGGCTGCGCTTTCCCCACGACGTGTCGGCCGCCGAACGCAACCAGCGCATCCAGGAGGTGCTGACCGAACTGGGCCTGTCCACCCAGGCCGATCAACGCATCGACAGTCTGTCGGGCGGGCAGCGCAAACGCACCAGCGTCGCACTGGAACTGCTGACCAAACCCTCGCTGCTGTTTTTAGACGAACCCACCTCCGGGCTCGACCCCGGCTATGAGAAATCGGTCATGCAGACCCTGCGCTCGCTGGCCGACGACGGCCGCTCGGTGGTGGTGGTCACCCACAACATCGCCCACCTCAACATGTGCGACCGGCTGCTGATCTTGGCCCCCGGGGGCCGGCTGGCCTACTTCGGCCCACCCCAGCAAGCCTTGAGCTACTTCCACTGCACCGACTTCGCCGACCTGTTCACCCTGCTCGAACGCGACACCACCACCGACTGGACCGCCCGCTTTTACGCCTCGCCGCTGCACGCCGCCGTCACCGCCCACCCGGCCCCCAAACCCGGCCCACCCGCACCGGCGCCCACCACCAAAGCCCTGGCCCAACAAAGCGCCCTGTCCCAATT
>NZ_UPHQ01000318.1 GCF_900566055.1 Mycobacterium innocens
TCGTCCAGATGCGGGCGGATCAACAACAAACGGGCGGCGACCGGATCGGAGTCCACAGCAGGCAGCGTCATACCACAAGTGTGGACAAACCAAACACAAAAACCTAATTAATTACTGCGCGAGTCCTTAGCGGATCTTCTCAGGTATCGAGTCCAGTGCGTGTAGTACGTGTACCGCGAGTTTGCCCGCAGCGTCGTCATCCAGCACGGAGTACATCGTCATAGTGTCCTGAACGAGTTTCAGGCGATTTTCGTAAGGTGTGGGCAGTGTTGTTCCGGGAATCATGATGTTCTTTCCTAGTCTGTCGGGTGCGTTCGCTGAAAGGATGGGCCTCGACACTCCCGACGCTACGCCGTTTCCAGGTTGCCCGGCCCTTGCGGTGCATGTGCGGATATCCCGGCGGCCGGTGGTGAAACGATGCGGGTTTCCCTCTAGACGCGCGCCGCCGGTTGACCCCGAGTCACTGTTACGCCGGCCATTTCGTGACGGAGCCCCGCTTTTTCGTGTGAGCCCGCTTCTTGGCAGGAGCGAATTGCGTTGTGGTAGTGGACTTTATGGTGTGCGCAGGTGGTCTAATACGGACCAAGTCGAGGCTCTGGCGGGTCTTTTCTTGGGCAGACTTTTTCAGCTCACCCACTACAGCTTCGATGCCGCGCGCGATTGATGAGACGTCGTCGACGTTGTCGGGGCAGGCGACGATGCCCACGTTGAAGGTACCGCCATAGGACACGGCGGTGATATTGAGGTTGGCGCCCTCAATTAGCGGGGCCATGGCGTGGATTCCGACGACGTGGGCTCCGGCGCAGTAGATTTCGCCGGGTGGGCCCGCAACGTTGGAGGTAATCATGTGCGCCACGGGAGGATGGAATCGCGAGAGTTTCAGGCCGGTGTACAGTCCCGCCACGAGCCCGATGACCACTGGCGGGATCAGATCGATGACGTCGGCGAGGTTGACGGGTGGCTCTGCGCGCCGTTGCTTCTTGATCCGCGTTGTCTCGGTGTGAATGCTGGCTAGCTGTTGCACCGGGTCGGCGAGATAGACGGGCAGGTTGACGACGGTCGGCGACCAACTATTAGACGCGTTGTCATCGGCGGCGCGGGTCGAGATCGGCATCAAGGTGCGCAGCGGCTGATCGGGTACCGCGTCGTACGCTTCCAACCATCGGCGCACCGCTGATGTTGCTGCGGTGAGGAATACATCGTTGACGGTGACGTCGAACGCGTTTGTGACGGCGCGCAGATCTTCCATCGCCACCGCGGCGAACGCGACGCTGCGCCGTGCGGTGATCGGGGCATTCAGCCGGGTCCGCGGCGAGCTGGGGTTAACGTCGGACTGCGGAGCACCTGGTCGTTGCCCGCCGTCGCCCAGGAGCAGTTGGCGGACCGATCCCAGCGCGGTTCCCACCATGGACTTCACCGCGCCGGGAGCTACTTTGACAGCGACCCGAACACCACCGGCGGTGTTGACGGCGATCTCGTCGATCATGTCGCGCACCATCGAGGCCCCGCCGGGCATCGGGACAGGTGCCCGCTCAGGCACCGCGGGAAACTCAGCGTCGTGATCGGTGGTCATCAACTGGGGCAGCATCGAGGTCACCGCGCCCACCCCATCGGCCATGGCGTGGGCGAACTTCATCACGACGACCAACCTGCCATCGGTGAGACCCTGGACAACCCAGGCGTCCCACAGCGGGCGATCACGGTCCAGCGGCTGCGCATGCAGCTGGTCAACCAGCGCGGCAAGCTCGCGCATGGTGCCCGGCTTCGGCAGTCGCACATGATGCAAATGGTCGTGGACAGTGAACGCCGGGTCTTCGACCCATACCGGCTGGCCCAGCCCAAAGGGTTTGGTGAGTAAGCGCTCGCGGAAACCTCTTGTTGCCGCGGTACGCTCGGCCAGCTGCGCTAGAACTGCCCGAGCGGTCAGCTCACCACCGGCTGCCGGGTCGCAAAACAACACAGCAATCACGTGGGTGGGCATCACGGGCGTTTCGCCGTGCAGCGTGACACCGTCCAGACCGGTCAACCGCTTCATCACGCTCCATTCACCTTCCGGTGCTTAGCTACTCAGACTTGGTTGACGACTTCGCTCCTGCGCTGAACAGCATTCAGCAAACGGTGAACTTACACGCGTGAATACCCTTGCCTTCCAAGGAGATTCAGCGATTGCCAGCTATCGCGTCATTTCAGGCGGCAGATCCCACACCATAGACGGTCAGCGTGTGTCAACACTGTTAATGCTAGCACATTCATAAGGGGAATGCCGGGACCGGAGCGGGGCCGTCGTTGGCTGCTCGTCTACTCCTGTGGCGCGACTCGTCCACGCTGACACCTTGGTCCTGCCGTACAGCATCAGCGCGCCGCCACCGCATCGCTGCGTCAGCTTCTTGCCGCACTCGGCGGCTGAGACCCTGGGCTTCGCGTGATTCTACGCTGTATGTCAACAATGTTGACACCCTCGCAACGAGGGTGTTTACTGGGGATCTAACCCGGAAACGCCATTTGGCCCGATGATGCGAATTACTCTCGGAATCAATGGGTTTCCTGTGCTATCCCCGGAAATCGGGTTCGGACCATTGCACGGCGCCGATGCGTGTAGGAACACCTGAGGACACATGCGTGTGCCCAAACCCTCAACCGAAGGAGACCACGACCATGATGAGGACATTAGCCCGCAGACAACGAAATGGTTTCCACGAGAATGTGATCCGCGTAGGTGCGGGTTTCGTGGCGAAGGAGCGCCCGCATGTGGTGGCGACGTTGTCGACGCTGGGGCCGCACCTAGGCAAGTGGGATTCGCGTGATGTGAACGTGGTCGTCTCCCTGCAAGACCGCGGGGGCAAGGAGCAGCGCGTCATATTACGCACGAGCCTGCCCGGCGTTGCGCCGCTCGTAGCGGTTGCCCAAAACCCGGACATCACCCGCGCGCTGTGTGATGCCAAGCGTGAGCTGATCCGGCAGATCGAACACCACAAGTCGGCGCGCAAACCCATGAAAAACCGTCGGCTGAGTGCGACGATCTCGCAACGCAGACGCGGCTTTCGAGACCCAACCAGCAGCTCGCTTCTGCGGGCAGATTAAGAGACAGTCATGACGCACATCACTGAAGCACGTGTGATCGGCAACCATGCCGACATGGGCGGGTCGACCACGGTGGCCACTCGTACTTCGCTGACCGTCACCGACATTCTTCACGCCGGTCGGCGGCGCAGGGTCGGACGTAGAGAGATGATTGCGGCACGATCAATGTGGGATTCGGAGGGTGGAGCGATCGGGAACGACGTGTCACGGCCCAACGGTCGCGAGGGCCGCGCACCCCGTGGTCTTGGCTCCTGAGCTATTGCCGATGACCCAGCCGCCGACGGGACCGTCAGCTTCCAGGCAGGCCACCCAGACGCCCGACTTTACCGAGGAGGACGGCGAGAGCGGGCCGATCACCCGCGCAGCGGTCCTGGCGTGTGCCTTGGAGATCATCGATCGTGATGGCGTCGAGGCGCTGTCGATGCGCCGCTTAGGCGAGGCGGTCGGCCGCGATCCGATGGTGCTATATCGACATGTGCCCAGCAAGGCCGCGGTGCTCGACGGAGTGGTCGAGTTGATCTTCCAGAGGCTGTCGCTAGACACCACCACGGCGGACTGGGCCGCGGCGTTGCGGAACCTCGCCCACGACTTCCGCGATTTAGCGCATGCACACCCAAACGTGGTGCCGCTGCTGGTCACCCGGCCCCTAGCGACACCGCTGGGGATGCGCCCGCCAGGGACCTTGCGGCACCTCGAAGACGTCCTTGCGCTGCTGACCGGGGCCGGGTTCACCGGAGCCGACGCGCTGCACGTGTATCGGGCATTGCTCGGGTTCCTGTTCGGCCATGTGCTGACCGAACTGCAGGAACTCGTCGAACGCCCCGAGGAAACCGACCACGTGTTGCGGCTCGGGCTGCACCGGCTGCCCATCGGCGAATTTCCGCACTTACGTGACCTCGCCCCGTCCTGGGCCTCCTACGACGGGCTGGCCGAACTCGACCGCGGACTCGACATTCTGCTCAGCGGGCTGGCCGCCCAGCTCCCTTGCCCGACGGCGCGCCGGCGCGGGCACCCAGCCCCGGGTCTACGCAACCAAACCACCAAGAACGGACGTGATCACGATATTGCCGCAGTCGAATCCCAAGCCCATGTCCGTCGACCCGCGAATAGTGCGACACGCCACCCCGCGTGAATATCGGTGAGGCGTCGATGGCAATAGCAGACGTAGCCAAATACGCCCATCTAAGCGACACGGACCTCGAGCGCCTGGAAGTTGCGCTGGAGGCGATCCGCCGCGACATCGAGGACTCGCGCGGTGAAAAAGACAGGGCATACATCCGGCGCGCTATCGCGTTTCAGCGATGCCTCGACCTCGCCGCACGGCTGGTTATCGCCGCCAGCCGCAGCAAGGCCGGCTGGGCGCTCGGCACCACCGCGCTCGCGGTGGCCAAGAGCATCGAGAACATGGAACTCGGCCATAACATCTGCCACGGTCAATGGGATTGGATGAACGACCCGGAGATCCATTCCACGACGTGGGAGTGGGATATGGCGGGTGTGTCCTCGCAGTGGCGGTTTTCCCACAACTACCGCCACCATGTGTTCACCAATGTCGTCGGCATGGACGACGACCTCGGGTTCGGCGTCCTGCGCGTCACCCGCGACCAGAAGTGGCAGCGGACTCATCTGCTTCAGCCTTTGCGAAACATGTTGTTGGCCATCATGTTCGAATGGGGCATCGCGATGCACGGCTTGCATTCCGAGCATGAGCGCGCGGCGACCGACGCCGAGAAGTCCGCCGCCACCCGAGCGCTGATCCGCAAGATGGCGCGGCAGGCCGGCAAGGACTATGTATTCTTTCCGGCTCTCCGTTTTCGACGATGGCGCCGCACGCTCACGGCGAACGTGGTCGCCAACCTGCTCCGCAACGTGTGGGCGTACGTCGTAATCGCGTGCGGGCATTTTGCGGACGGTGCCGAGAAGTTCGAACCCGTCGCACTCGAGGGTGAGACGAAACCCGAATGGTATCTACGACAAATGCTGGGTACCGCCAACTTTCGCGCCGGGCCGGTGATGACGTTCCTCAGTGGCAACCTCTGCTACCAGATCGAACACCATCTTTTCCCTGATCTACCGAGTAACCGCCTGGCGGAGATCGCCCAACGAGTTCAAGCAGTCTGCGCCACCTATGACCTGCCCTATACGACCGGTTCGCTCGCTCGCCAGTACCTGCTGACCTTGCGCACCATTTCCAAGCTGGCGCTTCCGGATCGGTTCCTCGGGGGTGCCGCAGGCCCGGTGGCGGTCGCCCTCGCCAGCTGAACCGACGGTGCGGTTTGAGATCTTCGCTTCGATCAACAAAGCGTGGCAAGACTCTCGCCGATCGTGACACCCACCGGTGTGGCGAACCTGCATAGGCTCGCGCAGCGGAAGAAGGTGCTCACCCTGGTCACCGCGACCAAGGACATCAATATCAGCGAGGTCGCCGTCCTGGCCAAACTCATGCTGCTCAGCTGACGGTTTCGGGCGCACAATTGAGGTGTCCGTCTGAACCTGGGGTGCGGCGATGAGCGAGTAACGGTACGACTATTTCGGCGAGATCTTCCAGCGGTACTTCAGGCCAGCGATCGGCGCACATCCGCGAATCGGTGGCGCACTCGTCGAAAGGTTGCTCACGCTCACTAACTACGTCCCGGATCGATTGGCGCAGACCCGGTGCGCCGCAATTGCATGGGGCAAAACCGAGACCCCGAATGCCCGGATCACCTCGGAACTCTTCGTGATCACCCAACACGGACTGATGTATGCCGCCGGGTTGAACGAGCCGCTCCGGGCGCTGTATTACCTGGCCACGCCGCCCGCGTTGTTCGATCCGTTCGTCGATCAGGTCGACACCGCCGAACTGCGTGAAGGCGCGGTGGTTGTGGTGGACAGCCGGTTCGGCCGCGACCTCGCATCCGCTCATCCGATGGACGCCGCGCTGCGCCGGATCCTCGATGCGCACCTTGCGCTGCGAGTGGATCTGCCCGGTTAGCTATTTCTTCGGGACGAATTGGGCGACAGCATAAAGGGCCCTCTCTTTTTGCGGCGAGCGAATCGGCCGGCAAGCACTTCCGGCACCAACGGGCCGGCCTGAATGCGAGCCCAACGCTCGCATCCGCGCAACCTCGCGGTTGTGACTCACCAGTCGACCCGCCCGCTTTGGCTGGCGTCGCCCGCTCGCGCCAACCGGCCGCAGTCAAGGGAGTCAAAGAGCTGATCGCCCATCATCGTGAGGCGAGAACCGGCCGCGCACTTGGGGACCATTTTGGGACCACACGTTATGCGCGATGGTGAACGATCTGCGCGTTTGTGAACGTCTTGCACGCTCACATCGCGCCAGACACCCGCGGTGACCAGGGGAAACATGTTACCGCGATTTACTGGGGGGTCAAGTGGCCTAGCCCCTGAGTAAGCGTGTCGGCTGGGGAGGATAGGGCAAAGGCCTTACCCTGGCTGGGTTTGCGACTTCAACGCAGCCCAGCGGGAAAGGCCTTTGTGGTGAAGAAGATATCGCATGAGCAGAGTCGGCGGAACATCGCGTCCCGGCGGGCACGGGTGGTGGCGCGGCATGCGAGGGCTGGGAGCTGGGGCGCGCAGCCCAGGCCGATGCTGAACTCGGGGGTGGTGCGTTACGAGGTCGGAGCCAACGTCGATGCCACCAGCTTCGGTGGGATCGCGGCAGTGCATCGGCTGGTCACTCGGTTGGGGTTGGTGCAGCGGATCGATGAGGATCTGCAGTTGCTCAAGGTGCACCTGCCCTATCACGAGTCCGATCACGTGTTGAACCTGGCCTATAACGTGGCCTGTGG
>NZ_UPHQ01000228.1 GCF_900566055.1 Mycobacterium innocens
ACCCCATCCCCAGCCCCCGCCGTCGATGGCTCCTCGACCGCCGTACCCTGCCGAAGACGAGACCGCGGCCCGGCCGATGCCCAGCCTCCAGGGATGGCGGTCAAAACCGCACAGTTCAGACCAACGGACCCAGGCCGCCCCCGTCGTCACCGGCACCGGTTGGCCCAGCCAGCGCGGGCTGTCCCCCGCCGGCCAGGGTCCCGCCGGCCAGGGCGCCGGTTCCTCGGGCTTGCCGTCGTACAGCCAGCCGTCGCAATCTCAACCCACGAGCCAGCCACGCAACAAGCGCAAGACGTGGACCGTCGCGGCCGTGGTCGCGGCCGTCATCCTAGTGGTGGCCGGCCTCAGCGCGTTCGTGGCCACCAGACCGAAAGGCTCGACACCGCCGCAGGGTCAGGTGGTGCTGCCCTTCAACGGGCTCAACTTCCGCTTCTCCCCGGGCGGGGTCGCGGTCGACGACCAGGGCACCGTTTACGTCACCAACCAGACCATGTACGGCCGGGTGGTGACGTTGCCGGAGGGCTCGAGTACGCCGACCGTGAAGCCGTTCAACGGGCTGTACGAGCCGCAGGGCCTGGCCGTCGACGGCTCCGGAACCGTCTACGTCAGTGATTTCAACAATCGGGTGGTGTCGTTGGCGGCCGGGTCGAATCGCCAGGTCGAGCTGCCCTTCAGCGGACTCAACTATCCCGAAGGCATCGCAGTGGACGCCCAGGGCGGCGTGTATGTCGCCGACCGTGGCAACAACAGGGTGGTGAAGTTGGCGCCAAGCTCGACCAGCCAGACAGTACTGCCGTTCAACGGTCTGAAGAACCCCGACGGTGTGGCCGTGGACACCGACGGGAATGTGTACGTCACCGACACCGACAACAATCGGGTGGTAAAGCTGGAAGCCGGCACCAGCAATCAATCCGTACTGCCGTTCACCGGCCTGACCGCACCGTGGGGTATCACCGTGGACGGTGCCGGCAACGTCTATGTCACCGAACACGACAACAACGCGGTGGCGAAGTTGCCGGCCGGGGCAACCGCGTCCACCGAGCTGCCGTTCACCGGCCTCAACACCCCCCTGTCGGTTGCGGTCGACAAGAAGGGCAACGTCTACGTCGCCGACCGCGGCAACGGCAGGGTGCTGAAACTCGCCCAGGGCTCATAGGCAGGCCGGGCGCGCCGGTTGCCACTATCGAGCGCCTATGAGACGAATCCCCGCCCGGATCACACCGATTGTCGACGCTCGGGTGGACACGAAGCGAATCCCCGCCGCGATCACGTTGATCACCGCCACCAGGATGATCAGCGTCAGCGCGGCACCCCAGACGCGCAGGAAGCCGGCGTGTTCGGGGTTGGTGAGTTCGGTGTAGATCAGCAACGGCAGCGAGGCCATGTTGCCGTTGAAGACGTCGAGGTTGATCGAGCGGCTGTAGCCGACCAGCACCAGCACCGGGGCGGTCTCGCCGATGATGCGCGCCAGCGCCAGCAGCACACCGGACACAATGCCCGGCATGGCGATCGGAACGACGATGCGCACGATCGTCTTCCATTTCGGAACGCCCAACGCATAGCTGGCTTCGCGCAGCTCGTCGGGCACCAACCGCAGCATCTCCTCGGTAGAGCGCACCACGACCGGCAGCATCAACAGCACCAGCGCCAACGACACCGCGAAGGCGCTCTGCTGAAATCCCAGGGTGGCGATCCACAGACTGAAGATGAACAGCGCCGCCACAATCGAGGGCACCCCCGCAAGGACGTCGACCATGAACGTGGTCACCCGCGCCATCCGGCCGGTGCCGTATTCGACCAGGTAGATCGCGGTCATCAGGCCCAGCGGCACGGCCAGCACGGCCGCCACCCCGGCCTGCACCAATGTCCCGTACAGCGCGTGGTACACACCCCCGGCGAACTCCTCCGGCAGTACGCCGCGCAGCGAATGAGTCCACCAATCCAGCCGGATGATGGCATACCAGCCGCGCTCGATCACCACCCACAACAACCAGACCAGTGGCACCAACGCGATGGCGAACGAGCTGAAGAACACCACGGTCGCCAGGCTGTTCTTGATCCGCCGCGCCAGGCTCAGCGGACGAAACACCACCGCTTTGACCGGCCGGTCGAGGGCGTCGATGCTCATCCGTTGACCTTCCCGCCGGCCACGGCGCGCGCGGCGGCGTTAACCACGAAGGTCAGGACGAACAGCGCAAACCCGGCCGAGATGTAGGCGCCGGTCGGCAGTGGTTCGCTGAACTCGGACGCTGCGGAGGCGATCTTGGATGCAAACGTGTAACCGCCGTCGAACAGCGACCACTTCCCGGGCCGGGCCGCCGACCGCAGGATGATCAGCACCGCCACGGTTTCGCCCAGCGCACGCCCCAACCCCAGCATCGACGCGGCGATCACGCCGCTGCGGCCGAACGGCAGCACGGTCATCCGCACCACCTCCCATTTCGTCGCGCCCAGCGCCTGGGCCGCTTCGATCTGGATCAGCGGCGTCTGCCGGAACACTTCTCGGGATACCGAGGTGACGATCGGCAGGATCATCACCGCCAACACAATCCCCGCGGTGAAGATGGTGCCCCCACCGGCCAGCGACACATTGCCCTTCTTGAACAAGAACAGCCAGCCAAGGTTGCGGTTGAGAAAATCTGCCACCGGCTCCAGCTTTGGCGCCAGCACGAAGATTCCCCACAACCCGAAAACGATCGACGGCACCGCGGCCAGCAAATCCACAATCGCGCCGAACGGGCGCGACAGCCTTCTGGGCGCATATTGGGTGAGGAACACCGCGATCCCAACAGCAACGGGTACGGCCAGCACCAGCGCGGTTATCGAACTGAGCACCGTGACCATGAACAGGTCGCGGATGCCGAACGCCAACTTCTCGTCGTCGGCCGTGTTGAATTCGGCGCTGGTGAAGAAATTCACGTGGTTGGCACGCAACGACGGGACGGCACGAAGCAACAGGAACACCGCGATCAGCGCGATTGCGACCACGATCGTCAAACCGGCGGCCGATGCCGCCAACTTGAACAGCCGATCCGCCCGCCGTGACGCGCGCGCGTCGACCGCTACCAGCGCAGGCTTGGCCAGCGGGCCTCGGACCACGTCGACCCCAGATCAGGCGATGGCGTTCACCGCGGTCGACAACCTCGACTTGAACCCGTCCGGAATGGGGATGTAGCCGTTGTCGGCCAGCCCATTCTGACCGGCGCCGATGGTCGACTGCAGGAACGCTTTCACCGCCGTACCGACTTGGGAGTCAGGGTATTTGGAGCAGACAATTTCGTAGGTCGCCAGCACGATCGGGTAAGAACCGGGCTGCGTCGGCCGGTAGAACGACACCGTGTCCAGCACCAGGTCGTTACCCTGCCCCTTGATCGTGGCTCCCGCGATCGTCTTTCCGACCGACTCGGCGCTGATGGCCACCGCTTCGGGACCGGCCGTGGTGACGATCTTGGCCATGTTCAGGTGCTGCGCCTGAGCGAACGACCACTCGTTGTAGGTGATCGACCCTTCGGTGCCCCTCACCGCGGCCGACGTGCCGTCGTTGCCCTTAGCGCCCTCGCCGACACCGCCTGCGAACGCCTTTCCGGCGCCCTTGCCCCACGCGCCGTTGGAGGCGGAGTCAAGATAGCGCTGGAAGTTGTCCGTGGTGCCGGACTCGTCGCTGCGGAACACCACGTGAATGGGGGTCGCGGGCAGGTTGGTGCCCGAGTTGAGGGCCTGGATCGCCGGATCGTTCCAGGTGGTGATGGCGCCGTTGAAGATCTTTGCCAGACTGGGACCGTCCAGGTTCAGCGAACTGACGCCGCTGATGTTGTAGGTGACCGCGATCGGACCGAACACCACCGGCAGATTCCACGCCGGCGAGCCGCCGCAGCGCTGTTGCGCCGCCGCGGCCTCGTCCGTGTTCAGCGGTGAATCCGAACCACCGAAATCGGTTTGGTTGCCGTTGAATTCGCTGATTCCGGCGCCCGAGCCATTGCCGGTGTAGTTGAGCGTCTGACCCGGGCAGGCCTGCTCGAATGCCTTGACAAAGCGGGTCATCGCGTTGGCCTGGGCCGTGGACCCGCTGGCCTTGAGTGTCTTCTTCCCGCCGCAGTTCACGTTGCCCGACGATTGGCCTGCCGTCGAGCCGCCCCCACTCGGGTTGTCGCTGCCGCACGCCGACAAGAGCAGAGCCCCCGAAGCCAGGATACTCAGCGTGGCGCCAAATCCGTTGAGTTTCAATTCAATTCCTAACGGTAGACATTCGGGGACCGCACCTAGGCACGGCCCGCAAACCAGCCGCTTTCCTCGCAGCCACGAGGCTACCGTAACAATCGGCAGTCTTAAACCAGTTCATCAGTCAGCCGCCGTGCAGACACATGGCGTTCGTGAAGCCGCGCCTGCCGGCCAATCACATTTGCGACTCGCGCGAGCCGATCGGGGTATCCGGACCCGTTACATCTTTGCGCCGTTGTGAGAAAGTAGAACCCGTTCCAGAAATACCTGCAGCCGAGACGGGCGAGGCGCCGCCGTCTCGGCCGACAACTGAAACGAGGCCGCTGTGATCCTCGACAGGTTCCGTCTCGACGGCAAAGTCGCCGTCATCACCGGAGGTGGTCGCGGCCTGGGCGCGGCGATCGCGTTGGCTTTCGCCGAGGCCGGCGCCGACGTGGTCATCGCCTCGCGAACGCGATCCCAGCTGGACGAGGTCGCGCAAGGGGTGCGCGCCATCGGACGGCGCGCCCACGTCGTTGCCGGCGACCTGGCCCATCCCGAGGTCACCGCGGAGCTGGCCGGTCAGACGGTCGAGGCGTTCGGCAAGCTGGATATCGTCGTCAACAACGTCGGTGGCACCATGCCGAACACGTTGCTGACCACCGCTACCAAGGACCTCAAGGACGCCTTCACCTTCAACGTCGCCACCGCCCATGCGCTGACCGTCGCCGCCGCGCCGTTGATGCTGGAGCACTCCGGGGGCGGCAGCATCATCAACATCACGTCGACCATGGGCCGGCTCGCCGGACGTGGTTTCGCCGCCTACGGAACCGCGAAGGCGGCCCTGGCCCACTACACCCGGCTGGCGGCTTTGGACCTGTGTCCGCGCATCCGGGTCAATGCGATCGCACCTGGGTCAATCCTCACCTCCGCGCTGGACGTGGTGGCGGCCAACGACGAGCTGCGCGCGCCGATGGAGCGGGCCACACCGATGCGCCGGCTCGGCGATCCCGTCGACATCGCCGCCGCCGCAGTGTATTTGGCCTCCCCCGCGAGCAGCTTCCTGACCGGCAAGACGTTGGAGGTCGACGGCGGCCTCACCCACCCCAACCTCGACCTTCCCGTCCCGGACCTGTAAGCCCGTGACCGCGAGCAGTCCCAAAAGCCCCCGCACGTCCGGCGTGTCGGGGGCTTTTGCGACTGCTCGCGGTCTTACCGCAACCTCCAAAGGAGCCAGCATGCCCATACCCGTCGTCCAGCTCGGCACCGGCAACGTCGGCACCCATTCGCTGCGGGCGCTCATCACCAACCCGGCCTACCAGCTCACCGGGGTGTGGGTGTCGTCGGATGCCAAGGCGGGAAAGGACGCGGCCGAGCTCGCCGGAATCCCGCAAGCCACCGGTGTCAAGGCCAGCACCGACCTCGACGCGGTACTGGCCACCGGACCGCAATGCGCCGTCTACAACGCGATGGCCGACAACCGGCTCTCCGAGGCGCTGGACGACTATCGACGGGTCCTGGCGGCCGGGGTGAACGTCGTCGGCAGTGGACCGGTTTTCCTGCAGTATCCGTGGCAGGTTATTCCCGACGAGCTCGTCAAGCCACTCGAAGATGCTGCGCGCGAAGGTAATTCGAGCCTCTATGTCAGCGGCATCGACCCGGGCTTCGCCAACGACCTGCTGCCGCTGGCACTGGCCGGCACCTGTCAGAGCATCGAGCAAATCCGTTGCATGGAGATCGTCGACTACGCCACCTATGACAGTGCCGTCGTCATGTTCGACGTGATGGGATTCGGCAAGCCGATCGACGAGGTTCCGATGCTGCTGCAGCCCGGCGTGCTGAGTTTGGCGTGGGGTTCGGTGGTGCGCCAACTTGCCGCCGGGCTTGGTCTTACCGTTGACGTCGTCGAGGAGATGTACGTCCGCGAACCGGCTCCGGAGGCCTTCGACATCGCCTCGGGCCACATTCCCGAAGGCAGTGCCGCCGCGCTGCGGTTCGAGGTGCTGGGTCTGGTCGACGGCGCGCCCGCCGTGGTGCTCGAACACGTCACCCGGCTGCGCGCAGACCTGTGCCCGGATTGGCCGCAGCCCGCACAGCCGGGCGGCTCGTATCGCATCGAGATCACCGGCGAACCCTCGTACGCCATGGACATCTGTCTGAGCAGCCGCCACGGCGACCACAACCATGCCGGACTCGTCGCCACAGCGATGCGGCTGGTCAACGCGATCCCGGCGGTGGTGGCCGCCGAACCGGGTATCCGCACGACGCTCGACCTGCCCTTGATCACCGGTAAGGGCCTATACGTCGCGGGTGACTAATCGGACCGCACGCGGTGGCCCGACAACCGGGCTTGAGCTAACGTCACTTTCCTATTCGAGGTCTATGCAAGGTTCTATTCGGGGAGCGGGATCAAAGGTCGGTGAGTTGGCGCAGGACACCCAGGCTTCGTTCAAGACCAGCTGGTATCTGCTCGGACCGGCCTTCGTCGCGGCCATCGCCTACGTCGACCCCGGAAACGTCGCCGCCAACGTCAGCTCCGGCACCCAGTTCGGCTATCTACTCCTGTGGGTGATCGTCGCCGCCAACGTGATGGCCGGCGTGGTCCAGTACCTATCGGCGAAGCTGGGGCTGGTGACGGGCGACTCCCTGCCCGAAGCGATCGGCAAGCGAATGGGACGTCCGGCCCGGCTGGCCTACTGGGCGCAGGCCGAGATCGTGGCGATGGCAACCGATGTGGCCGAAGTCATCGGTGGGGCTGTCGCGTTGCGCATCCTGTTCGACGTGCCGCTGCCCGTCGGCGGGATCATCACCGGCGTCATCTCGATGCTGCTGTTGACGGTGCAGGACCGCCGCGGCCAGCGCTTGTTCGAACTCGTCATCACCGGTTTGCTGCTGATCATCGCCGTTGGCTTCACCGCCAGTTTCTTCGTCGCGACGCCACCATCCGATGCCGTCCTGGCCGGCCTGATCCCTCGGTTCCACGGAACCGAGAGCGTGCTTCTGGCCGCTGCCATCCTTGGTGCCACCCTCATGCCGCACGCGGTGTATCTGCATTCGGGTCTGGCCCGCGACCGGCACGGGCATCCCGAACCGGGGCCGTTCCGGCGGCGGCTGCTGCGGGTCACCCGCTGGGACGTAGGCCTGGCGATGGTGATGGCCGGCGGGGTGAACGCCGCCATGCTGCTGGTCGCCGCGCTCAACATGCGCGGTCGCGGAGATACCGCGTCGATCGAAGGCGCCCACGCCGCCGTGCATGACACGTTGGGTGCGACGATCGCGGCGCTCTTCGCAATCGGATTGCTGGCGTCGGGTCTGGCGTCGGCGTCGGTGGGCGCCTATGCCGGGGCGACGATCATGCAGGGATTGCTGCACTGGTCTGTTCCGATGGTGGTGCGCCGGCTGATCACGTTGTGCCCTGCGGTGGCGATCCTGGCGATCGGCTTCGACCCCACCCGCACCTTGGTGCTCTCGCAGGTGGTGCTGTCGTTCGGAATACCGTTCGCGGTGCTCCCGCTGGTCCGGCTGACCAGCGACCCGCAGGTGATGGGCAGCGATACCAACCACCGCGCCACCACCGTCGTCGGCTGGGTCGTAGCGGTCATGATCAGCCTGCTGAATGCGGTGTTGATCTGCCTGACGGTGGCGGGATAATCAGACCGTTGTTCGGCCGGCATAACCGGATGTGGGGACGGTCGATTTCCGGAGGCACCGCGGGGCTGTAAGCCCGGCGACCGGCCGACCGGGGTGCCCGGTACGGCAGGATGGATGGTGTCGTCATCCCCTGGGGCTCGCCGGAGGTCGATTTTGCTACATGGCATCCACGTCACGATCTCATGCTGACCGATCCGACGGTGGCCGGCTGAATGGCCACCGGTCGGCAGCCCTACTTCGCCTACGGCTCCAACCTGTGCGTGCGGCAGATGGCGACGCGCTGCCCCGACGCGAGTGATCCGCGGCCCGCGGTGCTGTCGGACCACGACTGGTTGATCAACCAGCGCGGGGTAGCCACCGTCGAGCCGTTCACCGGAAGTCAGGTGCACGGGGTGCTCTGGCAGGTCTCCGACCACGACCTGACCGCCCTGGACAGCGCCGAGGGAGTGCCGGTCCGCTACCGGCGCTACCGGTGCAGCGTGCATACCGGCACTGGACCAACGACGGCCTGGGTGTACATCGACCACCGGGTAACCCCGGGCCCCCCGCGGCCCGGCTATCTACCCCGCATCATCGACGGCGCCGTCCACCATGGACTACCGCAACGCTGGATCGACTTTCTGCACCGTTGGGACCCCGCGCGCTGGCCGCGGGCCAACCCGCCAGTCACTTCTGAGCCTGCGCCGCAATCACTTTCGGCGCTGTTGCGTGGACCCGGAGTACGCGAGGTCAGCAGGCTGCGGTCGCGTTTCGGATTTCTTGCCATCCACGGCGGCGACCTGGAAAAGATGACCGACGTGATCGCCGAACGCGCCGCCGCGGCCGCCCACGCATCGGTGTACCTCGTTCGGCATCCCGACCGATATCCGCATCACCTGTCCTCGGCCCGGTTCGACCCCGCGGAGTCGGCGCGGCTCGCGGAGTTCCTGGACCACGTCGATGTCGCGGTCTCGCTGCACGGTTACGGCCGTATCGGGCGGGGAACACAGCTGCTGGCCGGGGGCTGCAACCGCGCGCTGGCCGCCCACCTTGCCCGACACCTCGACCTGCCCGGCTACCAGGTCGTCACTGATCTGGAGGCCATTCCGCTGGAGCTACGTGGCCTGCATCCCGCCAATCCGGTCAACCGGGTACGCCGCGGCGGAACCCAACTGGAGCTGTCGGCGCGCGTCCGGGGGCTCAGCCCGCGCAGTCCCCTGCCGGGACCCGCCGGTCTGTCCCCGGTCACTGCCGCTCTGGTGGTAGGACTGGTGGCCGCGGCGCGTTCCTGGTAAGTGCCGTCGCGGCGAGTGAACGGAGGTTGTTGGTGGCCAAGGACTTTCGCTTCGGACTCAGCGTTCGCTTCATCAAATCGCGGATGGCGCTGCAGGAGAAGGTGAGGCGGGCCGAAGATCTGGGGTTCGACATCCTTAGTGTGCCCGATCATCTCGGTGCGGCGGCACCGTTTCCGACGCTGACCGCGGCGGCCATGGTTACCACGAGGATCCGGCTGAGCATGTACGTGCTCAATGCCGCGTTCTACAAGCCGGCCCTGCTCGGTCGCGAGGTCGAGGCGCTGGACCTGCTCAGTGACCACCGCCTCGAGGTAGGCCTGGGCACCGGTTACGTCCGCGAGGAGTTCGACGCCGCCGAATTGCCCTACCCCAGCGCCGGAGCCCGGGTGGACCACCTCGCACACATGACGACCTATCTGAAAGAACATCACCCTGGGGTGCCGATCCTGATCGCCGGAAACGGCGACCGGGTGATGACGCTGGCCGCCCGGCACGCCGACATCATCGGACTGACCGGCGCCCGGGTTCACCACGCCGAGGACCCGCTGGCCGAACGGGTCGAGTTCGTCCGCAGGGCCGCGGGCGAGCGGTTCGACGCGCTCGAACTGAACCTGGCGATCACGGCGGTGCCGGCCGAGGGTGAGCGCATCCCGAACTTGGCGATGACCCGCAGGTACGCGCCGGAGTTGTCCGACCAGGACATACTGGCGCTGCACTCGGTGCTCAGCGGGTCGCCCCGGGAGATCGCCGACGCGTTGTCCGGTTACCGCGACAGCTATGGGGTGACGTCGTTCACCGTGCAGGACAACCACATGGACAACTTCGCGAAGGTGATCGCGGAACTGCGCTGAGTCGCTTTCCGACGAGGGCAGCGCCGATGGCCGGGCCTGCTCGACGCGTAGCGAGCCGTAGCATTCTTTGCTACGAACTGCTACGATCGGCTCATGACCAGGACAATCGCGCAACGCGATCTCCGTAATGACAATGCGAAGGTCATCGATGCGGTAGCGGCAGGTGAGACGTTCGTCGTGACCCGCAATGGCGAACCGGTGGCCGAACTTCGCCCGATTCGGGCTGTTCGCCGCACCTTCATCACTCGCGGTGAAGTCGCGGCACTGGCCGGCGCAGCGGTGCGTATCGATCATCGTCAGTTCCGCGCCGACCTCGACCGGTTGATCGACCAAGGCCTCTGAGGTGACGTCCGGCCTCTTGGATACGTCGGTCGTCATCGACTGGCATGACCCGGCGGTCGTCGCCGCACTGCCCGACGAAATGGCGATTTCAGCAATCACGGCTGCCGAGCTGGCCGCCGGTCCGCTGCTGGCCACGACGCCGATCGAGGCGGCCAAGCGCCAGACCCGATTGCAGGAGGTGGAATCGAGGCTGGAGCCGATCCCGTTCGACGGGGCCGCCGTGCGCAGTTACGGGCTCATCGTGGCCGCCGTGGTGCGCGAAGGGCGGAACCCGCGAAGTAGGTTCGCGGATCTATTGACCGCCGCGACCGCGCACGCCAATCGCCTCGATCTCTACAGTCGAAACGCCGAGGACTTTTCTGGGCTCGAGACACTGATCCGCGTCGTCGCGGTCTGACACCAACGCCCCGTACCCGGCAACGACCGCAGGGCCGAGGGCGCTACGCCGGTTAACGGCCACGCCGCAGTTTCCCTCTGCCGCAACGCAATAGCGGGCGATCCGGATTGCTGACCACAATCACGAGCCGGCCGCCTTGCCCGTCGACCCGACGAGACTCGCCCGACCCAACCACCGTGCGCTTCTGGCATGCATGGATGTTGCGCCGCCCCGGATACACTGACACCGCCCCAACACCGACGGCCAGCAGCGCCCTCGCGGCCCTCGGCGCTTCGCCCTCGTAGCTCAGGGGATAGAGCACGGCTCTCCTAAAGCCGGTGTCGCAGGTTCGAATCCTGCCGGGGGCACCAGTTAGATGTGTGTTTTTGAGTGGTCCGGGCTATATCCGGGCTATTTCGGTGGTGCGCTGTCGGATCGCCGCCCTACCCTTGTCGGCACTATGACCGGCGTTCTCGATCTCTCTGACTCCCGTGCGCGCATCACAGAGGCCAAGGCCCAGTACGGCGAGCTGAAGGCCTGCCAGCAATATCGCCAGGTGCTCTACCTGTCGGCCAACGAGCTGTTCGACCGGATCACGATCGCCGAACGCACCGACCAGAAGAAGCGCTGCCTCGCCACGCTGGTCAAGGTCGACCTGC
>NZ_UPHQ01000204.1 GCF_900566055.1 Mycobacterium innocens
AGTCGTAGTCGTCGGCATGCTCACGGACCAATCGGACCGCCTTGGCCTTGGTGTTCTCGTCGTACTTGCTTGGCATCGTGCCATCCTTCCCAAGAAAGGAAGTGCGCACGAAACCCGGGACGATTCACACTGAAAAGTCGTGCTGCTCGCTGATCGTCGGTGCTCCTACTCAGATCGGCCAACACGTCGAGGATATCTGGGAGATGTAGGTACACACCGCTTTTCGCTGCGCAGACGAGAGCGTCGTGGGCGCCGCGTTCGGCCTGTTGCGGCAGGCCCTGAGCCGTCGCCACGCGGGCGCGGGCCACCAGTGCCGCCACCCGGTGCCAACCGGTCGCCACAGCGACGGCGTCGTCGGCCCACGAGCGGGCCGAGGTCACATCACCCAGCGCCCGCGCCGCTTCGACGGCGTTGAAGGCGCGTTGCGCCACCGCCATCTTGGGCTGAGCCACGCTGAGGTAGCGCCAGGCCGCCTCGCTCGCGACCTGCGCCGCCGCGACATCGCCGCCGGCCAGCGCCGCTTGGCAATCGGCCACCACAGCGCTGAAATTGTGCTATGGCGTCGACCAGGTCGCCCCGCATCAGGAGTGTCCATTCGCGACTGAGGTGACATAGACGCGCACCGAACCGGTCGCCGACGGCATCGGCGACATCACATCCCTCTTCCGCGGTCGCATGGGCCGCGGCCGGGTCACCCTGCATGACAGCCGTATTCGACTGCTGAGCAAGGATCTGGCTCAGCCTCCACTGGTCGCCGATTGCGCGGGCGAGGCCAGCCGCCTCGGCGTAGTACGCTGCGGCCGCGTCGGCGTCGTAGAGGTAGCCCGCGACGATGCCGCACGCCGTCAAGACCCGCGCCAGCAGCACCGGATCATCGGGCTCACGAGCGAGGGTCAGGGCGCACTGCGCTCGAGCCATGCCGTCGCCCGAAATAGAGTGACAACCGCCATGTCCGCCAACGCGCGAGCTCTCGTGGCGGCCGTAACTTGTAGTTCACTCGCATCGTCGATAGTTATCGCGTCGAACCACGCACAGCCTTCCAGGATGTGGCCGCGGGTGTGCCATAACGGTTGCAGTGAAGACGCGAGTCCGAGCGCCTGTTCGAGGTCGGAGTTTTCCAGGCTCCAGGTGAAAGCGCTTCGCAAATTGTCCATGTCGGTTTCGGCCTGCGGGAGCAGCTGCTCGTAGTCGGTGCGTCCCGGCGTGTCCAGCAACGCAGCCATCGACGTGTAGTAGTCGCGGTGTCGCGCCCGGATAGCGTCGGCCTCATCGGATTCGCTCAGTTTCTCCAGTGCGTACTGGCGCACCGTTTCCAGCAGCCGGTATCGAGTTCGGCCGCTTGTGTTTTCGGCTCGCACCAGCGACTTATCCACCAGGAGGGTGAGTTGATCGAGCACTTGGTAGCGTTCGATGTCGTCGCCCCCGGCGACCGTTTGCGCGGCGGTCAGGTCGAAGCCCCCGAGGAACACTGCCAGCCGGCGAAACAGCATGCGTTCGGTTTCGGTCAACAACGCGTGGGACCAATCGACCGAGGCCCGCAACCTCTGCTGGCGGCGCACCGCGGTGCGCGAACCACCGGTCAGCAACCGGAATCGGTCATGCAGGCCATCGACGATCTCCGTCAGCGACATCGTCCGGACCCGCGCAGCCGCCAGTTCGATCGCCAGTGGCATGCCATCAAGTCGGGTGCAGATCTGTTCCACCGCGCCGGCGTTGTCGTCGCTCACGGTGAAGCCGGCCTGGGCCAAGCGGGCGCGGTCGGCGAACAACTCGACGGCGTCGTCCGCCAGCGACAGCGAGGGCACCTGCCAGGCCGCTTCGCCCACCACCCCAAGCGGCTCCCGACTCGTGGCCAGGACCGTCGAGCCCGGTGCGGCGACGAGCAACGCAGCCACCAGCTTGGCACTCCCGTCGAGCAGGTGCTCGCAGTTGTCCAACACGATCAGCAGCTGGCGGCCGCGGAGAAACCGCAACAGCGTGTCCATCGTCGATCGCCCGGGCTGATCCGGTAGACCGAGCGCCCGGGCCACCGTGACAGGCGCGAGGTCGGGATGGCTGATCGGCGCCAAATCGACGTAGCAGACGCCGTCGCGGAACTTGTCAGCGATCAGGGCGGCGACATGCACCGCCAGCCGCGTCTTACCCACGCCACCCGCTCCGGTCAGGGTGACCAGCCGACTATGGGCGAGCGTGTCCTGCAGGCTCGTCATTTCAGCTTGGCGGCCAACAAAATTCGTCAGATTCACCGAAAGATTGTGGGTCGCATTGGTGACGGGCGTGCGCAGCGGCGGGAAGTCGTTGCACAAGTCGGGATGGCATGTTGACGGGCACTCGGTATGGGGTTGATCGCGTCACTCTGGATGAGGATGGGCAGTCGCTTCGTCTGCGGCGGCATGGTGACGACGAGCGGTGTCCTGGCGGGCAGCGGCAACCGCCTGATGTCGG
>NZ_UPHQ01000202.1 GCF_900566055.1 Mycobacterium innocens
CCCCCCCAGGCAAGGCCGTGGGCGACGTCGGCCGACGAATGGACGCGCCGCCGGCCCCGCCACGTCCGCCGCTGCCGATGAGCCCGGCGTCACCACCGCGACCGCCGGCCTGACCGGCAGCACCCGGTGCACCGTCGCCACCATTGCCGATGAGCCACCCTCCGTGGCCACCATTCTGCCCGGGTGCAATCCCGTCGGCTCCGTCGCCGATCAACGGGCGACCGGTCAGTGCTTTCGTCGGCCCGTTGACCGCATCCAGAACCTGTTGCTCTGCCGCGGCCATCGCACTGGCCGCATCGGTGCTCGCGTAAGCGTTCACACTGGCCTGCAGGTTGCGCACGAACTGGTCATGAAAGGCCGCCATTTGGGCGCTGATCGCCTGATATTCCTGGCCGAGCGACCCGAACAGTGCGGCAAGGGCCGTCGACACCTCATCGGTGCCCGCAGCCGCGATGGACGTAGTCGGGAACGCAGCGAACACGTTGGCCTGGCTGATCGTCGAGCCAATGCGCGCCAACTCCGTTGCCGCGGCGTCGACAACCTCAGGTACCGCAATCACGAATGACATCTGCATCCTCCAAGCGCCCTCGTAAGCCAATCTGCGCAAAGTGTGTCGAGGCGCCCTGAGACGAACGTTTGGAACTCATGAAATGCGCTGGTCACACCTGATCGGGCTGTTCTTGGCAGCCTCAGACGCAGCGGTTCGCTGAGCGACCGCCGGGCCTAGATGGCGTATCTGCCTGTTGCTGCCGCAGCACGCCTAACGATCATGCAGAAGCGTGAAACTCAGGCGGCGAGAGTCTTGGTCGTAACGTCGGCAGCGGGGAGATCGGGCGAAGAAGGCGCCGCCACCGCCGTTTCCGAACCGCCAAGCGTTGCCGCCGTGGCCGCCCGCACGCCTCGTAACCCACCGAGCACGTCGAACCCTGATCCGTCGCGCGCATGTGCACTGCGATGAAAAAGCTGGTCATACGCCGTGACGCGGTAACGGATCATCGGCTTGATGTTGCCGGCGTCTTGCCGACGCCGGTTACCCGCTTTACGCCGAGGCGGGCTCGCCGCCGGTGCCGCCCTGCCCGCCGGTCGCGTACAACCCGCCCGCGCCGCCGTTGCCGTGCAGCTCTCGACCGGGATCAACACCGGCCTCACCCGACTCGCCTTCCAGCATCGACGCCTGGGGCATCAGTGAATTCAATGCCTGCGCCGGCTGCCCTGAGCTCAACGCGAACAGAGCCTGGTTCAGCGCATCGGGACCCGGCAGACCGGGCAAGCCGTTGAGGTCCCCGCCGTCACCGCCCAGGCCGTCGATGCCGCCGACACCCGGTATAGCGCCGAAGCCCTTGTCGAAGCCGGCATTGCCACCGGGGCCACCGGGGCCGCCGTGGCCGCCGCGGTACTGCAGTAGCTGTTGCAGCAGGTTGTTGTGGGGACCGGGACCCAGAAAGATCCCACCGGTGCCGCCACCACCGCCATCACCGCCGTTACCTCCGTTGCCGTCGGCCACACCCAGGGTCAGCGAACTACCACCGCGCCCGCCCGGGCCGCCTTCGCCACCGTAACCGCCGGACCCGATGAACCGGGTGGAACCGCCGTGCCCGCCGGGACCACCCTCACCACCAGTACCGCCGCCACCCTGGCTCGTGCTACCCATACCGGCGGCTCCGCCGGCACCACCGGGCCCGCCGCCACCGATCCACCCGCCCGTGCCGCCGTTACCGCCTGACCCGCCGAAACCACCGCCATATACGCCGGTGCTATCGAAATCGGCGATGGCCTGGCTAACCGCGCCCCCGGGTCCGCCGGCGCCGCCGAATCCATACAGATAGGCATCGCCACCATCACCGCCACGGCCCCCAGGGATCCCAAAACCCACCCCCAGATC
>NZ_UPHQ01000340.1 GCF_900566055.1 Mycobacterium innocens
GCTCTGGCATTCTGCCGGTGCCCGCTCGGCGAGTGGGTCGGCTGATTCTCGTCGACGAGTTTATCGGCGGGCCGGGGTCGCGGTCGCGCACTGCGGTGTATGCGCGGGTGTCCTCGGCGGACCAGAAGGCTGATCTGGATCGACAGGTGGCGCGGGTGACCGCGTGGGCCACCGCCTCACAGATTCCGGTCGACAAGGTGGTGACCGAGGTAGGTTCGGCACTCAACGGGCACCGCCGCAAATTCCTTGCGTTGCTGCGTGATCCGACGGTGAGTCGGATCGTGGTGGAGCACCGGGACCGGTTTTGCCGGTTGGGATCGGAGTACGTCGAGGCTGCGCTGGCTGCTCAGGGCCGCGAGTTGGTTGTGGTCGACTCGGCTGAGGTCGATGACGACCTGGTGCGGGATATGACCGAGATTCTGACCAGTATGTGTGCGCGGCTCTACGGCAAGCGTGCTGCTGCAAACCGGGCTAAGCGTGCCGTCGCAGCGGCGGTCGACGCCAGGGACAGTAAGGCAGCGTGATGGCGCGCTTCGAGATTCCCGCTGGCTGGACGATGCAGGCATTCAAGTTCACGCTCGACCCGACCGAGGACCAGGCCCGTGCGTTGGCACGGCATTTCGGTGCCCGGCGGAAGGCGTTCAACTGGACCGTCGCGACGTTGAAAGCGGACATCGCCAGCTGGCACGCCACCGGTGTTGAGTCGGCGAAGCCGTCGTTTCGGGTGATGCGTGAGCGGTGGAACCAGGTCAAGGACCAGGTGTGTGTCAACGCCGACACCGGGCAGGTGTGGTGGCGGGAATGCTCAAAAGAGGCCTATTCCGACGGAGTTCGTGGGGCGGTGGACGCGTACTGGAACTGGCAGCGGAGTCGTGCCGGCACACGTGCGGGCAAGCGGTTGGGTTTCCCGCGGTTCAAGCGCAAGGGCCGCGACCAGGACCGCCTCACGTTCACGACTGGAGCGATGCGGGTCGAACCGGATCGCCGCCACCTGACGTTGCCGGTGATCGGGACGGTCCGTACGCATGAGAACACCCGCTGCATTGAGCGGTTGATCGCCAAGGATCGTGCGCGGGTGTTGGCAATCAGCGTTCGGCGCAACGGCATCCGGTTGGATGCGAGCGTGCGGGTGCTGGTGCAACGCCCCCAACAGCCCCATCTCGCCCGTCCTGACTCACGGGTCGGCGTGGACGTCGGTGTGCGGCGCCTGGCCACCGTCGCCGACCCTGACGGCAATGTCCTGGAACGAGTGCCCAATCCTCGCCCGCTCGACGCAGCGCTCACGCAGTTGCGGCACGTCAGCCGCGCCCGCTCGCGCTGTGTAAAAGGCTCTCGGCGATACCGGGAGCGCACCACAGAGATGTCCCGGCTGCATCGCCGGGTCAACGACATCCGCACCCACCACCTCCACTGTCTGACAACACGATTGGCCAAAACTCACGGCCGCATCGTTGTCGAAGGTTTGGACGCGGCGGGAATGCTGCGGCAAAAAGGGCTGCCTGGTGCCCGCTCCCGACGGCGTAGTCTGTCTGATGCCGCCCTGGGAACTCCGCGCCGGCACCTGTCCTACAAGACAGGCTGGTACGGATCGCAGCTGGTGGTCGCCGACCGCTGGTTCCCGTCGTCGAAAACCTGCCACGAATGTCAGCATGTTCAAGACATTGGGTGGGACGAAAAATGGCATTGCGACAGTTGTTCAGCCACTCACCAACGTGACGACAACGCCGCCATCAACCTCGCACGCTACGAGGACACCGTTAGCGTCGTCGGCCCAGTTGGGGCCGCCGTCAAGCGTGGAGCCGACCGTAAGACCCGGCCAAGCCGGGCTGGTGGCCGTGAAGCGCGGAAGGGACGCAGCCTCAGGGCTGCCGAACAACCCCGAG
>NZ_UPHQ01000096.1 GCF_900566055.1 Mycobacterium innocens
GACCGTGGAACCCGGCGTCAGCGCACGACACGCGGCGGTGCCGCCTACGGACAAGCCGGAAATCAAGATCAACTCGTGATCTCAGCAGCCGCAAGGGGAGAACTCCGGCGACCGTGAAATTTTGAGGTAGGTTCTGATTGTTGCTCCGGACTAGCCATCGCTTTCCAAAATCTTGTTTGTTGCTACGGGGGGCGGGTACGGATGGATTGGTCGCCTGTGGCGCAGCTTCAAGCTACAGGGGACGCTGCCGGGGATGACCATCCGGGGGCAAGGGTCTGAAAATTCGAGTCCGAAACGGAGGAAGTAACGTGGGTACTGCAGGCCGCATGCTGGAGACCTATCCCCAAGAATTGGGCAACGTTGACCGTCAGGCACTGACAGCATGTACCGAGACCGTGGTGTGATGAGTGTGCCCAAGCGTGCACAGCATGCGCCGACGCTTGTTTAAGCGAGGAATCCGTCCGGGAATTGGCCAAGTGCATCCGCAGCAATCTCGATTGTGCCGATATGTGCACGACGACCAGTCGGGTGCTGTCGCGCCACACTGGCTACGACGCCAACCTGACGCGTGCCATCGTGGAAGCATGCGCGACGGTGTGCAAATCTTGCGGTGACATGTGTGACGATCATGGCGGCCATTATGAGCATTGCCGGGTCTGCGCCGACGTGTGCCGGCGCTGCGAAGCCGCTTGCCGCCAACTGGTGAAGTCACTCGGCTGACAACCGCTGAAAAGGGAGTAAGGAGGGCCGGGCAGCCCGGCCCTCCTCCCACACCACCGTACGTGCGGGCCTCGCAAACGGCGGTTCGCTACGTCGCTGGAATCTGGTCCAGGCCTGGTCAAATGTGGTGAAGGTCGTTGAACTTCGACGTCACTGTCGGCGGTACTTCAACGTCACTGTCGGAGGTAAAGTCTTGCATGGTAAGGACAATGATAACGATTATCAATAAACCCTCAATGCACAATGGGCAAGAGCCGGAGGGTACCCATCGTGACCTTGCCGCCCCTTGCCGCACGCCCCATCCGCCTGTACCCTCGGGGGGTATGGGGTTCTCGACGGCGCGGGCGGACGCGATGTTCCAGCATGGCCGCCTGCCGTCGGCGGAGCACAGGTCGTATTGCTACCCTGTAATTACCGTGAGCGGAACAGAGGTATGGCAACGGCCGTGGTGGCGATTGACCGCGGCACTAGCTGCTGCGGTGACCGCAGTCACGGTGTGGATGCTCATTCTCGGACACGCCGAGGTGCGGCATGAGTCTGCTGCATCCCATCCGGCGCATGTCTTGGTGAGTTCGCTGGGTGGCGAGTTCAGGATCAACAGCAATCATGCGCACATAGAAAGCCCGTCGGTCGCCCATCATGAGGCGTTCGTGACTGCCGTGCTGCCCAACGCGCCCGTCACCACGGTGGCGGCTCTGAGCGTGGTGGTAGCGGCGGTAGGCGCAGTCGGATTGTTCGGGCGGCACGTGATATCGGGCGGGCGCGGTCCGCCGCGTGGGCTCGCCGCTATTTTGACCGGTCAAGAACTTTTGACGCGGTTGTGCACTTCTCGTCGCTGACTGGGTAGCGCCAGGCCGTTTGTGCATCGTCACGACGGCCGGTGGCCGCTCCCTTTGTCAATGGCTGCGCCCGCGGCCTCACGCTAGAAAGCGACGATCGCATGAACAACAACTTTGCTCGTTCTTCGAACTCTCTGGAATCTCGTTTGTCGTGCAGTTCCCGGTCACTGGCGGTGGTGAACCGCCGAGATAGCGCCGAACAATGCCCCCCGGCGATGGCAAGTCATCACCAGCCAGCCGGGCTGGTAGGCAACACCCCTGTGTTGCGGATCTCGGAGCCGCTGACTGCCGCCGACCGCGGCTTCTGGGCCAAATTGGAAGGCTTCAATCCTGGCGGCAGTATGAAAGACCGGCCCGCAGTGCACATGGTTGAACGCGCCCGTGCCCGCGGTGAACTGCGCCCGGGAGCCCGCATCGTGGAATCCACCAGCGGATCCCTGGGCCTGGGGCTGGCGCTGGCCGGCATGGTGTATCGGCACCCGGTCACGGTGGTCACCGACCCGGGCATGGAACCCATCGTGCAGAACCTGTTGCGCGCCTACGGCGCCGAGGTTGACTTGGTCACTGAGCCCCACCCGGTCGGCGGATGGCAACAGGCCCGCAAAGACCGCATCGCGCAGCTGCTGGCCGCTGACCATGACGCGTGGTGCCCCAACCAGTACAACAACCCCGACAACACTGACGCGTATCGGCCGCTGGCCCTGGAGCTGCTCGACCAGCTCGGTCGCATCGATGTGCTGGTGTGCTCGGTGGGTACCGGTGGGCACTCGGCTGGTGTGGCACGGGTGCTGCGCAAGGCTAACCCTGGTCTGCAGGTGATCGGGGTGGACACCATCGGCTCGACGATCTTCGGCCAACCCGCGGCGACCCGGTTGATGCGGGGTCTGGGATCGAGCATCTACCCCCGAAACGTCGACTATGCGGCGTTTGACGAGGTGCACTGGGTGGCGCCCGCCGAGGCCGTGTGGGCGGCGCGTGCCCTGGCAGCCACCCACCACGCCAGCGGCGGCTGGAGCGTGGGGGCCGTCGGTTTGGTCGCCGGGTGGGCCGCACGCACCATGTCCGCCGACACCACCATCGCCGCGGTCTTCCCCGACGGCCCGCAACGCTATTTCGACACCATCTACAACGACGAATACTGCCGCCAGCACGGCCTCCTCGACCAGCTACCGCCCGAAGAGCCGGCCATGATCGGCCACCCCAACCAGCAGGTCGTGCAGTCCTGGACCCGGTGCACCACCGTGGTGGATCCCACCGTAGCGATGCAGTAATGGAATTGCTGACGCAATTCCGCAGCTTCGACCGGCCCAGCCGGATGCTGATGATCAACCAGTTCGGCATCAACCTGGGGTTCTACATGTTGATGCCGTACCTGGCGGCCTACCTCGCCGGCCCACTCGGGCTGGCGGGGTGGGCCGTCGGGCTGGTCTTGGGTGTCCGCAACTTCTCCCAACAGGGCATGTTCATTGTGGGCGGCACGCTGGCAGACCGGATCGGCTATAAACCATTGATCGTGGCCGGCTGTCTGCTCCGCACGGGCGGCTTCGCGTTGCTGATCTTCGCCCACTCGTTGCCGGTCGTGTTGATCGCCTCAGCTGCCACCGGCTTCGCCGGAGCGTTGTTCAACCCCGCGGTGCGCGCATATCTCGCCGCCGATTCACGTGAGCGCCGCGTGGAAGCGTTCGCGGTGTTCAACATCTTCTATCAGGCCGGAATTCTGCTCGGCCCGCTAGTCGGAGTTCTGCTGGTGGCTATCGACTTCCGCATCACGGCGGCAGGTGCGGCGGCGATCTTCGCGGTGCTGACAGTGGCGCAATTGCTGGCGCTGCCGCAGCACAGCGCCGATCTGGGACCGGAAAAAACATCGATACTCGAGGACTGGCGAGTCGTCCTGGGCAACCGGTCCTTCTTGCTGTTCGCCGCGGCGATGATCGGCTCCTACGTGTTGTCCTTCCAGGTCTATCTCGCCCTGCCGCTGCAGGCGGCGCTGGTGACCAAGCGCTACCAAACACTGCTGGTGGCAGCGATCTTCGTGGTTTCGGGTCTGGTGGCGGTCGCCGGACAGCTGCGCATCACTCGCTGGTTCGCCGCCCGGTGGGGCACTGGGCGCAGCCTAGCCATCGGGCTGGCCACCCTGGCGGCCTCGTTCTTGCCGCTGGTGGCCGTCCCCGACGGCTCCCGACTCGGAATTTTTGCGGCTGCCGCCGCGCTGCTGGTGACTGCCGCTATGTTGGCCGTCGGCTCGGCCGCGGTCTTCCCGTTCGAGATGGACACCGTTATGGCCCTCGCCGGAGGCCGGCTCGTGGCTACGCATTACGGGTTCTACAACACCATCGTCGGAGTGGGAATCCTTGCCGGCAACCTGGCCACCGGTTGGGCAATGGGTGCAGCGCGGCAGGCAGGAGCCGGTGAATTGGTATGGGTAGGGCTCTTCGTCATCGGTGTCCTCGCGGCTTTGGCTTTGCGCATCCTCGACCGCAATCATCACCTGCAGCCCCGCGCAGCCGAACAATGCGCGAGCGGATCAACCGGCGCTCGGCAATCCCCCGAAGTTCAGCGGGAACAATCTTGAGCGCGACACTGGTCGACGCATCCCGGGATCAGTAGCAAACTCGTCAACAAGCATCGCAATGAACACATCATGGCGCCGCTCATCGCCGGGGAAAGCACATCGACGGTGTTAGACGAATTACCCCGCGGCAGCAGACGCGGCAAACAGAGAAACCGACGAAGGAATGGTGATGCGAGCACAGTGGAATGACGTCCTACTCAATCGCCGCACGTTCGTCACCGCGTCGATTGCCGGCGCGGCCGGCCTGGCGCTCGGGGCATGTGGGCGAAGCGATCCCGCACCGAACCTGCAGCAGGCCATCGCTGCGGCCGAAAAGGCCCGCCCGCATACCGGACGGACCGTCACCTCGACCCTGACCGCTCAGTCGGCGTCGGTTGACCTGGGCGGTCCGATCGCGGGCACACTGGCCTACGGCGACTCCCTGCCCGGCCCGCTGCTCCGCGCCAATATCGGGGACGAACTGGCCGTTACGGTCAGGAACCGGCTCGGCGACGCCACCTCGGTGCACTGGCACGGCATCGCGTTGCGCAACGACATGGACGGCGTCTTCCCATCCACCCCCAATATCAGCGCCAACAGCGACTTCACCTACCGGTTCTCGTCGCCGCACCCCGGCACCTACTGGGCTCACCCACACGTCGGCCTGCAGACCGATTACGGGCTTTATCTGCCGGTGATCATCGACGACCCCGCCGACCCAGGCCGCTACGACGCCGAATGGGTCGTCATCCTCGACGACTGGACCGACGGCATCGGCAAGAATCCTCAACAGATATTTGATGAACTCAAAGGCTCTCACACGCCAACTCAGGGACCCAGCCGCCAGGAAATGCCCGAAATGTCCGCGGTGTATAGCAGTGCTTTGCTCGGCGGAGACGCCGGCGACATCGATTACCCGTACTACCTGGTAAATGGTCGCGTTGCGGCAGCGCCGACCACTTTTGATGCGAGACCGGGCCAGCGCATTCGCATCCGAATCATCAACGCCGGCGCTGATACCGCCTTCCGCGTGGCTTTGGCAGGCCACGTCATGACGGTCACCCACACCGACGGTTTCCCGGTCGCGCCGACCGACACCGACGCACTGTTGGTGGGCATGGCCGAACGCTATGACGTCATCGTCACCGCCGGCGACGGGGTCTTCCCGCTGGTAGCAATGCCTGAAGGCAAGCCGGCGAAACCCGGGCGCGCATTGCTGAAGACCGCTGGGGGCAGCCCACCAGACGTCAACTTCCAGCCGCCCGAGCTCAACGGCCGAATCGGTACCGTCGAAACCTTCACCGCCCCACCGTCCGCAAGCTTGGGGTCAGTGCAATCGGATGTGAACCTGGTCCTCGAACTCACCGGCTCCATGATGAAATACGACTGGGCGATCAACGGGAAGCCTTACCCGGACAATCCGCCGGTGACCGTCAAACAGGGCCAACGAGCCACCCTGGCCTTCACCAACTCGACGATGATGTACCACCCCATGCACCTGCACGGTCACACCTTTCAGGTGATCAAACCCGACGGCACCCTGGGCGCCCGCAAAGACACCGTCATCGTGCTGCCGAACCAGAAACTCAACGCCGTGCTGATTGCCGACAACCCGGGCACCTGGATGCTGCACTGCCATCACGGCTACCACTTGGAAGCCGGAATGATGACCACTTTGAACTACACCGCTTACTCGACCTGAAACAGCTTGGAAGGCAGGTGACGCTGGGATCTACTGACGTTTCCGTGGGCTGGATTTCATGGGGCGCGGCGGGGTAGTGGTGGGCAGAGTCCGCCTCGGGTCAGCAGCGCCATGGCGATGAGCGCGTCGGGACTGTGAAATCCGTAGGCGCGTTTAGTCGATGCCCGCAGGTGGGTGTTGGTGGCTTCGGATCGGGCGTTGGACAGGACCGTGGTCTATGGTGTTCCAGATCAGATCGCGGTAGCGGCGGATGCTGCGGGCCAGCGCGATGGACTGCCCCGCGGTTTCCGGACTGCGGTTTTCGCTCCTTTTATGCCGCGAGGTGTGAATTCAGGTGCTCGGTGTCCGGTAGTACGGCGCTCAAGTTCGCGCAGTCGGGCACGTTCGGATAATTCTAGAGGTGGTTCGTCGGCCGCGTGTTCGGCACGGTATTTCTTCGCCCACCCGCCACCAGTCGTCTCGTTGAGCCCATATTCACGCGCCACCTCGGCGATTGAACGATTCGACTCGACGATGAGCTTAGCGACCTCATCACGAAACTCGGGTTTGTATTTCGTGTATTTCTGCGCCACCTTCTCTACATCCTTTCCGGATCGGACTCTATTTGGTCCACAGTCCGGAAACTCCGGGCCAGCGCGACGAACTCGTGGATGCGCGAGTGCGACGCCCACGACAACCATCCCGCCAGCAGGCTGCCGACCGGCTCGGCCCTTGACCCGAAAAACCTCACGCAGCTGCTCTTTGAGCAGATAGGCCCAGTACAGGGCCTGGTTGGTGACTGCGATCTCGGCGAGGCTGGTGCGTTGCTCACCGGTCACGTCGGCCGGGGTTCTTGGGGTCGCCCACATTGCGTGCCGGTCGTGGATCCTGGCGCGGGTCATGGTGCGTGCCCGCACCTTGTCCAGCGCTTTGAGTGCCCAGGACACGACGTGGAACGCATCCAGGCAAATCACCGCCTGCGGTGCGCGTGCGCGCACCACGGCGTGGATCCATTCCGCTGCGTCGCAGCTGACATGGGTCAACAGTGCGCATCGCTGGGTCCCGAGCTGATCGAAGAACCTGCCCAGGTTTCGGTGTTGCGGCCCTCGGCGACCCACGCCAGCCGGCCGGTCGTGTGGCCGACGATCACGGTAAATAGCGGTGCCCCTTGCGGTAGGCGATCTCGTCGATGCCGATGCGGACCAGGCCCGACAACAGGTCGTTGGTGTCGCGGCCGTCGGCGACCACCCGGGTGACGATCCCGGCCACGGTGCGCCACGCGATGCGCGGAACACGGTGAGCACACTCATCGCGATATGCGCCGCCAGCCAGGTGGTTTGCGTCTGACTTCGCGATAGAGATCGGCGTGTCGATCAGACGGCATCCGACGGGTTCTCCCAGCTTTTACGGAGGATCTGATCATGTCCGAAGCAAACTCTGGTGGCGGCCGGTCTGCCCGC
>NZ_UPHQ01000351.1 GCF_900566055.1 Mycobacterium innocens
GGGATTCCCCTCGTAGCGTGGAGACGTCGCTATTGAGGAGGCGGCGATGGCAGCAAACAGGCGGAAGTTCGATGAGGACTTCAAGGCTGGCGCGGTGCGGATCGTGCGAGAGACCGGCAAGTCGATCGCGCAGGTGGCCCGAGAGCTCGGGATCCACGAGGGCACGCTGGGGCACTGGTGCACCCAGGAGCGGCGGCGACGGGCCGGCGGTAACGATGAGTTGAGTGAGTCCGAACGCCAAGAGTTGATCCGGCTTCGACGGGAGAATGCCGAGCTGGCGATGCAGCGTGATGTGCTCAAGCGCTCATGCGCCCTTTGGGTTCGAGAAGCGATGGGCCGGTAGAGATGTCGCGGTTCATCGACTCCCAGAGGGCGCACTACGGCATCGCGCACGCTACGACGTGCCGGGCGTTGGGGGTGTCGCAGTCGTGGTTCTACAAGTGGCGCCATGGCGACCCATCACCCCGGCACGCTCGCCGAAGGGCGCTGACCGCAGACATCGGGCGGCTGTTCGCCGTTCACAAGGGTAAATACGGATCCCCGCGGATCTACGCCGACCTTCGCGATGAGGGCTGGAGCATCAGTGTCAACACCGTCGCGACGATCATGCGTGAGCAGGGCCTGGTGGCTCGCCCCAAGCGGCGCCGCCGGCATACCACCCGGCCGGGCAAAGGTCGGTGGCGAGCGTCTGACCTGGTTAAACGCAAGTTCGCCGCCAAACAGCTCAACACCAGGTGGTACGGCGACGGTACCGAAGTCGATACCGATGAGGGCAAGCTCCAGTTGGATTCGGTGCTGGATATGGCCTCACGGCGCATTATCGGGTTCGCGATCGGTGAGCACCACGACGCCGAGCTGGCCTACGGGGCCTTGTCCATGGCGGTGGCGGTGCGCGGCGGAAGACAGCAGATTGCCGGGGTCACCTTGCACACCGATCAAGGCAGCGAGTACACCGCGGGTGCGTTTCGGGCTGCTTGCCGACGTTGCGGAATCCGGCAATCCATGGGACGGCCGGGCTCGGCTCTGGACAACGCGGTGATCGAATCCTGGCATTCCACTTTGGAATTCGAGTTACGCATGCTGGAGCACTTTGACACCAAGGTCCAGGCCCGACACGAGCTGGTCGCCTGGATCGAGGACTACAACGCTGATCGCCGTCATTCGGCACTGAACATGCGATCTCCGCTGCAACACGAACAGCAGCTCCGTGACGGCGGGTCCGAATCCGACGGGCAGCAGTCATGAGTGCATCCCGCCCCGGCAACGAGCAGTATGGAGGTGTCCTCGCCGGCGTCAAGGCCAAGCCCTGCGGGTGGCCTACGGCCAGCCCTGACACCGGCTGCGGGCACCACCCCCTGGCTGCTACCCGGGGCAGCAGCAAACAACTTCACCACAAGATCCCTACAACTGAAGTCTCCACGGATTCAGGGGAGGCCCG
>NZ_UPHQ01000178.1 GCF_900566055.1 Mycobacterium innocens
CACCTTGCCGCCTTGGCGGAACGTACGGCGCAGATACACCGATTCGTAGCAACGCTTCTCACCGGAGCCGGTCACGTGAGCCCTGCGCACTTTGGCTACGTGCACCTTCTCGTTACGGCGTGACATAATAGGTAATCCTAGCCATCCCGACGAAGAAATCCCGTGAACGACACACTCTATTTTGTCTACATTTCTTGCGGGTCAACAGACTGAACCGCAGCTCACACCCCAGATCCCCGCCAAAACCCGGATTAACTTCGGTCTAAACCCACCGGGGCGAAACGACATATGTGCCTTCCGTATTCGCACACCGATACCGTCTCTTGCCCACACCGTGGTTGACGGCGTTACGGTTCGGGTATGGCGCCGGACATGACCAACACTGCCGACACTGCCCAACATCTGCGCAACGCCCTCGACGGGCGCTTCCGCGACGTGAAGAACGACATGCGCAAGAAGCTGAACCTGGAGGTCTTCCGCCCGCACTACACACCCAACACCGTCATCGCCCGCGCCAAAGTGGCCGAGCAGATGCAGTTGTTGGCCGCCGCGGGCGCCGCCGAAGACAGCTTCCGCAAGGAGCATGGCGGCACCGGCAACGTGGGCGCGGCGATCACGATGATCGAGATGCTGGCCATGTCGGATCTGTCCCTGATGGTCAAGGCCGGAGTGCAGTGGGGCCTGTTCGGCGGTGCCGTCGAGAACCTGGGCACCCAGCGCCATCACGAGGAGTACGTCCCCAAGATCATCAACCTCGACATCCGCGGCTGCTTCGCGATGACCGAGACCGGGCACGGCAGCGACGTGCAGTCGCTGGAGACCACCGCCACCTACGACGCCGAGACCGAAGAGTTCGTCATCGACTCCCCCACCCCGACGGCGCGCAAGGACTACATCGGCGGGGCGGCCGAAACCGCGCGCCTGGCAGCGGTTTTCGCGCAGCTGATCACCACCGGAAACGGCGAGCAGGTCAACCACGGGGTGCACTGCTTCCTGGTCCCGATCCGCGACGACGAGGGCAACGACCTGCCGGGTGTGACGACGTCGGACTGCCTCTACAAAGGTGGCCTGCCCGGCGTCGACAACGGCCGCATCATGTTCGACCACGTCCGTATTCCGCGGGTGAATCTGCTGAACAAGTACGGCGACGTCGCACCCGACGGCACCTACAGCTCGCCGATCGAAAACGCCAGCCGCCGCTTCTTCACCATGATCGGCACGCTGATCCGCGGCCGGGTGACGGTCGGCGGCAGCGCGGCAGCGGCCGCACGCGTCGCGTTGGACATTGCCACCCGGTATGCGTTGCAGCGCAGGCAATTCAGCGCACCCGACGACGACGACAGCGAATTTCTGATCATGGACTACCTGGTCCACCAGCGGCGGTTGTTCCCACTGATCGCGCGGTCGTATGCGCTGCAGTTCGCCCAGAACGAGCTGGTGTCCAGGTGCCATGACCTGCAAACGGCAGACGACCCGGACGCCGAGGAGCAGCGTGAGCTGGAAGCCCGGGCCGCCGGGCTGAAGGCCGCCAACACCTGGCACGCCAGCCGCGCCATTCAGGAGGCCCGGGAGGCCTGCGGCGGAGCCGGTTACATGGCCGAGAACCGGCTGATCGCACTGCGCGCGGACACCGACGTGTTCACCACGTTCGAGGGTGACAACCACGTGCTGACCCAGCTGGTGGCCAAGGAGCTGCTGACCGCCTACGCCGACGACATCCGCAGCATGAGCCCGGTGGAATGGGTGCGCTTCGCCGCCAACACCGTGGGTCAGCGGGTGCTGAAACGCACCGCGGCCGAGACCATCATTCAGACGGTCGTGGACGCCCGCCAGGACAACGAGGAAGAGGGCAGCCTGTTCAACCGCGGCACCCAGGTCAAGATGTTCGAGGACCGCGAGGAGTATCTGCTGTCCTCGGTGGCGCGCCGGCTGCAAAGCAAATCCAACGAGATGTCGGCGTTCGACGCCTTCAACGCGGTCCAGGATCACGTGCTGCATGCCGCGCAGGCGCACATCGACCGGGTGGTGCTGGAGGCGTTCGTCGCCGGGATCGAATCCTGCCCGGACCGCGAGGCCCGCGAAGTGCTCGAGGCGGTGTGCGATTTGTACGCCTTGTCGGTGATCGAGGACGACAAGGCCTGGTACATCGAGCACCGGTTCCTGTCGACGGAACGAGCCAAGGCGGTTACCCGCGGCATCAACGACCGGTGCCGAGTGCTACGGCCCCACGCCAAGACGTTGGTGGACGGCTTCGGGATCCCCGAACCGTTGCGCTACGCCGAGATGTTGCACCCGGAGAACCTGCCCGACTGAGCTCAGCGACCCACCAGCTCGACGGCGGCCGGCTGCGCCACGAGCTCGACGGCGGCCGGCTGCAGAGCCGGAAGGTATCCGACCGGCCGGCGAACGTAGACCTTCCAGGTCAGGGCGGCCGCACCGGCGTAGAACACCATGAAGATCCAGAACGCGTCGGTCGCGGCGCCGGTGGCCACGTAGGACTCGCGCAGCGCCAGGTTGATTCCGGCCCCTCCGAACGCACCCAAGGACGCCACCAGCCCGATGGCCACCCCGGAGATCAGCCTCGACCAGTCCCGGCGCTCGGCTTCGCTGAGATCCGAGCCGAGATGCAGCTCGCGGCTGCATGCCTCGAAAATCGTCGGGATCATCTTGTAGACGGACCCGTTGCCCAACCCGGACAGGATGAACAACGCGATGAAGCAGACGAAGTAACCGGCCATGCTGGCTCCCCGCATGGGGCCGCTGTGCCGGTCTTCCAGGCTGCCGGCGCCGATCAGCAGACCGGCAACCAGCGTCATGGCGACAAAGACCACCAGGGTCAGACGGCTGCCGCCGAGCCGGTCGGCCAGCCGCCCGCCGTAGACCCGGGCCACTGCCGCCAGCAGCGGTCCCAGGAACGCCAGTTCGGCGGCATGCAACGCGGCCTGCGCGGTGCTTTGACCGGCAGCCACGAAGTTGGTCTGCAGCACCTGCCCGAATGCGAACGAAAACCCGATGAACGAGCCGAAGGTGCCCAGGTAGAGCAGTGCCAGCAGCCAGGTGTCGCGAATGGACAGGACCGCGGAGATGATCGGGCGCAGTCGGTTGGCTTTCACGCGGTGTTGCTCGACGTTGTTCATGAACAGCGTCACGCCGATGGCCCCGCCGACCAGCAGCACCGCGTAGAGCCCACACACCAGGTACGGCTTTCCGTCCCCGAACACGGCGATGATCAGCAGCCCGACCAACTGGATGGTCGGCACCCCGAGATTTCCCACGCCGCCGGCAATGCCGAGCGCCGAGCCTTTCAGCCGATGCGGGTAGAACGCGTTGGCGTTGCTCATCGACGCCGCGAAATTACCGCCGCCCAGCCCGGTCAGCGCCGCGCACACCAGATACGGCCACAACGGCAACCCCGGATGAGTCAACAACACCAACGTGCCGATGGTGGGGACCAGCAGCGCGGTCACCGAGAAAATCGCCCAGTTGCGACCGCCGAAGATCGTCGTGGCCAGCGAGTAGGGCAGCCGCGTGCACGCCCCCACCAGGGTTGCGACGGTGTCGAGCATGAATTTGTCGCCGGCGGAGAAACCGTAGACGCTCTGGGGCATGAACAACACCAGCACCGGCCACAGCGTCCACACGGAGTAGCCCAGATGCACGGTGACCACCGACCAGAACAGATTGCGCCGGGCGATGACCTTGTTGCCGGCTTCCCATGCCGCGACATCCTCGGCGTCCCAATGCGAAATATCCCGCGAGCTACTCCTGCGCCTTGCTGAAGTGTCCGAATTGTGCTGAGCGTGGCCGGAATTGCTCCGTGGCTCCTCGCGTTGCAGCAGCATCTGCTGTTCCATCACTCTCCTTAGCCCCGGCCACGTTGCTTCCCGCCGGGAAACAACCACGAACTCCCAGAGTGCCAAACTTGCAGTCGCGCGGCACGTTGTGGGCAGCCTGAATCTGCTGAAGAACAGCTGAACAAGTCCTGTAGGCGCTCACCGCGACCGGTTGGCTACGCCACCGTAACCGACTGTGGGCCAATGTCACTGGTCGCCACAGGTCGCTACGAGTGCGGTATCGGGCCCAGTGCTTTCAGCTTGCCGTCGAGTCCGATCTGAAATCGAACCGTGCCCATCCCGCTGGGACAGCATTCGGGGTCACCACCGGCTCGCCACCGGTACTGGACCGTCACGGTGTCATCACCGGGAGGCAGCACCGTTATGTAGGGCTTCGGATCGGGGGTCGGCGATCCCAACGGGGTGTTGCGGTCGAAGAACAGCAATTGTTGCGGAGTCGACTCGGAAGCGATGGTAGGGATGATCTGCACCCAGTACAGCCGGCATTTCCTGGTGTGTCCCCGCGCGATTTCCACCCAGCTGGAGCCTGGCACCTCGATCGGAACAGCGGCTATGGACTGTCGCACCGTGTCGGCCGCCGGGCCATCGGACTGCTTGCAGGTATCCGGCGGCGGAGGCGGCGGTGTCGACGATTTCCCTGCGCAACCGGCAGCGCCGGCAATCCCGGCGATCCCGAGCAGCACACCCAGGTACAGACGGATCACAGCCGGCCGACGACGCACCCCGCGAGCTTAGCGAAATCTGTGCAGTACCAGGTAAATCTCTGTGGGCAAACCTCTTGGGGTCTGCGCAGATCCGGTTCGGGACGGACGCCGGGAGCTTGGCGAAAACTGTCAATGTTCCCCAAGTTTCGTCAAAACTACAGCTGCACCGCCCAGACGGGCGTCGCCGCAGCAGACTCGCGGGTAATCTGACCTCGAGATCACCGGTCGATGACGACCCGAGGATGACCGGCTCGGCTTGACGGCCCGGCAGACGTGTTCGCCGATTTCCAGCAACGCACCGGCGCGGCTAACCCGCTCCGAGGAAACCGTAAAACGGCCGAAACGTCCGGCATCCCGTACCGAAACATCCTTGTCGCAGGATTTGACGAATACACCGTTGCGCAGTGGTGCGTAAGCAGCGGTCGCAGAAAGGACGTAAGGCGTGGCCAGGGAACTCATGGCGCCCGGTAAGGACGCCGTGGAGACTATGTGCGCCTATTGCGGCGTGGGCTGCGGCATTGTGCTGCAGGTCACAACGGATGCGGCAACCGGAAAGCGCCACATTGCCAAGTCAATTGGCCGCACCTCGCATCCGGCTAATTCTGGGCGGTTGTGCACCAAGGGCGCCACCACCGCCGACCTGCTCGCCGCACCGGGACGGCTGGAGTCGGCATACCTGCGCAACTACCGCGGGGAGTCCCTCGAACCGGTTCCGATCGACGATGCGATCACCCACTGCGCCAAGCGGTTACGCGCCATCATCGACGAGCACGGCCCGGATGCCGTCGCGGTGTACGTGTCCGGACAGATGTCCATCGAGGCCCAGTACCTTTCCAACAAGCTGACCAAGGGGTTCATCGGCACCAACCAGATCGAGGCGAATTCGCGGCTGTGCATGGCCGGTGCCAGTTCGGGTTACAAGCTGTCGTTGGGAGCAGACGGACCGCCCGGCTCGTATCAGGATTTCGACCAGGCCGACGTGTTTCTCGTCATCGGCGCCAATATGGCTGACTGCCACCCGATCCTGTTCCTGCGGATGATGGAACGCGTCCAGGCCGGTGCCAAATTGATCGTCGTCGACCCACGCCGCACCGCGACCGCGGACAAGGCGGACCTGTTCCTGCAGATCGCCCCCGGCACCGACCTGGCGCTGCTCAACGGCCTACTGCAGCTGATCGTCGAAAACGGCCAGACAGACCCGCATTTCATCGCCGAGTTCACCGAGGGCTGGGAGGTGATGCCGAGCTTTCTCGAGCAGTTCGCACCCGAGGTGGTCAGCGAAATCACCGGCATCCCTGTCCAAGACATCCGCACCGCAGCGCGCTGGATCGGCGAAGCCGCCAATTGGATGAGCTGCTGGACGATGGGCCTCAACCAGAGCACCCACGGCACCTGGAACACCAACGCGCTGTGCAACCTGCATCTGGCCACCGGCGCGATCTGCAAGCCGGGCAACGGCCCCTTCTCCCTCACCGGGCAGCCCAATGCCATGGGCGGACGCGAAATGGGTTACCTGGGACCGGATCTGCCGGGACAGCGCTCGGTGCTCTCGGCCGCCGACCGCGAATTCGTGGAACAGCAGTGGGGTATTCCGCAGGGGTCGCTGCGCACCGAGGTCAGCGCCGGTGTGGTGGACATGTTTTCCCGGATGGCCGCAGGCGACATCAAGGCATGCTGGATCATCTGCACCAACCCCGTTGCCACCGTGGCGAATCGGAAGACGGTACTGGCCGGGCTGGAGAAGGCCGAACTGGTGATCAGTCAGGAAGCGTTCGCGGAGACCGAGACCAACGAGTACGCAACCGTGTTGCTGCCCGCCGCGCTGTGGACCGAGTCCGAGGGGGTGATGGTCAATTCCGAGCGGACCATGACGTTGTTCCAGAAGGCCGTCGAGCCGGTCGGACAGGCGCTGCCGGACTGGCAGATCATCGCCCGGATCGCTTGCGAGATGGGCTATTCGGAAGCGTTCAGCTACCAATCCGCCGAGGACGTGTTCGAAGAGATCAAGCGGTTCTCGAACCCGGCGACCGGATACGACCTGCGGGGCATCAGCTACGACCGGTTGCGTGAGACACCGTTGCAATGGCCCTGCCCACCCGACAGCAGTGGCCGCAACCCGATCCGCTACCGCAACGACGGGGTCAGCCAGACACGGTTGGTGCGCGACGACGGCACGGTGCCGCGGTTGGCGTTCCCGACCGCCAGCGGACGTGCGGTGTTCTTCGCCCGCCCCCATCTGCTGCCCGACGAGATGCCCGACGGTGACTACCCGTTCCTGCTCAACACCGGACGCCTGCCGCACCAGTGGCACACGCTGACCAAGACCGGCAAGGTCGCCAAACTCAACAAACTCAACCCGGGCCCGCTGGTCGAGATCCACCCCGATGACGCCGCGCGGCTGCACGTCCGCGACGGTGACCACGTCGAGATAGCGTCTCGCCGCGGCCGCGCGGTGCTGCCCGCCCTGGTCACCGACCGGGTGCGGCCCGGCAACTGTTTTGCTCCGTTCCACTGGAACGACGTCTTCGGCGAGTACCTCTCGATCAATGCGGTCACCAACGACGCCGTCGACCCGATATCGCGGCAACCGGAATACAAGGTGTGTGCGGTCACCCTGACGAAGGTTGCCCAACCCGCGGCCGAGCCACATTCGGCAGACGAACCCACCGCCGGCGCGGCCGATCGACCGGAACCGACGTTGCTCACCGACACACCGCACCTCGGTGTGGCCCACGTCGACGCGCTCGCCGAGTTCCTCGGGGTGGCGAACGAGCCGATGCCGCAGTTCGGTCCGTTCGCCCGCTCCTACCTTGCCGGTTTGCTGGCGGGGCTGCGCACCGAAACCGGTCGGCGGATGGCCGGGGTGCCCACCGTGCCGGTGAGCGCTCCCTTCGATACCCCCACCCGGCTGTGGTTGGAGGGCTTGCTCGCGGGCATGTTCGCGCGCGCCGAGACGCCGCAACCGGTGCCGGTCACCCGCCCCCGCGCCGCCGATGCTCGCCCCGAAGACCCCGCCGAGGCAACCGCGCCGATCGTGGTGTTGTGGGCGTCGCAAACCGGGACCGCGGAAGAACTCGCCGCTGACGTCGCCGCGCAACTGCGTGCGGCGCAGCTGCCGGTCGCGTTGCACGGCATGGACGAGTTCCCGGTGTCGCAGCTGCCGGCGGCTCAGCAGCTGCTGCTGATCACCAGCACCACCGGGGACGGCGAGTCACCGGACAACGGCGCAGCCTTCTGGCGCGCGCTGACGGCTGAAACCGCGCCGCGCCTGACCGGTATCCGCTACGCCGTCCTGGCGCTGGGAGACTCCAACTATGCCAATTTCTGCGGCCACGGGCGCGCACTGGACCAGCGCCTTGCCGAGTTGGGCGCAACCCGCATCGTCGACCGCGTCGACTGCGAACCCGACTACGAGGATCCCGCCGCCGGCTGGCTGAGCCGGGTGCTGCACGAGCTGCGCAGCTCGGTGCCGACCACGGTCACACCGCGTCACACGTCACCGACAGCGACCCGAACACCACCGGCGTTCACGAAAAAGAACCCACTGATCACCAGCGTGGTCCGCAACACCATGCTCAGCAAGCCGCGTTCAGGAAAAGACGTGCGGCAGTTGGTTTTTCACGCGCCCGAACAAGCGGTCAGCTACGAAGCCGGCGACGCGCTGGGGGTGTGGCCCCGCAACGACAGCCGGCTGGTCGACGAATGGCTGACGGTGACCGGACTGAATGGCCACACCGAAGTCGATGTCGCCAACCACGGGTCGATGTCGCTGCGTGCGGCGTTGACCGATCGGCTCGAAATCGCTCACATCAGTCCCGCCCTGCTGCGCTTCGTCCAGCAGCGCACCGCAGACCGCGACGTTGCCGGCCAGCTCGCCGACCTGATGCGCCCGGAAAACAAAGCCGCCCTTGATGATTGGTGGTGGGGCCGGCAGTCGGTCGACCTGCTGACTCAGGCACCGGTCACCGCAACCGCCGACGAGTGGCTAGCCGTACTCAAACCTCTTCAGCCGCGGCTGTATTCGATATCGTCCAGCCCCAAACAGCACCCGGGGGAAGTGCACCTGACCGTGTCGCCGGTGCGGTACAACTTCCAGGGCGTGCCGCGGCGCGGGGTGTGCTCGACTTATCTGGCCGACCGGTCCCCCAGCGACGAGATCGCGGTCTATGTAAAGAAATCCGGCAGCTTCCGGCCCCCCGGTGATCCGCGCACACCGATGATCATGATCGGTCCCGGAACCGGTGTCGCGCCCTTCCGGGCCTTCCTGCAGGAGCGACGCGCGCTCGGCCACACCGGACCGAACTGGTTGTTCTTCGGGGAACGCCACGCCGCCACCGACTTCTACTATCGCGAGGAGATCCAGGCGATGCATGCCGACGGCTTCCTCACCCAGCTCGATCTTGCGTTCTCGCGCGATCAGCGGGAGAAGGTCTACGTGCAGCATCTGATGCGCCGGCGCGGAGCGCAGCTGTGGCGATGGCTGCAGGACGGAGCGCAACTGTACGTATGCGGCAACGCCGACCCGATGGCCAAAGATGTCGACCGCACGCTCTGCGACATCGCCGCCGAGCACGGACATCTCGATACCGAAGCGGCCACCGCCTACGTGCGGTCGCTGAGCGCGGCCAAGCGCTACCACCGCGACGTCTACTGACCAGAACTCGCTCTTGGTGGACCCTTCGAGGCGCGTACCGGCCCCCGGCGTTACCGTGACTTGACGCGTCAGGTCACGGACGGAGATGGTGATGAGCGATGCCCGCGTGCCTCGGTTTCCGGCAGCACTGTCCACGCCCAGTCTCAATCGCGGGGTCGGCTTCACCCGCGAGCAACGCCGGCAGCTCGGCCTCGTCGGTCGCCTTCCGGCGGCGGTGCTCACCCTGGACCAGCAGGCCGACCGGGTGTGGCATCAATTGCAGAGCCTGGCCACCGATCTGGGCCGCAACCTGCTGCTCGAACAGCTGCATTACCGCCACGAACTGCTCTATTACAAGGTGCTGATCGACCATCTGCCCCAACTGATGCCGGTGGTGTATACGCCCACGGTCGGCGAAGCGATCCAACGGTTCTCGGATGAATACCGTGGGCAACGCGGGCTGTTCCTGAGCATCGACGAACCCGACGACATCGCGGCGGCCTTCGAAACCCTGGGGCTCGGACCCGACGACGTCGACCTGATCGTCTGCACCGACGCCGAAGCCATCCTGGGCATCGGCGACTGGGGCGTCGGCGGCATCCAGATCGCGGTGGGCAAACTGGCGCTCTACACCGCCGGTGGCGGCATCGATCCCCGCCGCTGCCTGGCGGTGTCGCTCGACGTCGGCACCGACAACGAGCAGCTGTTGCAGGACCCGTTCTACCTAGGCAATCGACACGCCCGGCGCAGCGGCGCCGAATACGACGAGTTCATCAAGCGCTACATCGAGACCGCCCACCGGATGTTTCCGCGGGCGATGCTGCACTTCGAGGACTTCGGGCCGGCCAACGCGCGGATGATCCTGCAGACCTACGGCGCGCAGTACTGCGTGTTCAACGACGACGTGCAAGGCACCGGCGCGGTGGTGGTGGCCGCGATCGACGGGGGATCGCACGTCACCGGCGTCCCGGTCGGCGACCAGAAGGTGATCGTCTTCGGGGCCGGTACCGCGGGCATGGGTGTCGCCGACCAGATCCGGGACGCCATGGTGGCCGACGGCGCCACCGCCGAGCAGGCGACGTCGCAGATCTGGGCCATCGACAAGCAGGGGCTGCTGTTCGACGACATGGAGGGTCTGCGGGAATTCCAGCTGCCGTACGCGAAAAACCGTAGCCAGCTGGGCATCCAGCCCGGGGCACGGATCGGACTGGCCGACGCGATCAAGCTGGCCTCCCCGACCGTGTTGCTCGGCTCCTCGACGGTCTCCGGCGCGTTCACCCAAGAGGTCGTCGAAGCGATGACGGCATCGTGCGAACGCCCGATGATCTTCCCGCTGTCCAATCCGACCTCGCGGATGGAAGCCATGCCGGCCGACGTCCTGACGTGGTCGAACGGAAAGGCTCTGGTTGCTACCGGTACCCCGGTCGCGCCCGTCGAATACGACGGCACCACCTACACCATCGGCCAGGCCAACAACGTGCTGGTGTTTCCGGGCATCGGCCTGGGCGCCGTCGTGGCCGGAGCCCGGCGGCTGACCCAGGGCATGCTGCGCGCGGCAGCCAAAGCCCTTGCGCACCGGGCTAATCCGACTAAAACCGGGGATTCGCTGTTGCCCGACGTTCAGGACCTCCGCGGGATTTCGGCGACGGTCGCCGAGGCCGTCTATCACGCCGCAGTCGACGACGGCGTAGCCACCAAGGCCCATGACGACGTCGCGCGAGCCATCGTCGAGACCATGTGGCTGCCGGTCTACGACTGAATGCGGACGTAATCCGGCTCAGCCGGCGTTCGTGCCGCCCTCGGCGATACGGCGCACCGCGCTGATGAACACGTCGACCTCGTCGAAGGTGTTGTAGAAGGCGAATGACGGGCGAACCGTGGCCTCCAGGCCGTAGCGACGCAGAATCGGCTGGGCGCAGTGATGTCCGGCACGCACCGCGATGCCCTCGGCGTTGAGTGCCTTGCCGACCTCCAGCGGCTCATGGCCGGCCAGCACGAACGACAGCACACTGGCCTTCTCGGTCGCGGTGCCCACCAGGCGAACACCGGGGACATCGGCCAGCCGCGGGGTCGCGTACCGCAGCAGCGCGTGCTCGTAGGCGGCGATGCGCTCGACACCCACCCGCTCGACGTAACGCAACGCCTCCCCGAGACCCACCGCATCGGCGATGTTGCCGGTGCCGGCTTCGAACTTGCTCGGCGGCCCCTGATACAGCGAGCGCTCCATCGTGACGTCGGTGATCATGTTGCCGCCCCCCTGCCACGGCGGTGTCTCGGCGAGAGCGTCCTCGCGCCCATAGAGCACACCGATTCCGGTGGGACCGTAGACCTTGTGCCCGGAGAACGCGAAGAAATCGGCTCCGAGTTCGGCAACGTCGATCGGCAGGTGCGGAATCGACTGGGCACCGTCGATCAGCACCCGGGCGCCGTATCGGTGTCCGAGCGCGACAATCTGGTGTACCGGTGTCACGGTACCCAAGGCATTCGAGACATGAGTTGCCGCAACGAGTTTGGTCTTCGGACCCAGCAGCGCCTCGAACTCCGCCAGCAGCAGATTGCCGGCTTCATCAACCGGTGCCACCTTCAGCACGGCACCGGTCTGCTGCGAAATAAGTTGCCACGGAACGATATTGGCGTGGTGCTCCAAGTGGGTGATGACGATCTCGTCACCCGGGCGCAGATGTTTTCCGCCCCATGCGTGGGCCACCAGATTGATGGCCTCGGTGGTGCCGCGGACAAAGATGATCTCTTCGTCGCGGGCGGCGCCGATGAATCGGCGGATGGTGTCGCGGGCCTCTTCGTAGGCATCGGTGGCCCGGGCCGCCAGCTCGTGCGCGGCGCGGTGGATGTTGGAGTTCTCATGGGCGTAGAAGTGCGCGAGCCGGTCGATGACCACTTGCGGCTTTTGAGTGGTGGCCGCGTTGTCGAACCAGATCAACGGCTTGCCGTTGACCGTCTCCCGAAGGATCGGAAAGTCGGCACGCACGGCCTCGACGTCGAAGACGTCGATCGCCCGGTGATCGTCGGCCGGCTTAGGCACCGAGTCGGCGTCGGTGAGCAACGGGGTGAGGAAGGAGTAGTTGCGCTCGTCACCGAGCGGCGTATTGCGGCGGGCCGGCACCGTGTCGGACCATCCGAGGTCGCCGACCGACGGCGCCGCACGCGGCCGTTCGGGCCGCAGAACCGGCATCGAGCCGTGCGGAGCGACCGGAACGTGGGGCACCGCGCCGGCCAGCACCCCCGGCGCCACCCGTTCCGGTCGCGCCACGATGCCCGAACTCGGTACCGCGAACGCCGTCGGCCCGCCGGCACCCGGTAGGTAGGGATCCGCCACGCCGGCAGCAGCCGTGGATGCCGCCGGCGCCGCCGTCGTATCCGGAACGCTTCCGCGCGGGGCCACCGGTGCCGTCTGCGGCGGCCCCTCGGGCTCCGGTGACGTCGGCGCCGGAAGGTAGATGTCGGCTACGCCGACCGACGGAACCGCAGCCGGCACCACGTCGAACGCGCCGGCGGCTGCCCGGCCGGCCGCCGCTGCGGCCGTCGTGTCGGGCATGTTGCCGCGCGGGGCCACCGGAGCCGCCTGCGGCGGGCTGTCGAAGCCCGGCCGAATGCCGGCGGCGTAGAGCTGACCGGCCAATGCGGCCAGCTCCGCGGCGCTGATCGGCGCCTCACCCGCGGCATCTGGCGGCGGGTACTCACTTGTACTCATGGAACTGGTCCACCGCCACGTCGTCGAGCACGGCAAGCGCATCGTCGGTGAGCACGGCCAAGGACGTGTAGAGAGTCACCAGGTAGGTCGCGATCGCCGATTGGTTGATGCCGGTGAACCGCACCGACAGTCCCGGCGCCTGCTCCCCCACCAGCCCGGGCTGGAACAGGCCCACCACGCCCTGGCGTTCTTCGCCGGTGCGCACCAGGATGAACTTGGTCTTGCCGTCGACAACCGGCACCTTGTCGGAGGGAATCAACGGGATGCCGCGCCAGGTGACGAACTGCGCGCCGAACAGACTCACCACTGGCGGCGGCACGCCACGGTAGGTGGCTTCACGGCCGAACGCCGCGATGCCCTGGGGATGGGTCAGGAAAAAGCTGGGCGTCTTCCAGACCTTGGTGATCAGCGCGTCCAGGTCGTCCGGCGTGGGCGCTCCGGCCAGCGTCCGGATGGTCTGCCCGGGTGTCGCCTGGGCAAGCAAGCCGTACTCGGGGCTGTTGACCAGTTCGAACTCCTGACGCTCCTTGATGGTTTCGATGGTCAGCCGCAACTGCTGCGCGATCTGGTCGTGCGGACTGGAGTAGAGGTCGGACACCCGGGTGTGGATGTCGAGCAGCGTGGAGATGGTTCGCAGCGTGTACTCCCGCGGGCTGGTCTCATAGTCGACGTAGGTCTCCGGCAGCGGCCCGTCCGTGCCGGCGCCCGCTTCGGCCTTGATCGCCACCCGCTCGGGGTTGATCACCCGGTTCACCCGATAGATACCCGCTTCCACCGGTACCCAGCTGAGCAGATGCAGCAACCAGCGGGGCGTGATCGTCGACAGCTGCGGGACGGTCTTGGTGGCGTTGGCAAGCTGCCTGGCAGCAAGATCACCCAGTGCCTGAGACTCGTTTTGCGGCGAACTCATCGTTGTCCTTCCGTGCATGATCAATCCCTGCGCAGCCGCCGGGCCTGGAGGTCGGGCGCAATCATCGTCGGCCGCGCCCCGACGTGCGCTGAGCGTATTCGACGCGGTTGGCCGGGCAAAGCGTTAACATCCTTGCTGAGCCGAACAGCAGATATGCGGCATGCCTTATAGTGGATGCCATGCAACAGGCCGTACCGCTGCGCTTTGTCCTTACGCGCTGCATCGCGGCGGACTGTTGTTGTTGCTGTTGATTCCTGACGTCTTCTGACCGTTCAGCAATCGTCGCGCTGCGGCGCTTCACGCCTTGATGACGCGCGCGACCCAAAGTCTTCAGGAAGAGCAACCGCCCCTATGACTGTCTTGTCCATCCCGCACCGCGCGCCGGCCCCGGTGGCGACCCGCCGGCGCATCCGGGTACGACCGGCCACCGAGGTGACCCGGATGACCCGCTACCGAGGCGGGACCTACTCACACACCGTCGACCGGATCGTGTTCGCCGACGGCACCACCGCCCGCACCGACCTGATCAGGTTGAACCCGAACGTGCAGGCCTACTCGCTGGATTTCACCGGCGTCGCACCACACCAGCCGTCGCCCTACCGCCTGGGCACCTGGTCCGCGCTGCCACATCTGCGCACCCGCGACTGCGAAGCCGAGGTGGACTGGATCCTGCGCAACTCCTTCCCGATGCGCCCGATCGCCGAGCTGAGCCGGCGGCTACGCGCCGCCGGGTATCCGCTGGGGCCGGCCAACGTCAGCGAACCCGAAGCCATCGCCGCAACGCAGGCGGCGATCTGGTACTTCACCAACGGCATGGCGCTGGACACCCGCCCGCTCAATGCCCCCGTCGCGGTGCGCCGCGGACCGGGACCGGTGCTCACCTTCGAATTCGACGGGCGGCCACAGCTGGGCGGCTATTCACTGCGGACAGCGTCCGACACCCCCGTGGCGGTGAAGCTGCAGAAGTCGACGGATGGCATTGTCTGGCAAGACATCTCCGGATCCCAATTGACCACCGATGCCGGCCGAGGGCGCTACCAGCGCACCCTCGGCGTCGGCAGCACCTTGTCGACCAGCAGCCACGGATACGGCGCGCACGGCTACCGCTGCTACCGGCTGGTCGCCACCTCCGACACCACGCCGGTGATTGACCACGTCGACTTCTGGCTGACCGGTTCCAGCCACTATCGCAACGCCGACCGAGTCGTGCACCTCTACAACTATCTGCTCGCGGGGGCGTACACGGCCTTGAGGGACAACGGCGAACCGCACCTCCTCGACACCGCCGCCGCTGTCGACTCGGAACTCGTGGGGCCGTTCCGGGTCCGAATTCCGTTGACGTTCAGCGTGCCTGACGGCCACGAACTGGTCGACGCCGACGGGCGTGCCGTCACCGGAACCGTTCAACCCGGTGCGGACTTCTACCTGCGCCGAGCACCCGGCACCACGGCGACGACACTGACTGCCACGACCACCCACCACCACCTGGGTGGACGGGTGCTGACCGGAGTGGCATCGGAGAGTGCATCGCCACGGCTCACGCCGGTTGCGCTGACGACACCCGTGCACCTGACAATCGAGTTCGACATCAACTGGCAGGCCGCCGGGGCTGGCGCCGACATCGCTGGAGACCGCCAATGACCATCGCCGAAAACATCACCCAACTGATCGGGGGCACGCCGCTGGTCCGGCTGCGACGGGTCACCGACGGCGCAGTGGCCGACGTGGTGGCCAAGCTGGAATCGTTCAATCCGGCCGGAAGTGTGAAGGACCGCATCGGGGTAGCCATGATCGACGCCGCCGAGAAAGCGGGCCTGATCAAGCCGGACACCATCATCCTGGAGCCGACCAGCGGGAACACCGGCATCGCGCTGGCGATGGTGGCCGCCGCGCGCGGCTACAAGTGCGTGCTCACCATGCCCGACACCATGAGCATCGAGCGACGCATGCTGCTGCGCGCTTACGGCGCCGAACTCGTGCTCACCCCCGGCGCCGACGGCATGGCAGGCGCCATCGCCAAGGCCGAAGAACTGGCCAAGACCGACAAGCGCTACTTCATCCCACAGCAATTCGAAAATCCGGCCAACCCCGCGGTCCACGCCGTGACCACTGCGGAGGAGGTGTGGAAGGACACCGACGGCAAGGTCGACATCTTCGTGTCGGGCATCGGCACCGGCGGCACCATCACCGGTGTCGCGCAGGTCATCAAGGAACGCAGGCCGTCGGCGCAGTTCGTCGCCGTGGAACCGGCCGCGTCGCCGGTGCTGTCCGGAGGCCGGAAGGGACCACACCCGATCCAGGGCATCGGCGCCGGGTTCGTCCCGCCGGTGCTCGACATGGGCTTGGTCGACGAGGTCATCACCGTGGCCAACGACGACGCGTTCGACCTGGCCCGGCGGCTGGCCAAGGAGGAAGGTCTGCTGGTCGGCATCTCCTCGGGCGCGGCCGCGTGGGCCGCGGTGGAAGTGGCCCGTCGGCCGGAGAACGCCGGCAAACTCGTGGTCGTCGTGCTCCCCGACTTTGGCGAGCGCTATCTGAGCACGCCGTTGTTCGCGGATCTGAGTGATTAGCCATGCTGGCAGAGATACGGCGTGACATCCGGGTGGCCAGGCAGCGCGACCCGGCCCGGCCGACCGCATTGGAGGTCGTTTTCTGCTATCCGGGTGTCCACGCGGTGTGGGGCCACCGGGTCAGCCACTGGTTGTGGCTGTGCGGCGCACGGTTGGCCGCCCGGGCGTTGGCGGAACTCACCCGCATCCTGACCGGTGTCGACATCCATCCCGGCGCCGTCCTGGGCTCGGGCCTGTTCATCGATCACGCGACCGGCGTGGTCATCGGTGAAACCGCCGAAGTGGGTGACGACGTCACGCTCTACCACGGCGTCACGCTCGGCGGCACCGGAACGGATATCGGTAAGCGCCACCCCACGGTCGGTGACCGGGTGATCATCGGGGCCGGCGCCAAGATCCTCGGCCCGATCAAGATCGGCGACGGCAGCCGGATCGGCGCCAACTCCGTTGTGGTCAAAGAGGTTCCGTCCGCGGCGGTGGTGGTCGGCGTCCCCGGGCAGGTCATCAGCCGCAACGGTTCGTCCAGACGCGACGACTCGGTGTTGCCCGATTTGGTGGGGGTCAGCCTCCAGTCGCTGCTCACCCGGGTGGCCAGGCTCGAGGCCAAAGCCGACCACCACCCACCGGCCGGACGGGTGATCCGGCCGCCCGAGGCCGGTGTATGGCATGGCGAAGATTTCTCCATCTGATCTATCTGAGGAAGACCCGACTATGACGACTATGACGACTACGAAAAGCATGGCGAGCCGATGAGCTCGATCGCAATGGCCTCGGCGGCGCTCATCGCAGCGTTGACAGGTGCGACGGCGATCGGCTGGACGGTCAATCGACGGTCCGGCTTGCTGCGGGAAACCGAGACCGCGGTTCATCAGGACACATCCGATCTCGGCTTGTCCGACACGGGTCCCACCGTCGTGCACTTCAGCGCCGCCTGGTGCGGTCCGTGCGCCGCAGTGCGCCGCGTGGTCGACCAGGTGTGCGCCGGCTTGCCCGAGGTGGCGCACGTCGAAATCGATATCGACGCCAGTCCGGCGGCCGCACGACGGATGGCCGTGCTGTCGCTACCCACCACGTTCATCTTCGACGCGGACGGGCGGCAGCTGTACCGCACCGCGGGTGTGCCGAAGGTGGCCGATCTGCGGGCAGCGTTGCAGCCCAGCTCACCTGAGACCTTTCGCAAAAGGAGCGGAATTGATGTCGAATAATCCCGGACAAGTTGACGTCCGCGGTCCGCGATTTGCCGCGTGGATCACCACAGCGGTCCTCATCGTGGCCTTGATCGTCTCGGTGTTCAGCACCAAGGCGGCGGCGGTGATACTGGTTGCTCAGGCCATCGTCTTCGCCATCAGTGCGCTGCGCGGCCCGCGCAACAGCCCCTACGGCCTGCTGTTCGCCACGCTGGTAGCGCCCCGGCTGGGACCGGTGACCGAGCGGGAACCGGTGGCACCGCTGAAGTTCGCCCAGGTGGTCGGACTTGTTTTCACGGTTATCGGAATTGTCGGTTTTGCCGTTGCGGTCCCGGTGCTGGGCGTGGTCGCGACCTCGTTCGCGCTATTCGCCTGTTTCCTGAATGCCGCCTTCGGCGTCTGCCTGGGTTGTCAGCTTTACCCGCTCGTCGCCCGGTTCCGCCGAGCGTCAGCGGCCAAAGCGCCGCATGCCTGAGACCTGGCTCCCCCGGAAGGACTCGAACCTTCAACCCTTCGGTTAACAGCCGAATGCTCTGCCAGTTGAGCTACAGGGGACCGGTGCGTCCGCGCCAATGTTGTCGCGGATCGCGGGACGACTCTAGCGTACTGGCATACCCGCGCCAACTAGCGGGATCAGCCAGACTGCCGAGCCCCGTCGGTGGGCAGCCACCTCGCGGGATCGGCACGCCCGCACTCGGGCGGATGAGGCAGGATGGAACGAACCGCGCTGATAGTCGGAGGGACCGCTTTGATCGGGTATGTCGCCGTGTTGGGGATTGGGTACGTGTTGGGGGCGAAGGCCGGCCGGCGCCGCTATGAGCAGATCGCCCGCACCTACCGCGCGCTGACCGGGAGTCCCGCGGCCAGGTCGATGATCGAGGGGGGCCGCCGCAAGATCGCCAATCGAATCTCCCCCGACTCGGGCTTTGTGACGGTGACCGAGATCGACGAGCAGACGGCCATCATCGAGCGGGCCGAGCGGGTGGAGCGGGTTGTCGAGCGCCAGGCGAAATAGCGCGCTGACGCCGCACCACCCTCACGCGGTCAGGTCGTTGCCGCTGGCCTGCTCCAGTAGGCTGCGCCGGTAGGCCTCCATAGCCACCAGATCGCCGAACAGCGCGTGATATTCGTCCCCGTGTTCGATCGGCGACATACGCTGCAGCTTGGATTTGACTTCGGCGATCTGCCGGCCCATCCACACCTCCTGTAGGCGGGCCAGCACTCCGCCGATATAGCGCGGCAGCTTGTCGTCGTCGACCGCAATCGCCTCTACCGCCAACTCGTTGATCAGGCCGGTGGTCAACGGCGACGTGGTCTGCCGGGCCACCATGTCCATCCACTGGGCCCCGGTGACCCCGGCCGATGTCCCTCCCGCCGCATCGATGGCCGCACGCACGGCGCAGTATCCGGGGTGGGTGAAGCTCTCGACGGTCAAGGTGTCGAAAACCGGTCCGGCCAGCGCCGGGTACTGCAGGGCCGATTTGAGCGCCTCACGTTGCGGCCACAGCGTCGGGTCGCGCGGGTCCGGACGAGTGGCCGCGGGTTCGGCCGAAGGCGCATCAGGGGGCTGCTGCGTCGTCCGCCGGGGCGCCTTTGATCCGGGCGATCCGGGACCAGCCCTACCCGGAGTTCTTACGGTTCTGGCCTGACTGCGCACCCGGTCGACGACCTGGGCGACGTCATCCCAACCGACCCAGCCGGCCAACTGCCGGGCGTACTCGTCGCGCAGCATCGGGTCTTTGATCTGGCCCACCATCGGCACACACCGACGCAATGCGGCCACCCTACCCTCGGCGCTGTTCAGGTCCGTCTCGGCGAGCGCGGACCGAATTGCGAACTCGAACAACGGGGTTCGTCGCGCCACCAAGTCCCGCAAGGCCGCATCCCCCGATGCCAGCCGCAGGTCGCAAGGATCCATGCCGTCCGGGGCTACTGCCACAAAAGACTGTCCCGCCAGGTTCTGTTCGCCGTCGAGGGCCTTCAGTGCGGCGGCGCGGCCGGCGGCATCGCCGTCGAAAACATAGATCAGCTCGCCGCGGAAGAAGCTGTCGTCCATCATCAGCCTGCGCAGCATGGCCAAGTGCTCGTCGCCGAATGCGGTGCCGCAGGACGCGACCGCGGTGGTGACCCCGGCCAGATGCATGGCCATCACGTCGGTATAGCCCTCGACGACCACCGCCTGATGTCCCTTGGCTATGTCACGTTTGGCCAGGTCGATACCGAACATCACCGACGACTTCTTGTACAGCAGCGTCTCCGGAGTATTGACGTACTTGGCTTCCATCGGGTCGTCATCGAACAGGCGCCGAGCCCCGAAACCGATCACCTCGCCGGCCGACGACCGGATGGGCCACAGCAGCCGCCGATGAAACCGGTCCATGGGACCGTGCCGGCCCTGCCGGGACAGTCCCGCCGCTTCCAGCTCCTTGAACTCAAAGCCCTTGCGCTGCAGATGTTTCGTCAGGGAGTCCCAGCCCGACGGCGCGAATCCGCAGCCGAAGCGGCGAGCCGCCTCGGCATCGAAGTTGCGCTGGGTCAGGTAGTGGCGGGCCGGTGCGGCCTCGTCGGACTCCAGGGTGGCCGCATAGAACTCGGCCGCGGCCGCGTTGGCCGCGAGGAGCCTGCTGCGACTGCCCCGGTCGCGCTGCACGCTGGTGGCCGCGCCGGTGTAGCTGATGGTGTAGCCGATCCGGTCGGCCAGCAGTTCGACCGCCTCGACGAAGCTGACGTGCTCGATCTTTTGGATGAATGCATAGACGTCGCCACCTTCACCGCAGCCGAAGCAGTGGAAGTGACCGTGGTTGGGCCGCACATGAAACGACGGCGACTTCTCGTTGTGAAACGGGCACAGACCGCGCAGCGAGTCCGCCCCGGCGCGCCGCAGCTGGACGTAGTCGCCGACCACGTCCTCGATGCGGGCGCCGTCGCGGATGGCCGCAATGTCGCGGTCGGAAATCCTGGAGCGCCCCGCCGGACTCGACATTCGCTCATCTTAGGGCTCAGTGTAAAACCGTGGTCCGGCCCGGGAATTGACCAGCGTCGATCCGTTCCAGCCGCCCCTCGGTGTAGGAGGCGATCTGATCGACGATGACCCGCATCCGCGCGACGTCGTCGGCCGCGGTGTGGTACGCCGCGGCAAAGACCGGGTCGAGCGTCCGCGGCGCACCGGAGGACAGCCACTGCGCCACCCGGTGGATGCGTTCCCGCTGGCGAGCCTGGGCTTCCAGATGCCGTGGGTCGGACATGATGAACTGCAGCGCCAGGATTTTCAGCACCGCAACCTCGGCCCGCACCAGGTCGGGTACCTGCAAGTCGGCCTGGTAACGGGTCAACGGCCCGGAACCGGCCACGGCACGGGTGGTGGCGATCGCCGCCGAAGCAAACCGCCCCACCAGTTCGCTGGTCAATCGCTTCAGCGCGACCGACGCCGCCAACGTGGCGTCGTACTTGCCCACCGCCGCGACCACCGGCAGCGCTGACAGCCGGCGGGCGGCCGCCATCAACTCGTCGGCACCGACCCGGGGGAATTCGCTCTGGCCCAGCTTGGCCAGCGCGGCCGCGTCGTCGTGGTTGGCGAGCACCCGCAAGTCGATGCGTTCGGAGACGACGCCGTCCTCGACATCGTGCACCGAATACGCGACATCGTCGGCCCAGTCCATCACCTGTGCTTCCAGGCATGGCCGATCAGCCGGTGCGCCGGTGCGCACCCAGGCCGCCGGCTGCTGATCTTCCTTGTAGAAGCCGAACTTGCGGCGCCCGTCACCCCGCGTCCACGGGTATTTGGTGACCGCGTCCAATGCTGCGCGGGTCAGGTTCAGCCCCGCGCTGAGCCCCTGGCTATCAAGAACTTTCGGCTCAAGGCTGGTCAGGATGCGGAAGTTTTGGGCGTTGCCCTCGAAGCCGCCGCAGCAGGCCGCGACGTCGTCGAGTGCGCGCTCACCGTTGTGCCCGTACGGCGGGTGCCCGATATCGTGGGCCAGACCGGCCAGCTCGACAAGATCCGGGTCGCAACCCAATCCGATCGCCATGCCCCGGCCGATCTGCGCCACTTCCAGCGAATGAGTCAGCCGGGTGCGCGGGGTGTCGCCTTCCCGCGGCCCGACGACTTGGGTCTTGTCGGCGAGGCGGCGCAGCGCGGCGCTGTGCAACACCCGGGCGCGGTCCCGGGCGAAGTCGGTGCGGTGCTGCCCTTCCGTGCCCGGCAGACCAGCCGACTTCGGCGCTTCGGCTACCCGCCGCTGGCGGTCGAAGTCCCCATAGGGGTCTTGCTGATTCGTGGTCACCGACCGACAGTCTGCCAGGCAGGTCGCTGCCGGTGGTGTCGTTGCGGCCCCATCCCGCAATGCGGCTGCAACCGCGCCGCGCTTCCGTCGGACCGGCCTCTTTGCCGGGCTAGATTAGCCTTATGCGCATCGCTCGCCTGCTCGGCGTGATTTTGACGGTCGTCACTGTGGGCCTCGCCGGAGGCTTGCTGCTGGCACCCCCCTCAGCCGCGCAACCGCCGTTTCGGCTACCGGGCTATGTGACCGACAACGCCGGCGTGCTGAGTGGTGCTGATCGCGCCGAAGTCACCTCGGCCATCAACGAGCTCTACGCCGATCGTCATATCCGGCTGTGGGTGGTCTATGTTGACAACTTCTCCGGACAGAGCGCGATGAATTGGGGACAGAGCACTTTCCGGAGCAGCGAGCTGGGGAGCTATGATGCCCTGCTGGCCGTCGCCACCGTCGCCCGGTCCTATGTCTTCCTGGTGCCGTCCACCGTCCCAGGTGTCAGCGCCGGTCAGGTCGAAGAGCTTCGCCGGAATCAGATCGAACCCGCACTGCGCAGCGGCGACTGGGCCGGTGCCGCTGTTGCGGCGGCCAACGGACTCAACAAGTCACCCAGCTCGTCGGGCCGGGTGGTATTGCTGGTGGCTTTGGGCGTCATCGTCGTCGCGGTGGTGATCCTGCTGCTGGCGATGCGCTACCGGGCCCGCCGGCGCCGCGCTGACGCGATGGCCGCGGCACGACGCGTGGACCCCACTGATGAGCGGGCATTGGCCGCCGTGCCGCTGGACATCCTCGACGACTTGTCCCGGTCGATGGTGGTCGCTGTCGACAATGCGGTGCGCACCAGCTCCAACGAGCTCGCGCTGGCGATCGACGAGTTCGGCCAAGAGCGGACCGCGCCGTTCACCCGGGCCGTGGACAACGCCAAAGCGGCTCTGGCCCAGGCGTTCAGCGTGCGCCAACAGCTTGACGACAGCGCTCCCGAGACACCGGCGCAACGGCGCGAGCTTTTGACCCGGGTCATCGTGTCGGCGGCCACGGCCGACCGCGAATTGGAGGCGCAGACGGAGGCCTTCGAGCAGCTGCGCGACTTGGTGATCAATGCCCCGTCCCGGCTGGACATGCTGACCCAGCAGTACGTCGAACTCACCACCCGCATTGCCCCCAGCCAGCAGCGGCTGGCCGACTTGCACCACGAATTCGGCGAGACGGCGCTGACTTCCGTCGCCGCCAACGTCACCACTGCCCAGGAACGACTGGCGTTCGCCGACCGCAACATCGGCATGGCGCGTGAGCTGTCCACTCAAGCCGTGAGCGGCCGGCAGTCCGGCCTGGTGGACGCCGTTCGCGCCGCTGAATCCGCACTGGGACAAGCCCGTTCGCTACTCGACGCGGTGGATAGCGCAGCCAGCGACATCCGGCACGCCGTCGCCGAGCTGCCGTCGGTCCTGGCTGATGTGGCGGCGGGCATCAGGCAAGCCGACGAGCAACTGCAGAGGACACCGAACGACACCTCGGCACACACCCGCGAACTCGTCGCCGCGCGGGATGCGGCCGCACAAGCCCTGGAAGACTCCCGCGACGCTCGCGGCGCCGGTGTCGCCGATCCGCTCGGCACTTTTGCCCGGCTGAGCAAGGCCGGCGCGGATCTGGATCGGCTCTTGACCACTGTGGCCCAGGAGCAGGCCAACGCCGAGCGACTCAACCGTTCCTTCGAGCAGGCATTGTTCACCGCGGAGTCGCGGGTGCGCGCGGTGTCGGACTATATCGATACTCGTCGCGGCAGTATCGGGCCCGAAGCACGGACCCGGCTGGCCGAAGCGAAACGTCAGCTGCACGCCGCGCGTGACAAACGTTCGACCAACATTACCGAAGCGATCGGTCACGCCAATGCGGCATCGACCCTGGCGGCCAACGCCCAGGCGCTGGCCAATGCCGACGTGCAGGCGGCTCAGCGCGCCTACACCCGGCAGGGCGGCGACAATGCGGGAGCGATCCTCGGCGGCATCATCATCGGGAACCTGCTCAGTGGGGGCCTGCGGGGTGGTTTCGGCGGCTGGAGCCCGACGTCGTTCGGTGGTTCTTCCAGCTCGTCCGGTAGCTCGTCCGGCGGCGGGTTCATGGGTGGCGGCGGGCGATTTTAGGTGCTTCTAGGCCTCGACTAGGGCTGGACCCGCGACTCACAGCACAAAAAAGTGCGCACACCTACGCACGAAGTATCAACTACCGTGCGTAGGCATGCGCAATCAACCGTGGAGGTTTGCGTTTCCGGCTGCAATACGCCGCCGGAAACGCAAACCTCTCAGTCCGGCAGAAGTCAGGCCCAGCTGGAGCCGACGGCGCTGTCGGTCTGTGCCATGTTGCTGCCGGCGGCCTGGACCTTCTGGCCGTGGGCGTTGGCCTGCTCGTAGATCACCTGGAAGTTACGACCCAACTGGGCGATGAACTCCTGGCAGGCCACCGAACCGGCACCGCCCCAGAAGTCGCCGGCAGCCAGCACATCGCGAACGATGGCCTGGTGCTCGGCCTCGAGCGACGCCGCCTGGGCACGAATCATGGCGCCGTGGGCGTCGACATCGCCGAACTGGTAATTGATGG
>NZ_UPHQ01000183.1 GCF_900566055.1 Mycobacterium innocens
TCTACGCCCGCGTCGCCCAGCGCCTCCTCGCCCTTGCCGCTGTGATCTGGCACAACTGGAAGATCAACAGCCCAGTCAAGAGGTCACTGATCGCCTACGACCACTGACCAAGGTTGGGAATTACTCATCTAGGAAACGGTTCCCCCGGGTATCGGATGCGAACAGTGTCTTCCTCGCTCGTTTTGAAGCCGCGGCGGGTGCGCCGCGGGCGCCGCTACCTCGCAGCAAACAGTCGGCGCGGTGAAATCGGGGTGCCGCTAGCAGCAGCCCTTGAGCCGGACCGCCAGATAATCGGCGACCTTGTCGATCGCGATCCGTTCTTGGGTCATGGCATCGCGCTCGCGCACCGTGACGGCGTTGTCCTCGAGCGAGTCGAAGTCGACCGTTACACAGAATGGAGTCCCGATCTCGTCCTGGCGCCGGTAGCGACGCCCGATGGCGCCCGCATCGTCGAAGTCGATGTTCCAGCAGGTGCGCAATTCGGCGGCGAGGTCGCGGGCCTTGGGGCTCAAATCCGCATTGCGGGACAGCGGCAGCACCGCGGCCTTGACCGGCGCCAGCCGAGGATCCAGTCGCAGTACCGTCCGCTTCTCCATCGCGCCCTTGGCATTCGGGGCCTCGTCCTCGCTGTACGCATCGATCAAGAAGGCCATGAACGAGCGGGTCAGGCCCGCTGCCGGTTCGATGACATATGGCGTATACCGAGTGTCGTTGACTTGGTCATAGAAGTTCAGGTCGGTACCGGAATGCTTTGAATGCGTCGACAAGTCGAAGTCGGTGCGGTTGGCGACACCTTCCAGCTCACCCCATGGATTGCCGAGGAAGCCGAATTTGTACTCGATGTCGACGGTGCGCTCGGAGTAGTGCGACAGCTTCTCCTTGGGGTGCTCCCACAGGCGCAGGTTCTGCGGATCGATGCCCAGGTCGACGTACCACTGCAGCCGGGTGTCGATCCAATACTGGTGCCATTCCTTGGCGGTCAACGGCTCGACGAAGAACTCCATCTCCATCTGCTCGAACTCGCGGGTGCGGAAGATGAAATTGCCGGGGGTGATCTCGTTGCGGAAGCTCTTGCCGATCTGGCCGATGCCGAACGGCGGCTTCTTGCGGGACGTCGTCACAACATTGGCAAAGTTGATGAAGATGCCCTGTGCGGTTTCCGGCCGCAGATAGTGCAACCCCTCCTCGGTCTCGATTGGTCCGAGGTAGGTCTTGAGCATCATGTTGAATTCGCGCGGCTCGGTCCACTGGCCGGGCTCGCCGGTGTCCGGGTCGCGGATATCGGCCAGCCCGTTGGGCGGCGGATGTCCGTGTTTTGCTTCGTAGGCTTCGATCAGATGGTCGGCCCGGTAGCGCTTGTGCGTGATCAGCGACTCGACCAGCGGGTCGTGGAAGACCTCCACATGGCCCGAGGCAACCCATACCTCACGCGGCAAGATGATCGACGAATCGATACCCACGACATCGTCGCGGCCGGTGACCACCGACCGCCACCACTGCCGTTTGATGTTCTCCTTGAGTTCCACCCCCAGCGGACCGTAGTCCCACGCCGACTTGGTACCGCCGTAGATTTCACCAGACGGATAGACGAAGCCACGCCGTTTGGCCAGGTTCACCACAGTGTCGATGACAGACGCCACGCGGTACCGCACTCCCTTCCCGAATCGGGCAACTGCATGCAGCGGGCAATCACTGCGCACAAACCTCAGTCATGGTAGCGATCGGCCGGCGGTTCTTTGACATGCACCATCACGCATGTGACAGTGGAGGACAGCCGCAGGTGTCCACGAGCCGTTTCGCGACAAGCGGTCCCGATGCCGGTACGTCTCGAGGTGGTTCAGATATGGCGACGTCCCCCGCTACGCCTGTCGCCGTCGACGACCTGGCCGGTCATCATGAGCATGGCGCCCGCAGCGCCTCGGAACATCCTGCCTCCCCCGCACCCCCACCGCGGGAAATTCTCGACGCCGCCGGCGAGTTGCTGCGTGCGCTGGCCGCACCGGTACGCATCGCCATCGTGCTGCAATTGCGCGAATCGCAACGTTGCGTGCATGAACTGGTCGACGCGTTGGGTGTACCGCAACCGCTGGTCAGTCAGCATTTGAAGATCCTCAAGGCAGCGGGCGTCGTCACCGGAGAGCGGTCGGGCCGTGAAGTGCTGTACCGGCTTGCCGATCATCACCTCGCGCATATCGTCGTCGACGCGGTCGCCCACGCCAGTGAGGAGTCGCCGTGACCGGACCCAGTGTCCGGTCCACCCGCCAGCGGGCGGCGATCTCGACGCTGCTGGAAACGGTCGATGATTTCCGCTCGGCACAGGAATTGCACGACGAACTGCGCCGCCGGGGCGAAAACATCGGCCTGACCACCGTCTATCGCACCCTGCAGTCGATGACCGCCGCGGGAATGGTCGACACGCTGCGCACCGACACCGGTGAGTCGGTCTACCGCCGGTGCTCGGAACATCATCACCACCATCTGGTGTGCCGCAGTTGCGGCTCCACCATCGAGGTGGCCGACCACGAAGTGGAGGCCTGGGCCGCGGAAGTGGCTGCCCGACACGGGTTTTCCGACGTCAGCCACACCATCGAAATCTTCGGCAACTGCGCAGACTGCCGGTCCTGAAATTCGTGGCGCGCGGCCACACCGAAATCGACCGTCCTGCTCGAACTTTTCCGCGCCCCCGTCGATCTCGGCGTCAGGGAGCCCCGGCAATCAACGCGTCGCGTACCTGGATGCCGGTGTCGAGCACCAGCAGGATCAAGGTGCGCAGCGCGTCATCGCTCAGCCCGGCGCCGGGAAAGTTGTACCGCAGCATCACATCCCCGGTTTTGGACGCTGTCTTGGCGGCCGTCTTGACCGCGGTCTTCTCCAGCATGGTGACTGCGCCGAAGTTGACGTCACGCGCCTGCTTGGCCGCCCGATCGCGAATCTTCCTGGTCAGCGGCAGGTCCCAGGCCAATATCTGGGTGAGCGACACCAACTCGAGGCCCTCGGCGATGCTCACCACCCGTAACGAAGCGAACGTGCCGTTATGGCGGACCGTCAACGCGCCGTCGGGTTCCTGCTCGACGGAAAGGACGTCGCGCAGAATCGATGCCAGCCGCTGCTGCAGTGAGGGCACTAGGCGCTCCCGAACCGTCGATTGCGGGAAGCGTACTCCTCGCAGGCCGCCCACAAGTCGCGGCGGTCATAGTCGGGCCATAGCTTGTCCTGGAATATGTACTCGGCGTAAGCGGCCTGCCACAGCATGAAATTGCTGGACCGCTGTTCCCCCGAGGTCCGCAGAAACAGGTCGACGTCGGGGATGTCGGGGCGCTGCATGTGACGGGAGATGGTGGACTCGCTGATCCGCTCCGGGTTCAACCGGCCGGCGGCCACCTCGCGCGCGATTTGCCGTGTGGCGTCGGCAATTTCGGTGCGCCCGCCGTAGTTGACGCAGTAATTGATGGTGATGACGTCGTTGTACTTCGTCATCTGCTCGGCCACCGCCAGTTCGTTGATGACGCTGCGCCACAGCCGCGGCCGTGAACCCACCCACCGGATCCGCACACCCATCTCCTTGAGGTTCTCCCGGCGTCGTCGCACCACATCGCGGTTGAAACCCATCAGGAAGCGGACCTCCTCGGCCGAACGTTTCCAATTTTCGGTGGAGAACGCATAGAGGCTGAGCCATTTGATTCCGAGTTCGATTGCGCCGCAAGCGATGTCTATCACCACCGCCTCGCCCATCTTGTGCCCCTCGGTGCGACGCAGGCCACGCTGGGTGGCCCACCGGCCGTTGCCGTCCATCACGATGGCGACATGATTGGGCAACCGGTCGGCCGGAATTCGGGGCGCAGCCGCCTTCGAGATGTGCTGCGGCGGCCGGCGCGGGCCGCCGTCGGGCGACGCCGGCAATGCCGGGAAGACAACCGGCCACGTCGAGGTGTCGGGGAAGGTCGGATAGTCGTCCGGTGCGGGGGGCAGCTGCGGGAAGTCGATGGATGTCAGCATTCGTTCGGCCTTCTTAGCCACACTCACCTACCTGTCTGATCAGCGCGGCGCGACGCTCGGCAATGGTGTGATCGATCCGATAGGTCCGCTCCACCAGCGGCAACGTCTTGAGCTGACGTTCCAGGTGCCATTGCAGGTGCGCGGCCACCAACCCGCTGACGTAGCCGCGATGCGATTGCGGGGCCTGCTCGGCGGCCGCCCAATCGCCGTCGTGCAGGGCGGACATCAACTCCAGCACGCCCAGCGGCGGTGTCGTCGCACCGGCGGGACGGCAATGCGCGCAGACACTGCCCCCCGCGGCGATGTGAAACGCCCGATGCGGGCCGGGGGTGGCGCAGCGAGCGCACTCGGTCAGTGCCGGCGCCCATCCGGCGATACCCATGGCACGGAGCAGATAGGCGTCCAACAGCAGGTCGCGAGGACGACGTCCGTCGGCGACCGCCCGCAACGCGCCCACCGTGAGCCGGTGCAGGGCCGGGGCGGGCGCCCGCTCTTCACCGGCAAGGCGTTCGGCGGTTTCCAGCATCGCGCAGCCGCAGGTGTACCGGCCGTAGTCGTTGACGATGTCGGTGGCGAACGCATCGATGGAGACGACCTGGGTGACGATGTCGAGGTTGCGGCCGGGGTGCAGTTGTGCATCGATGTGCGCGAACGGCTCCAGCCGGGCACCGAATTTGCTGCGGGTGCGACGTACGCCTTTGGCCACCGCACGAACCAGCCCGTGGTCGCGGGTCAGCAGGGTGACGATCCGGTCGGCTTCGCCGAGCTTGTGCTGGCGCAGCACAACAGCCCGGTCTCGATATAGCCGCATCCCCATAGTTTCGCACCCCGCCGCGACATCGCGAGTATCCGCGCCGATAGTCTCGTACCCCGTGGTTGGCGCTTCTAAGTCCGCTTCCGGGGCCGTTTCCGGGTCCGGTAACCAGCGCTTGCCCACCTTGACCGATCTTCTCTATCAGCTGGCCAACGGCTCGGTGACCTCCGTCGAGCTGGTAGGCCGGTCCCTGCGCGAGATCCAGGCGAGCCAGTCCACGTTGAACGCATTCCGGGTGGTCCTCACCGAGTCGGCGCTGGCCGACGCGGCCGCGGCAGACCGGCGACGGGCGGCCGGCGACACCGGGCCGCTGCTGGGCATCCCGATCGCGGTCAAAGACGACGTCGACGTTGCTGGAGTGCCTACCGCCTACGGCACCGAGGGGTATGTCGCTCCCGCGACCGCAGATTCGGAGGTCGTCCGGCGGCTCAAGGCGGCCGGGGCGGTGATCGTCGGCAAGACCAACACCTGTGAGCTGGGCCAGTGGCCATTCACCAGCGGGCCCGGGTTCGGACACACCCGCAACCCGTGGGCACGCCGGCATACACCGGGCGGATCGTCGGGCGGCAGCGCGGCCGCGGTGGCCGCGGGCCTGGTCACCGCGGCAATCGGCTCCGACGGGGCCGGCAGCATCCGGGTTCCCGCGGCGTGGACCCACTTGGTGGGCATCAAACCGCAGCGCGGCCGCATCTCCACCTGGCCGCTGCCGGAGGCGTTCAACGGCATCACGGTCAACGGCGTGCTGGCCCGCACGGTGGCCGACGCGGCCCTGGTGCTGGATGCGGCGTCGGGCAATGTCGAGGGCGATCTGCACCGGCCGCCGCCGGTGACCGCATCCGACTACGTCGGCATCGCCCCCGGTCCGCTGAAGATCGCCCTGTCAACCCGGGCTCCTTTCAACGGTTTTCGGGCAAAGTTGGATCCGGAGATCCTGGCCGCGACGCGTCAGGTGAGCGAACAGCTTCAGCTGCTCGGCCACACCGTGGTACGCGGCAACCCCGACTACAGCGTGCAGATGTCGTGGGACTTTCTTGCCCGGTCCACCGCCGGATTGTGGGAGTGGGCACAGCGGCTGGGCGACGGCGTCACGCTGGACCCCCGCACGGTGTCCAATCTGCGCACCGGACACCTGCTTTCCCAGGCCATCCTGCGCAGCGCGCGCCGCCACGAAGCCGCCGCGCAGCGGCGAGTGGGCTCGATCTTCGACATCGTCGACGTGGTGCTGGCACCGACTACCGCACAGCCCCCGCCGCCGGCCCGCGCGTTCGACCAGCTGGGCGGGCTGGCCACCGACCGCGCCATGATCGCGGCGTGCCCCTACACCTGGCCGTGGAACCTGCTGGGCTGGCCGGCGATCAACGTGCCCGCAGGGTTCACCGTCGAGGGCCTGCCGATCGGTGTTCAACTGATGGGACCGGCCAACAGCGAAGGCATGCTGATCTCGCTGGCCGCCGAGTTGGAAGCCGTCAGCGGCTGGGCGGCCAAGCAGCCGGCGGTCTGGTGGGACGAGGGCCCCGACACTCCCGCCCCGCACCGCGTCCGGCCGCCACAGCGTTAGCAGCGCTGACCCCGGCCGAGCCGACTGCTCGCGTTCAAAAGCCCAGCCGGCCAAGCTGTTTGGGGTCGCGCTGCCAGTTCTTTGCGACCTTGACGCGCAGGTCGAGGTAGACCTTGGTTCCGAGCAGTTTCTCGATCTGACCGCGCGCCGCGGTGCCAACTTGTCGCAGCCGGGCGCCGCCCCTGCCGATGACGATCCCCTTCTGGCTGTCCCGCTCGACATACAACACGGCGTGCACGTCGATCAGGTCGTCGCGTCCGTCGCGCGGGCTGACGTCGTCGATAACCACGGCCAGCGAATGGGGCAGTTCGTCATGGACTCCCTCCAAGGCGGCCTCGCGGATGAACTCCGCCATCAGGACCTCTTCGGGCTCGTCAGTCAACTCACCGTCGGGGTAGAAGGCCGGGCCGGGCGGCAAAGCCCCGGCCAGCACGTCGATCAGCACGTCGACCTGCCCGCCGGTCACGGCCGACACCGGGACGATTTCGGTTGAGCCGGGCAGGTTTTCCACCAGCTCGCCGACCGCCACCAGCTGCGCGGCCACCCGCTCCTTGGGCACCTTGTCGATCTTGGTGACGATGACGACCAGTGTTGTGCCGGGTGCCACGGAGCGAATCTGCTCGAGGATCCACCGGTCACCCGGGCCGATCGCTTCGTCAGCCGGAATACACAGTCCGATCACGTCGACCTCGGCGTAGGTGGCCCGGACCAGGTCGTTGAGCCGCTTGCCCAGCAGGGTCCGCGGCCGGTGCAGGCCGGGCGTGTCGACCAGGATGATCTGGAAGTTCTCTCGATGCACGATCCCGCGGATGGTGTGCCGAGTGGTCTGCGGCCGCATCGACGTGATCGCGACTTTGGTACCCACCAGCGCATTGGTCAGCGTTGACTTTCCGGTGTTCGGCCGGCCGACCAAACAGACGAAGCCGGAACGGAATTCAGCAGTCATAACGCGGTTCCGGTGCTGTCGGTGACGATCACCACCGCCATCGGCGACAGTTCGCGTAAGGCCGCGATGCCCGGATCGTCGACGGATCCGGCGACCAGCGCGGCAGCCTCCAGACCGGTCGCCCCGCTGGATACGGCCGCAGCCACCGCCGCCTGCAATCCGGTCAGCCGTAGCGCCGACAAGTTCACCGGTACGCCCACGTAGGTGCGCCCGTCGCGGTCGCGTACCGCCGCCCCGCTGTCGGCCTCGGTCCGCGCCATGGCCGCCCGTGCCAGCACCACCAGCTTGGCGTCCGCACGCTCCGCCGGCTCAGCCATCGGAATCGCCTTCATCCGGGCGGTCCCCGGAGCCGTCGATTGCTACGGTTTCGCCCAGCTCTACGGGGCTCACCAAAACGGTGCCGATTCGCATCCGGCCGCGGTGGTCGCGGCCCCCCTCAGCCTGCAGGCGCAGGCCATGGGATACCACCTCGGCACCGGGCAGCGGAACGCGGCCCAATTCCAATGCCAGCAAACCGCCTACGGTGTCGACGTCGAGGTCGCCGTCGAATTCCATGCCGTACAACTCGCCCACATCCTCGATCGGCAGCCGGGCCGACACACGAAATCGTTTGTCGCCCAGGTCTTCTACCGGCGCCGTTTCGGCCTCGTCGTACTCGTCGGCGATCTCACCGACGATTTCCTCCAGCACGTCTTCGATGCTGACCAGGCCGGCGATGGCGCCGTATTCGTCGACCAGCAGTGCCATGTGGTTGCGATCGCGCTGCATCTCCCGCAGCAACGCGTCCAGCGGCTTGGAGTCCGGCACGAACACCGCCGCGCGCATGACGTCCGCCACGGTGCTTTCCCGACCGCTGTCGGGTGAGAAGAAGGTCTGGCGCACAAGGTCTTTCAGGTACACCACGCCGAGAATGTCGTCGACGTTCTCGCCGATCACCGGAATGCGGGAATGACCGCTGCGCACCGCCAGGTTCATCGCTTGAGCCGGTGATTTGTCCCCCTCGATCCAGATCATCTCGGTGCGCGGCACCATCACCTCGCGGGCGGGGGTGTCGCCGAGTTCGAAGACCGACTCGATCATCTTGCGTTCGTCGGCGGCAACCACGCCGCGCTGCTGAGCCAGGTCGACGACTTCGCGCAGTTCGACCTCGGAGGCGAACGGCCCGTTGCGAAATCCACGGCCCGGGGTGAGCGCGTTGCCCAGCAGCACCAGCAACCGGCTGATCGGCATCAACAGCCATGAAATCACCTGCAACGGAACGGCGGTGGCCAGCGCGATGGAATAGGCATGCTGGCGGCCGAGCGTGCGCGGACCCACACCTATAACGACGAAGCTGGTCACCACCATGACGGCCGCGGCCACGAACAACCCGCCGTTGAGGTTCAGATTGTGCCGGAAAAACACCACCAGCAACGCGGTGGCGGTGATCTCACACACAATCCGCAGCAGCACCACCAAGTTGATGTAGCGCGGCCGTTCCACCATCACCTTGAGCAGTGCCACCGCTCCCGGCCGGGCCTCACGCACCAGCTCCTGTACGCGGGCCAGCGACACGGTGCTGAAGGCGGCATCCAGCGCCGCGAATATTCCGCCCAGTCCGATCAACACGATCGCACCCAGCAGCTGAGCAAGACCGGTCACGACTCGTCGAAGTACCTGGACTTGTCCAACAACCGGCGATCTCGTTCATGCTGGCGGTCGTGATGGTAAGCCTTGACCTGGGCGGCCACCCACTCTTCCAGCAACCGCTCCTGCAAGGCGAACATCTCCCTCTCCTCGTCCGGCTCACCGTGGTCGTAGCCGAGCAGATGCAGCACGCCGTGGATTGTCAACAGCGCCAGCTCATGTCCGAGGCTGTGGCCCGCCGCGGCCGCCTGCTCCGCCGCGAATTCCGGGCACAGCACGATGTCGCCGAGCATCGCCGGGCCGGGCTCGGGCGCGTCGGGGCGCCCCCCGGGCTCCAGCTCGTCCATCGGAAAGCTCATCACGTCCGTCGGCCCGGGCAGATCCATCCAGCGCATGTGCAGGTCGGCCATCGCGGCGGTGTCCAGCAATACCATCGACAACTCCGCGCCCGGGTTGACGTCCATCTTGTCGATGACAAATCGCGCGACGCTGACCAGCTCGGCTTCGGAGACGTCGATGCCCGACTCGTTGGATACTTCGATGCTCATAAGATGCTCACGAGAGTTCTCACGCACTCATCATCGACGACCACGCGCGCCGGAGGCCCGCCGAGCCGCGCGGTTCATCCCGGAACCGGGTTCCTCGGACCGGGCGTAGGCTTCGACGATCTCCGAGACCAGTCGGTGGCGCACCACGTCCACGCTGGTCAGCTCCGCGATGTGAATGTCGTCGATGTCGTCGAGGATGTCGACCGCAGCCCGCAGGCCGGACTTGGCGCCGCCCGGCAGGTCGATCTGGGTGACGTCTCCGGTGACGACGACTTTCGACCCGAACCCCAAGCGGGTCAGGAACATTTTCATCTGCTCGGCGGTGGTGTTCTGCGCCTCGTCGAGGACGATGAAGGCGTCATTCAAGGTGCGGCCGCGCATGTACGCCAGCGGCGCCACCTCGATAACCCCCGCGGTCATCAGCTTCGGGATCAGCTCGGGATCCATCATGTCGTACAGCGCGTCATACAGCGGCCGCAGGTACGGGTCGATCTTCTCGCTCAGCGTGCCGGGCAGAAAGCCAAGGCGCTCACCGGCTTCCACCGCCGGACGGGTCAAGATGATGCGGGTGACCTGCTTGGTCTGCAATGCATGCACCGCCTTGGCCATCGCCAGGTAGGTCTTCCCGGTGCCGGCCGGTCCGATCCCGAACACGATGGTGTTGGCATCGATGGCGTCGACATAACGTTTCTGGTTGAGCGTCTTGGGCCGGATCGTCTTGCCGCGGCGCGACAAGATGTCAAGGGTGAGCACCTCTGCCGGTGACTCGTTGCCCGCGCCGAGCAACATGGCAACGCTGTGGCGCACCACCTCCGGCGTCAACGACTGTCCACCGGCCACAATCGCGACCAACTCGGAAATCGCGCGTTCGGCCAGCGCGACATCGGCCGGTTCGCCGGAAAGAGTCACCGAGTTGCCGCGCACGTGCAGGCCGGCGGTCAGGGTGCGCTCCAGGGCGCGCAGGTTCTCATCTGCCGATCCGAGTAAGCCCACGACCAAATCAGGCGGAACATCGATGCTGCTGCGAACCTGGGATGAGGCCGATAATGCGTCAGCAGCCTTGGTTTCGCGGGGCGTCACGTGGTTTCTGATGCCTACTTTCTGTGTTCTCGGGGCGACGACAGCCGGTAGTCAAGTCTAGCGCCGCGTGCGCCCTGCAGCCCTGCTCCGCGGGAAATGCCGCTCTGGAACCGACGCCCGCGAACCGTGGGGGCGGTTGCGGCGCCCGGGCGCTAGATCCGTTCCGCGGCGACGGGCACCTTGGTGACCACCGCCGGCACGCCACCTTTGACCGGCCAGGGCAGCGCAGGGTCGTGTTCGGGAGCCCAGCCGGCGGGGATCCGTATCCGGAACCGCTGATGAACCTGGGCGAGAAAGAATTGGGCCTCCAGGTAACCCATGGCCGCACCGAAGCAGCGGTGCGGCCCGGCGCCAAAGGGCATGAAGGCCAGGTTGGGCCGGGCAGCGACGATGTCCTTGTCGTAGAACCGGATCGGCTCATAACGGTCGGCGTCGGGTCCCCACCAGCGCGGATCGCGTTGCAGCGCGTAGATCGGCAAGCCGATCAGGGTGCCGCGGCGGATCCGGTAGCCACCGATGACGTCGTCGATCATGGCGAACCGCGGCTGCAATAGCAGGCCCTGCAGGCGCTGTCCCTCGTCGAAACACGCCTTGGCCCACTCGAGTCGGTCCAGGTCGGCGTAGCTGGGCAAAGCTTCGCCGAGTTGGTCGACCTCGTCGTACAGTCGCTGCTGCGCCTGCGGATTCTGCGGAAGCAGCGCCAGCGTCCACGCCAATGCGGCGACCACGGTTTCATATCCGCCGCCGATCAGCATGATCGCTTCGGTGATCACGTCGCGCCGGCTGATGGGCGTGCCGTCCTCGTAGCGCGCGTCCAGAAGTATCTGCAGCAGGTCGTCGTAGGAGCGGGAGTCGGCCAGCCGTTCCTCGACCCGCCGCTTCACCCAGCGCCGCATCCGCAACCACGCCTGCACGGGGTTACCGTCGCCCGGCAGCACTCGCGGCGCAGCACCGAGCAGCAGCGGCGACGACGCGCTCTGCATCAGCGTGCGGACGTCGACGTCGAGCCGATGCAACTCGGCATCGGAGAGCCCCATCGTGAACATCGCCCGCATGAACGCCGGAATCACCACGCCGTTGATCTCGTGCTGCAGATCGATCGATTCGCCGGTCTGCGCGAACCGCTCCCACCTGGTCAGGCGGTTGGCGAATTCGTCGGCGACGGTGGCGGCGACCCGGCTCAGCTGTTGGCGGCCCATCATCGGTGCCAGCGGCTTGCGCCGGCGACGAAACTCGCGGCCCTCCATCATCTGCATGGAAGCGCCCAGCACCTTCCTCGCCGCACCGGCGGCGGGGCCGATCAGGCTGTACTCGCCGTCGCGGTGGCTCATGACGTGGCGCACGTGGTCGGGATGATTCAGGACCACCACGTCGTACAGCGGCAACGGCAGTCGGTAGACGTCGCCATAGGTCTTTCCCAGCTGCTGTACGTATCCGAACGGGTCGGACTTCAGTTCCGGAAGGACCCCGACGAAGGGCCGCCCGCGCGGGCCGGGCGGGCGCGGCGCGGCTTGAGGGCCCTGAGAGCCTCGCCGCGCTCGCAGCGCCTGCCGCGCACAACCGACCGGGTTACGGGTCAGCCAATAGACGTCTCGTTGGGTCGCGGTCTTCGCTGCCGCCGCTGTCGTCGATGTCGCCGCTGTCATGACACATCTCCACACTGTTGACTCGCCGGCGCGTGTCGCCGGCACGGATATCGAAAGATGGGACGACTCACTCGTTTTCGAAGCAATACATCCGATACGAGCTCTCGCCGTTCTGCAGCCCGCGGCAGATCTTGGCGTTCGACGCGGCTACGGCGTCACGGACCAGGCCACGGAACAGAGCCGGGGTACGCCGAGTGAACATGTTCTGCGAGCGCGGCAGGCTCTTTTCCAGCCCGCGCACCAGCTGCTCGTTGATGATCTCTTTGGAACGCATCCGCAGCGGCGCGCCGGCTAACTCGGCCTCCCACTCGGCGACGTGGCCGCTGTGCCGGACGTCGGCGTAGAGCAGCTGCCCGCCCGGGCGCAGCACCCGCGCGACTTCGGCGAGAAATCGGGGCACCGACGGATAGCAGTGCGAGGCTTCGATATTGACGACGACATCGAAAGAATTGTCGGGGAATGGCAGGTTCTGGGCGTCCGCCTGGACGAAGTCCAGCCCTGGCAGCCGGTGGGTTCTGCGGCAGACCTCGATGCCGGCCGGGTTGAGGTCCAGGCCGGTGTAGGAGGCCGGGTGCAGGGTGCGCATCAGGTAGGAGGCTCCGCCGCCGTGGCCGCAGCTCACCTCCAGCACCTGCCTTCCGGCGATATCGGCCTGGGTTGCCGTGCGGTCGTAGAGCTGAATGCAATACCGGTCCGGCTCGTCCGACTTCGACAGCGGGATGGCCATCGGCGGGTCTTCCTCATAGCCAAGATTCAACAACGCCACGTCGTCGGCGCCGTGGCGGGTGATGAAGGGGTAGTAGTACTTGGCGAAGACTCTCCAGGCAGGGGTCGACACCAGTCTGGTTGCAAGGCCCATGGTTCTGGTATGCCCACTAGCCGGGGGAATACACACCCGCAGGTGCCCAGTGGTCCACCTAACGGCGGGTCAATTCCTTCCCGCCCCCGGTCAAGCGGGGCGTAGCAGCGTGTTGGCCGGCAGGTCCTTGTCCAGGACCTTGTGCGCTTGGGCCAGGCCGGTGACCGGCAGCAGGTCCTCGTGTAGCAGCCCGACCTGCACCAGCAGCGATCGGAGATCAGGTAGCGCGGCGGACCCCGGGTTTTAACCCTGGGGGTGAGCGTGTCAAGTTCGTGGATGAGCGGCCACTGCCCGGTGTGTTGTGGACTGTCGGCGCATTAGATAGGTGCTGTTGATCTAAGGTTGTCGGGTGTGGGTGTTACGTTGCGGACGAACGCGAATATCGCGTTCCAGTGCGCGTATCACGTGGTGTGGTGTCCGAAGTACCGACGCAAGGTGATCGGCGGGCGGATGGAGCGGCGGCTCAAGGAGATCATCGTCGAGGTGATCGAAGAGAAGGGGGCGTGGTTGATCGAGATGGAGACCATGCCTGATCACGTGCATCTGTTGGTGGAGGTGGACCCCCAGTACGGCGTCCATAAGTTGGTGAAGGCCATCAAGGGCCGTTCCTCGCGTTTGTTGCGGGAGGAGTTTCCCTGGCTGCGGTCGCGGTTGCCGTCATTGTGGACCAACTCGTACTTCGTCGCCACCGTCGGGGGTGCACCGTTGTCGGTCATCAAACGGTATGTCGAAACCCAGAAAGACCGCTGAATCATGCTGACAGGGCGGCGTTTTCAGGTCGAGTTCACCGACGAGCAAGCCGGGTATGCCGAGCAGGTCGGCGCGGCGTGCCGCGCGGTGTGGAACACCGGCCTGGAACAACGCCGCGAGTACCGCCGTCGCGGCGCGTGGATGAGCTATGGGCCCCAGGCCCACGAGCTTGCCGAGGCCAAAGCCGAGCAGGCGTGGCTGAAAGACGTTCCGGGGCATTGTTTGCAGCAGACGTTGATGGACCTGGCCAAGGCTTGCCGTGAGCACGGCACCTTTGCGGTGCGGTGAGAGAGAGAGAAGAGAGAAAAGAGAAGAGAGGGAGAGAGCGCTGCTGCTGCTGCTGCTGCTGAAGCTGATATACGGCTTGGCCAGTTCAATTGGTCGATGCGTTTGCCCGTTGAGCAGATTGTCGGGACTACCGCCTCAGGTGCTTGTGCGGAATAAGTTTCGGCGGCCATGTGGCTGAAACCTGCCAACCTGGGCCGGTGGCTAGGCGCAGTCCGAGTCCAGCGAGGCGCGGTGATCGTCGGTGCAGGTGGTGCGACCGGCATCCCGCTTCCGGCCCGAATCGCCGACCTGGGGGCCGGAATCTACGTCAGTGACCGCCTGTCCCCGCAGTCAAGTTAAACGACGTTGCCGTTGAAGCCGGCCTTGCCTGTATTGCCGCCGGGTCCGGGGGCCCCACCGGAACCCCCCGTACCGGGAGTGGGAGTGCCGAAAGCTGCATGGGCATCGCCGCCGTTGCCGCCACCTCCACCGTCGGTGAAAGCAGCGGAGCTGTCGCCGCCGTTGCCACCATTGCCGGCTTTAGCAAATCCGGTGCCGGTGTTGGATGCGAAACCGCCCAGACCGCCGGTGCCACCCGCACCGCCGTTACCGCCATTGCCGGCGACACCGGCGGTCTGGGCGGTTTCGCAT
>NZ_UPHQ01000352.1 GCF_900566055.1 Mycobacterium innocens
TCTACGCCCGCGTCGCCCAGCGCCTCCTCGCCCTTGCCGCTGTGATCTGGCACAACTGGAAGATCAACAGCCCAGTCAAGAGGTCACTGATCGCCTACGACCACTGACCAAGGTTGGGAATTACTCATCTAGGTCAGATGGCGAGCACAGCCAGGGTGAGGCCGACGCCGTTGTAGCTTTGCGGCGGGCTGCCCAACGAACCCGCGCCGTACCCCAGACCGGTGCCTTGTATTCGAGTTGCACGAGTCCGCCGGGGTAGACATCCAACAGGGCGCCCGCCGGGCCGATCCGCGACGGCAGCCAATACGGCACGTGCACATGCACGTGGTGCGGGCCCCGCCGCGCGGGCACCACCGCACGACCCCAACCGCCAACCGGTACCTGGTAACCATCGATGACGAGCGTCGGCTTGAACAGCGCGAGCATGAACGCCAGCGGAAAGTACTGCGTGGTCAGCGCGATCCAGCCGAAGCCTTCGGGCGCCTGGGGGTAGCTCACGTGACCAGCGTCAGCGGTATTTGATCATCAAGGCCATGCCGATGATGCTCACCAGCCAGATGCCGGCGATGAACAGCGTCAACCGGTCCAGGTTCTTCTCCACCACCGTCGAACCGGACAGGCTCGATTGCACGCCACCGCCGAACAACGTCGACAGGCCGCCGCCCTTGGCACGGTGCAGCAGCACCAGCAACACCACCAGCACGCTGGTGACCACCAGGGTGATCTGCAGGGCCAATTCCATGCCCGGCAGCCTACCAAGCTCCGGGCATGTCGCCCCGATCGCGATATGATGCCGATTGGTCCAGCGTTTCAATGCAGATCGGTGCTAGTCCGATTTGCCAGCGGGTGGTCGGAGAACACCATGTTGTTTGTGATCGCGACTCCAGAGATGCTCGCAGCGGCAACGACGGATTTGAGCAGTATCGGTTCGGCTATCAGCGCGGCGAATGCCGCGGCGGTGCTCAAAACGACGCGCCTGGTGGCGGCGGGCGCCGATGACGTGTCGGCGGCTATCGCTGCGGTGTTCGGTGTGCATGCCGAGGAATTTCAGGCGGTCAGCACGCAAGCCGCGGCCTTTCACAGCCAATTTGTTCAGGCCTTGAGCGCCGGCGCGGGCTCGTACGCGAGCGCCGAGGCCGCCAGCGTGTCGCCCCTACAGACGGCGGTGCAAGATGTGCTCAACGTGGTCAACGCGCCCACCCAAACGCTGCTGGGGCGCCCGCTGATTGGCAACGGCGCCGACGGGACGCTACCGGGGCAGTCCGGCGGGGCGGGCGGGTTGTTGTTCGGCAATGGCGGTAACGGCGCGGCGGGCAACGCCGGCCAACCCGGTGGCGGTGGCGGCGCGGCGGGGTTGCTCGGCAATGGTGGCGCCGGCGGACAGGGCGGTGCCGGCGCCGCCGGTGGGGCCGGCGGAGCCGGCGGGATCC
>NZ_UPHQ01000307.1 GCF_900566055.1 Mycobacterium innocens
GCCCACGGGCCAATGGCTTTCCAACCGAGATGTGGACCCTGGCGCGGGTCGCCGATGTGATCGAGACGCTGACCGGAGTCCGTTACGGCCAAACGCAGACCTGGACACTGCTGCGTGACCGGCTGAGGTGGAGCAGACAGCGTCCGGCGCGACGCGCGGTCGAACGCGACGACGAGGCGATCGCCACCTGGGTCAAACAGGATTGGCCGCGCATAAAAAAAGCGCCCGGCGCCGCGGCGCCTGGATCATCTTCCAAGACGAAAGCGGGTTTTCCCTGCTCCCCCCGGTGAGAGGGACCTGGGCACCCAAGGGCCACACCCCGCTGCTGCGCCACCGATTCTCCTGGACTCGCCTGTCGATGTCCGGCGCGCTGGCCTACCGGCCCGACGCCAGCCAGGCCGCGCTGGTGTTCCAGATCAAGCAAGGCTCCTACAACACCGACTCACTGATCGAGTTCCTCACCGACCTACACGCCCACTTCAGTGGCGACAAGATCACCTTGATCTGGGACAACCTGCCCGAGCAGTCGGGTAGCCCCGGCGCATTGCTGCGCCGGGGCCCCCTCAGAACCGAGCGAGCGAGTTGCCCCGCACTCGGCTCAAGCAAGCCCCGAGGGCGTCGCGGATTCCGGTCTCCTGCGTCGGCGAGCCTGCAGGCTGCGGTGACAGGAGGTGTGTACCAGGCGTGTTCGGTTCCCGTCCAGCGTGCTGCCTCGCCCGTGATGGGTGAGGTAGTCGGCGGCGATGGCCCGTTTGATGATGCTCAGCCACCAGCGTTCCCACGCGTGCGGGGATTGCGGTGGCTGATCGGGTGTAAGGATGTGGTCCCCGCACAGCGGGCAGCGCCCGTCCTGCTCGGCGAGCAGGCGCAGGTTGTAGCTGTCCAACGGGGGCAACACCTTTCGCCGCCGCGCAGCCCAGTAGTCGATCAGGTCGGGGTCGTCCGGAGACGCCCCGCCCGCGACCAGCTGGTGCCGGACGATGTTGGTCCAGGAGAACTTGGTCAGGTGCGCGATGTCGCCGCGCTCGTTGAGCACGTGATCGCGGGCGCCGAACACCCACCGGTCGTTCCTGAACTTGTTGAACCGGCCGAAGTAGCGGCGCACGATCCACTTCTTCGGTTTTCGCGGGTGGCTGCGGCACGCCCACCGGTAGGTGAGCCACCACACGTAGTGATCCAGCGCGCCGAACAGCTTGCTGGACACCACCCCTCGGTAGTAGGCGGCCCAGCCCCGGATGATCGGGTTGAGCCTGGCGATGAGCGCCATCGCGTTCGAGCCGCGCATGCGGCGCGTCTCGTCGGCTAGCCTGTGCCGGAGTCGCCTGACCGCGTCCTGGCTCGGTGTGATCAGCAGCTTGGCGGGCTGGTCCGTGCGCCGATATCGGCGCAGGTTGAACCCGAGAAAATTGAAACCCTCTTCGAGGTGCACGATGCGTGTCTTGTCCTCGTTGAAGACCAGCCCTCTCGGCGCCAGCCATGCCGCCATCCGCGCCTTGACCTGCTCGGCCTGTTGCCGCGAACAGCAGCAGACCGCCAAGTCGTCGGCGTACCGCACCAGAATCGGTGTTCCCGCAACCGCTTTCCCGGCTTGTGTGCCGGTCGAGTGGTAACGGACACCGGCGGCCTCCTCCAGGCCATGCAACGCCACGTTCATCAACAGCGGACTGATCACACCGCCCTGGGGCGAACCCTGTTCGGTCGGCGAGAACCGGCCCTGCTCGACCACCCCGGCCCGCAGCCAGCGTTCGACGAGACCCCGAGCGGGGAACCCATCGAGCGCATCGAGGAGCCGGGAATGGTCGATCCTGTCGAACGCGGCCGACAGATCGGCGTCCAGAATCCACACCCGGTGGGCACGAGGCCCGTGCAGGGTGGCGTACAACGAGCCGATCGCGTCGGCGCAGCTGCGGCCAGGTCGGAACCCGTACGAGCGGGCCTCGAATCTGGCCTCCCACTCCGGTTCCAGCGCGTTGCGAACCCGTGCCTGGTGGCACCGATCCATCAGCACCGGGATACCGAGCGGGCGCAGCTTCGTCTTGTCACTGGCCTTCGGGATGTACACGCGCCGGACCGGCATCGGGTCCCAGTCCGAGCGGCTGCGGTGCACACGCACCGCCATCTCCGCCCGCTCCGGCGACGACAAGGCGACCTCGCCGTCGATCCCGGCCGTCCGACGCCCGGTATTGCGCTGGGTGACCTGACGCACGCTGACAAGCGTGTTCGACCACGATCCCAGCATCAGTTTCTGCAGCGACCGGACCGTGGCCCAGTCCTGCTCCCGCGTCGCCTTGAAGATCCTGCGCCGCAACCGGATTACGTTCTGCTCATGGACACGCCAGTCGACGAAATCCCATTCCACAGCGACGTCCTCGGGTCCGTTCACCACAACGGTGTCCAACTTGCCCCTTCGGTTCATCAGGCCGTCGGCCTCGGTGTTCAAAGGCTCACCTGCCCACGTCAGCACCCTTTCGGGTCCGGCCGCACGGACCGGCATCCGGCCGGTTCCCCACGACGACCGCCTTGGAGTGACAGCAATTCGCCGCGAGTCCCGTCGCCTTTCGGCCACCGGCATCCGCTTCTTGGGCATCCTGTCCCGCCGAGGAGTTCCGCCCCTCTCACGATCGGCCTACCGAAACTACGAAAGTCTCGGACCCCGACGGGGTTTCCACGTTGCGCACGCACGAGACGCGACCGGGATGGGCGCTCCCTTCACCCCGGGGCCAGCGGTGTTCCCGCGACTCGCGACAATTGTCGAGTCGCCGCTTGCCGCCTCCACCAGCGGCCAGGCCCTGTCACCCGGTTGTTCATCCCGTCATAGCCCGGGCTAGGTCTCACGAGGCATCATCAGGAGTTCACTTGCGTTCGCCCGTCCGGTCTTTCCCTCGCCCGGTTGCTCCCCCGGACGGAGCGGGGGCCCTTGGGCTTCTTCCTCGAGCTTCGCACCCCGGCAGGCGGGACCTGCCGATGCACGTCGAGGCGGGAACCGATCTCGAACACTGATCGGGAGCTACGCACCCGGCATAATCGGCCTCCAATCTGCGAGCTCACTCGCTGCGCGCGACTTCGTGTCGCACATTGTCAATACCTGTGGATCAAGATTTTTCAGGCGGCCTCCTTCCGGGTTTCGTCGGTGACCGGTTCGTCGGGGCGTTCGACGAGTTTGCCGTTCTCGAACTTGGCGCCAGCACGGACGAGGGCGACCAAGTGGGGTGCGTTCACCGCGCGCCAGCGTGACTGCGCGGCCTCGATCAGCTTGTAGGCCATGGCAATTCCCTGGGCGCGCGAACCCGGCCCTTTGGTGATTTTGCTGCGGTTGCGCACGGTCGAGAAGGTGCTTTCGATGGGGTTTGTAGTGCGCAGGTGGATCCAATGCTCGGCGGGGAAGTCGTAGAACGCCAGTAGCTGATCGAGGTCGTCGGTGATCTTGGCGACCGCCTTGGGGTACTTCGCGCCGTAGGCCGCCTCAAACGCTTTGACCGCGTCCTGCGCATGGCGTTTGTCCTCGGCGTTCCAGATCTCCGCTAAGGCTTTCTTCGCCCCGGGATGCGCCGACTTCGGCAGTGCAGCAAGAACATTCGATATTTTATGGAACCAGCAGCGCTGCTCCTTGGTCTCGGGGAACACCTCGCGCAGCGCACCCCAGAACCCCAGCGCGCCGTCCCCGATCGCCAGCACCGGTGCGCGCATGCCGCGGCGTTTGCAGTCACGCAGCAGATCCGCCCACGACTCGGCCGCCTCCCGGTAGCCGTCGGTGAGCGCGATCAACTCCTTGCGCCCGTCCGCGCGCACCCCGATCAGCACCAGCAGGCACAGCTTGGCCTCCTCCAGGCGCACGTTGACGTGAATGCCGTCGGCCCATACGTACACGTAATCCACGTTCGACAGGTCGCGGGCCGCGAACGCCTTCTGCTCAGCCTGCCAGGTCTCGGTCAGCTTGGTGATCGTCGCCGCCGACAGCCCCTTGGTCGAGCCGAGGAACTGCCCCAGCGCCGGCCCGAAGTCCTGGCTGGACAGCCCGTGCAGATACAGCAGCGGCAGCACCTCCTGGACCCGCGGGGTCTTGCGCGCCCACGGCGGCAGGATCGCCGACGAAAACCGCGCCCGGTCACCAGTTTCCGGGTCAACCCGCTTGTCGTTCACCCGCGGCGCATGCACCTGCACGGCACCAGCTGCGGTGATCACCTCGCGCGGCTCGTGATAACCGTTGCGCACCACCAACCGGCACCCGTTCTCGTCGCGCTCATCGGCGAACTGGGCGCAATAGGCGGCCACCTCGGCCCGCAACGCCGCGGCCAGCATCCGCTGTGCACCCTCGCGCACGATCTCATCGATCACCGACGACACCGGGCCCGCCAGCGCGACCTCGACACCGGAATCCTCGCGGGCAGCCGAATCAGGGACTACGTTGAGCATGGGTCGTACCTTCCCGGCCGACGCTGTCATCGCCGGCCTAGCTTTGGCTTAGGGATCGCGCAGTAATTAGGTGGGTGTTTTCGGGCGTGTCGCGGTGGGGTGGGCCGTGAGCGTGTAGTTCCAGTCGCCGTGGAACTCGTGACGGTGCAGTTGGGTGGCTTCGAGGGCGGCGAT
>NZ_UPHQ01000094.1 GCF_900566055.1 Mycobacterium innocens
CAGGCTGATGCACCGCCTCGAACGACGCCCACCAGCCGAAGTCGAGGCCGAGTACTACGCTCAACAACAGATCGGGCAGCACACCGGTCACACGTAACGAGGTGTGCATGAAACCCGGGATGGTTCAACCTGTGCGGCGGTGGCGTCGGTGATCGTCAAGGAGGTGACTGCGTAGACGATTTCGGTGTGCGTTTTGTTCGTCTTGTGATCGGTGACGGTACGGGTCAGTCGCAGCACTTGGGCGGCATGCGGGAACAGTATCCCGGAGGCGATCGCGGTGGCTTTCAGGACGCGTTTGGCGGTTCGGCCGTGGCCATGCTCGATACTGGTGTCAAGTGTCGGGATCTGTTTCCACGGAAGCTCTTTGAGTTGTTTTCGCAGTTTGGGCTGATTGGCTTTGACGGTGAAGATGTAGTGGCCGCCGGAGCCGGCGATCGCCTCGGCGGTGTCGCGCTGGCAATGCAGCGCATCGGCGGTGATGACGGCTCCGGTGATGTCGATGCTGCCCAGAAGCGTGCGCAGCATGGGTATCTCGTTGGTTTTGGCGCCGACCGCAATTTGGGTCAGCACGGTGCCGGTGGTCTGGCACAGCCCGGCCAGCAGGTGCACCAGATTGCCGGCCCCATCACGGGCACCGCGTAACGTCTTGCCGTCGAAGGCGATCACGCGGCGTCCGTCGATCGTGTTGGTGCGCAGCCACATCCACGCCCCGATCAGCTTGTCCAGTTCGTCGGGAGCCAGGCGTTGCAGGCAGCGGCGGATCGTGGACTCACACGGCACCGTGTCGGTGACGCCGAGGAGCGCCAGTACATCCGGCGCAGCGTCGGCGGCCCATTCGGCGATCGCGACAAACGAGCGTGCACCCGCGAGTGTGGCCGCCAGCGCGATCGCCAGCACGCCGGCCAATCCGTGGCGTTTTCCGCGTGGTTTGCGCGGGTCGGGCACCTTGGCGATCAGCTCCAGCAAACCGTCGCGCGCGGCGGGGACGTCAGCCAACTCGCCCAGCAGTGGGTCGGAGTCATCGACAACGGACAATGTGGGCGATGATGGCACAGCGGGCACGGCAGGGCTTCCTGGGATGTGACTGGTGTGGAAACTGTGATCATCCAGCGCTCTGCCGTGACCGCCCTGTAACCACACCACTCCCGCGTGTCACATCCACAACATCGCAGGTCAAACGCTTACTTCACGACTTTGCCGAGGCCGTGGAATATGCCTGGGCTCCATTGCGGCCCTTTACCGTAGGCGGCGAACTGCGCATATCCTGACGGTCTCCCAGGCGAATATGCCTGGGCTCCATTGCGGCAGTTTCAGCGGATGTATGACAAGGCGGCTGATTCGGCGTCTCCCAGGCGAATATGCCTGGGCTCCATTGCGGCACCATCTACGCTGCGATCCGCGACGAACTCATCGCCCGGTCTCCCAGGCGAATATGCCTGGGCTCCATTGCGGCGAACACCTGGGGCACATCGTCGTGCAGGTCGGTGAGGGTCTCCCAGGCGAATATGCCTGGGCTCCATTGCGGCACCGTGACCGACCCGGGCGTCTCGCAGATCGGAGCCGTCTCCCAGGCTTGCGCACGGCCCGCAGAACATTATCGACGTCGATGCTTGTACGTCTGACCCAGATTGATCGAATGGCCATTCCATCGCAAAAATATATGTTTCGAGACTCTTGTGGTGATGGCCGACCATACGGTTGATAGGCGCGATTCGCAGGGTGACCGCGCCATGAGCCAGGTTCACGCAAGCCCGGTCATTGAGGGCATGCTACTGCACCTCGGAATACGCAGTTGCGCTGCACGCTCACCGCATGCACTTACGGGCCACACCCTCCCTAACTGACCGCCATGGGAAGATGTTCGGGTGTTGCGCTGGATCACCGCGGGCGAGTCCCATGGCCGGGCGTTGGTGGCCGTGGTCGAAGGCATGGTCGCCGGAGTGGACGTCACCTCTACCGAGATCGCCGATCAGCTGGCCCGCCGCCGGTTGGGCTACGGCCGCGGCGCGCGGATGACATTCGAGCGGGACTCGGTGACCGTGCTGTCCGGCGTGCGCCACGGCAGTACGCTGGGCGGGCCCATTGCCATCGAGATCGGCAACACCGAATGGCCGAAGTGGGAAACCGTGATGGCCCCCGATCCCGTCGACCCCACACAACTGCAGGATGTGGCCCGCAACGCGCCGCTCACCCGGCCGCGTCCGGGCCACGCCGACTACGCCGGCATGCTCAAGTTCGGCTTCGACGACGCCCGGCCGGTGCTCGAGCGGGCCAGTGCCCGCGAGACCGCCGCGCGGGTGGCCGCCGGAACCGTCGCGCGGCAGTTCCTCAAACAGGCGCTGGGCGTCGACGTGTTGTCCCATGTGATTTCTATCGGCCCGTCGGCGCCTTACGACGGCCCGCCGCCCGGGGCCGAACACCTGGCCACCATCGATGCCAGCCCGGTCCGCGCGTTCGGCAAGGCTGCTGAGCAAGCCATGATCGCCGAGATCGAAGCGGCCAAGAAAGACGGCGACACCCTGGGCGGCGTGGTGGAGGTGGTGGCGCTGGGCCTGCCGGTGGGGGTGGGGTCGTTCACCAGCGGCGACAACCGGCTGGACAGCCAACTCGCCGCGGCCGTGATGGGCATACAGGCGATCAAGGGTGTGGAGATCGGTGACGGGTTCGACACCGCGCGCCGTCGCGGCAGCCGCGCCCACGACGAGATGTACCCCGGGTCCGACGGTGTCGTCCGGTCCACCAACCGGGCCGGTGGGCTCGAAGGCGGGATGACCAACGGCCAGCCGCTACGGGTGCGCGCCGCGATGAAGCCCATCTCCACCGTGCCGCGCGCGCTGGCCACCGTCGACCTGGCCACCGGCGACGAGGCCGTCGCCATCCACCAGCGCTCCGACGTGTGCGCGGTACCGGCCGCCGGAGTGGTGGCCGAGGCCATGGTGGCGCTGGTGCTGGCGCGCGCGGCCCTGGAGAAATTCGGCGGCGATTCGCTGGCCGAAACCCGCCGCAACATCGAGGCCTACCAGCGCGCGGTCGCCGACCGCCAGTCACCGGCCGCTCGGGTCTCGGGATAGCCGGGTAGGCAATCAGATGGCACCAATAGCGGTACTCGTGGGACTGCCGGGATCCGGCAAGTCGACCGTCGGCCGGCGGTTGGCCAAAGCCCTCGGGGTCGGTCTGCTCGACACCGACGCAGCCATCGAGCAACAGACCGGGCGCAGCATCGCCGACATCTTCGCCACCGACGGGGAGCAGGAGTTCCGGCGCATCGAGGAAGACGTGGTGCGCGCGGCATTGGCCGACCACGACGGGGTGCTGTCGCTGGGCGGCGGCGCGGTCACCAGCCCCGGAGTGTGCGCGGCCCTGGCCGGCCACACCGTCGTCTACCTGGAGATCAGCGCCGCCGAAGGGGTGCGGCGCACGGGCGGCAACACCGTGCGGCCGCTGCTGGCCGGGCCCGACCGAGACGAGCGGTACCGCGCCCTGATGGCGAAACGGGTTCCGCTGTACCGCCGCATCGCCACCATCCGGGTCGACACCAACCGCCGCAACCCCGGGGCGGTGGTGCGCTACATCGTCTCCCGGCTACCGGCGCCCAGTCAGACACCTACTCAGGCGGCAACATGACCGAAACCGGCATGCCCGCGACGGTGCACGTTGGCGTCGACCCGCCCTACCCGGTGGTGATCGGCACCGGCGTGCTGACGCAACTGGACGAGTTGCTGGCCGGCCGGCACAAGGTCGCCGTCCTGCATCAACCCGTGCTGGCCGACACCGCCGAGGCCATCCGCAACCGCCTGGCCGACAAGGGCATCGACGCACACCGCATCGAAATACCCGACGCCGAGGCCGGCAAAGACCTGCCGGTCGTCGGATTTATCTGGAAAGTGTTGGGCCGCATCGGACTCGGCCGCAAAGACGCTCTGGTCAGCCTCGGCGGGGGAGCCGCCACCGACGTCGCCGGCTTCGCGGCGGCCACCTGGTTGCGCGGCGTGTCGATCGTGCACGTGCCCACCACGCTGCTGGGCATGGTGGACGCGGCCATCGGCGGCAAGACGGGCATCAACACCGATGCGGGCAAAAACCTGGTCGGGGCGTTTCACCAGCCGCTTGCCGTGCTAGCCGACCTGGCGACGCTGCAGACCTTGCCGCACAACGAAATCGCCTGCGGGATGGCCGAAGTCGTCAAGGCCGGGTTCATTGCCGACCCGGTGATCCTGGACCTCATCGAAGCCGACCCAGAGGCTGCCCTGGACCCGGCCGGCGATGTGCTGCCGGAGCTGATCCGCCGGGCGGTCGTCGTCAAGGCCGAGGTCGTCGCCGCCGACGAGAAGGAATCCGAGCTGCGCGAAATCCTCAACTACGGCCACACTTTGGGCCACGCGATCGAGCGGCGCGAGCGGTACCGGTGGCGGCATGGCGCCGCGGTGTCGGTCGGGCTGGTGTTCGCGGCCGAGCTCGCCAGGCTTGCCGGACGGCTGGATGAGACCACCGCGCAGCGCCATCGCACGATCCTGTCGTCGCTGGGCCTGCCGGTCAGCTACGACCCCGACGCGCTGCCCCAGCTACTGGAGATCATGTCGGGCGACAAGAAGACGCGGGCCGGGGTGCTTCGATTCGTGGTCCTGGACGGACTGGCCAGGCCGGGGCGGTTGGTGGGGCCGGACCCGGGACTGCTGGTGACCGCGTACGCAGGAGTCTGTGCCGCATGAGTGTGACGGTGAACGTGATCAACGGCCCCAACCTGGGCCGACTGGGCCAACGCGAGCCCGCCGTCTACGGCAGCACCACCCACGCTGAACTGGCTGCTCTGATCGAGCGGGAAGCCGCCGAACTCGGATTCGAAGCCGTTGTGCGGCAAAGCGATAGCGAAGCGGAACTGCTGGAGTGGATTCATCGGGCCGCCGATGCCGCAGAACCGGTGATTCTCAACGCCGGCGGCCTGACGCACACCTCGGTGGCGTTGCGCGACGCCTGCGCGGAGCTGAGCGCACCCCTGATCGAGGTGCATATCTCCAACGTCCATGCCCGCGAGGACTTCCGGCGTCACTCCTATCTCAGCCCGGTCGCCACCGGAGTGATCGTCGGCCTCGGTGTCCAGGGCTACCTGCTTGCCCTGCGCTACCTGGCGAACACCGCTGAGGGCTAATCCTGCTTGGGCTTGTGGTCCGGCTTGGTCTCGTCGTGGCCGAGAGGGATCGCCTCGGTGCGTGCCTCAGAGTCGGTGGTGGGGATCGTCTCGGTGGGGGCCTCGGACTCGCCGGTGCGGATCACCTCGGTCGGAGACTCGTGCTCCGCGGTGGCGATCGTCTCGGTGGGTGCCTCGCGTTCAACGGTGGCAACGGCGGTGGGTGCGGTGGCCTGCGCCTCCGGTCGGGCCTCCTGGATCTCACCGGTCGGCGTCTCGTCGGCGCGGACCGCGGAGAATACGTCGGTATCGCCACGTCCTCTGGATCCGTCGTGCACGGGTGGCGGGGGAGCATTGCGGTCGATCCGCCACCGGGCGGTGGCCACCCCGATGATGGCGAACAGGAAGACCAGGAGTGCGGTAAAGGCCGCGAACGTCGTCAGCTCGTTGATCAGCCCGCCGGCGTAGACGCCGTTGTAGAAAATGGCGATGAGCCAGGTCACCGCACCGCTGAGCACCCCGGCTGTCAGGCCGGCCAGCAACCAGGTCATGGCCAGATCTTCGCGGCGGTCCGGGTCCGGGTTGGCTTTGGCGTCGGCGTTTCCGTCGGTGAGTCCCCACACCACGACAGCGATGATGAACAACGCGAGAAGCACCAGGCTGATCAATCCGGCCTGAGTCTGCCAGGCGTTGATAAGCGCCCCCTGAAAAAGGCGTAGAACCACCATCGCGGCGGCGAACACCAGTCCGCGCAGCATCCAGTTAGTCATGGGAGTTCAGCGTAGCTGTACCGTCAACGGTCGTGACACATTCCCAGCGTCGACACAACCTGAAAGCCAAAATCGGTGCCGCCGGACTGGATGCGATGCTGGTCACCGACCTGATAAATGTCCGATATCTATCCGGTTTCAGCGGGTCGAACGGCGCGTTGCTGGTGTTCGCCGACGAACGCGAAGCGGTGTTGGCCACCGACGGCAGGTACCGTACTCAGGCTGCCCAGCAGGCCCCCGACCTCGAGGTGGTCATCGAGCGGGCGCTCGGCCGTCACCTGAGCTGCCGGGCGGCCGAATGCGGCGTCGGCAGGCTGGGTTTCGAGAGCCATGTGGTCACGGTGGACGGTTTGGATGCCCTGACGGCTGGTCTGCAGGACACCGGCACCGAGCTGGTCCGGGCTTCCGGGACGGTGGAGACGCTGCGGGAGGTCAAGGATGCCGGTGAGCTCGCATTGCTGCGGCTGGCCTGCGAAGCGGCCGACGCCGCGCTGACCGACCTGGTGCGGCGCGGCGGTCTGCGCCCGGGACGCACCGAGCGGGAGGTGGCCCGCGATCTGGAAGGGCTGATGTTCGATCACGGCGCCGACGCGGTGTCGTTCGAGACGATCGTGGCGGCCGGACCGAATTCGGCCATCCCGCACCACCGGCCCACCGACGCGGTGCTGACCACGGGTGACTTCGTCAAGATCGACTTCGGCGCGCTGGTCGCCGGCTATCACTCCGACATGACCCGCACCTTCATGCTGGGCAAGGCGGCTGACTGGCAGCTGGAGCTCTATCAGCTGGTTTCCCAGGCGCAGCGGGCCGGTCGCGAGGCGTTGCGCCCGGGTGCCGAGCTGCGTGAGGTCGACGCCGCCGCGCGCCAGTTGATCACCGACGCGGGCTACGGCGACAATTTCGGCCACGGTCTGGGACACGGCGTTGGCCTGCAGATACACGAAGCGCCGGGCATCGGGGCGACATCCGCCGGTACACTACTTGCGGGCTCTGTGGTGACCGTGGAGCCCGGCGTCTATCTACCCGGCCGCGGCGGTGTCCGCATCGAGGACACATTGGTAGTGCCCTCTACGACGCCAGGCGCCTCAGGAAGCGCCGGACAGACCCCGGAGTTGTTGACCCGGTTCCCCAAGGAACTGGCCATTTTGTAGGAGATTTGGGAGACCGTGGCGACCACCGCTGACTTCAAGAACGGACTTGTCCTGGCGATCGATGGGCAGCTGTGGCAGATCGTCGAGTTTCAGCACGTCAAGCCGGGCAAGGGGCCGGCGTTCGTGCGCACCAAGCTGAAGAACGTGCTGTCGGGCAAGGTCGTCGACAAGACCTACAACGCTGGGGTGAAGGTGGAAACCGCCACCGTGGACCGCCGCGACACCACCTACCTGTACCGCGACGGCTCGGACTTCGTGTTCATGGACAGCCAGGACTACGAGCAGCACCCGCTGCCGGAGTCCCTGGTCGGCGACGCCGCGCGGTTTCTGCTGGAGGGCATGCCGGTGCAGGTGGCCTTCCACAACGGGGCGCCGCTGTACATCGAGCTGCCGGTAACCGTCGAACTCGAAGTCACCCACACCGAGCCGGGCCTGCAGGGTGACCGGTCCAGCGCGGGCACCAAGCCGGCCACGCTGGAGACCGGCGCCCAGATCCAGGTGCCGCTGTTCATCAACACCGGGGACAAGCTGAAGGTCGATTCGCGCGACGGCAGCTACCTGGGCAGGGTCAACGCCTGAACATGCCCGAGGGAAAACCGGGCAAGCCGGTTAAAGGACGCCATCAGGCCCGCAAGCGCGCGGTGGACCTGTTGTTCGAGGCCGAGGCGCGGGGCATGAGCCCGCTCGAGGTGGTCGAGTCCCGCACCGCACTAGCGGCAGCCAAGCCGGAAGTCGCGCCGTTGCATCCCTACACGGCCGCGGTGGCGCGCGGCGTCAGTGAGGATGCCGCCCACATCGACGACCTGATCGCCGCGCATCTGCAGGGCTGGACGCTGGATCGGCTGCCCGCGGTGGATCGCGCCATTCTGCGGGTCTCGGTGTGGGAATTGCTGCATGCCGACGACGTCCCCGAACCGGTAGCCGTCGACGAGGCCGTCGAGCTGGCCAAGGAACTGTCCACCGACGAGTCGCCCGGCTTCGTCAACGGAGTGCTGGGGCAACTCATGCTGGTGACGCCGCAGATCCGCGCGGCCGCTCACGCGGTCCGCCAGGCGGTGTCTGGAGATGCGGAACGCCTGCCGGAAAACCAAGGATGGTGTTCATGAGCAGACTCGAATTGCGTGTCGTGATCGCCGCCTGGATGGCCGCGGCGGTGGTGCTGGGCGCTGTGATCTGCGCTGCCTACGGTTGGGCCATTGTCGCCTCGGCGCTGTCGATCTATGCGCTGGGCGTCGGCGCTTGGCTGTATCACAGCATCGAGCGCCTGATCCTGGCCCGCCGGATCAGCACGGTCCGCTCGGCGGCCAAGCCGCTGCAGCCGCTGCTGCCGGTGATGGCGGCCATCATGGGCCTGACCCAGGCAGTGGTGCGATCTCTGGGCGACGTCACCGACCTGCCCGCGCGTCGCTGGGAATTTCCGCAATTCCCACAGCTTCCGATGCTGCGCTGGGTCGACAGCACGTTGGGCAACCGGCGGATCATCGACAGCGACGACGAGCTGGACGGCTGACCCCACCGGGCTCCTAAACGACCACGAAAAACGAATCGCGGTAGGCCTCAAGAAGTCTCAGCCATAATTCGCTGATGGTCGGGAAGCACGGCACGGCGTGCCACAACCGGTCGATGGGCACCTGGCCGGCGACGGCGATGGTGGCCGAGTGCAAAAGCTCAGTGACACCCGGGCCGACCATGGTCACGCCGAGCAGGTGGCCGCGATCGACGTCGACCACCATTCGCGCCCGGCCAATGTACCCGTCGGCATAGAGCTTGGCTCCCATGACGACGTCCCCGATTTCGACATCGATGGCCTTGACCCGGTGCCCGGCCTGCGCCGCCTTTTCCTCCGTGAGCCCGACCGCGGCGACTTCGGGGTCGGTGAAGAGGGCCTGCGGCACGGCGTGATGGTCGGCGGTGGTCGCATGCGCGCCCCACGGCGCGGTGTCCAGCGGCGTGCCCGCGGCACGGGCGCCGATGGCCGCACCGGCAATGCGCGCTTGGTATTTGCCCTGATGGGTCAGCAGCGCGCGGTGATTGACATCGCCGGCGGCGTAGAGCCACCCATCGTCGACGGCGCGCACGCAGCAGGTGTCGTCGACATCGAGCCAGCTGCCGGGGGTTAATCCGACTGTTTCCAAGCCGATATGGTCGGTGAGGGGCTTTCGGCCGGTGGCAAACAGTATTTCGTCGACCTCGAGCTCGGTGCCGTCGGTCAAGGCGAGCGCCAGTGGGCAGTAGGGGTATGCCCGGCTGAGTTCGCGGACTGTCACACCCGTGCGCACGTCCACACCAGCCTCTGCTAGACCGCGGCCGACAAGCTCTCCCACAAAAGGCTCCATCCGAGGCAGTAGCCGCGAGCCTCTGGCCAGCAAGGTCACCTTTGAGCCCAATCCTTGCCAGGCCGTTGCCATTTCGACACCCACGCCGCCGGCCCCGACGACGGCGAGCCGGTTCGGGACATCGCTACTGTCGTTGGCTTCGCGGTTGGTCCAGGGTCGAGCTTCGGCTAGGCCGGGCAAGTCGGGGATCGCGGACCGGCTTCCGGTGCAGATGACAACCGCGTGCCGGACGGCCAGCACCACCTCCCTGCCGCTGGGTGTGGTGACGACAACTCGTCGGGGACCGTCCAGCCGCCCATGTCCACGGACCAGCGTCGCTCCGATACCGGCCACCCAGTCGACCCGGCTGGTGTCGTCCCAATCGTTCACATAGCGGTCGCGGCGGCCGAAGACACCGGCCGGGTCGATCGAACCGGTGACCGCCTCGCGCGCGCCGTCGACCCGGCGGACGTCAGAGACCGCGAGGACCGGACGCAGCAGCGACTTGCTGGGCACGCAGGCCCAATACGAACATTCGCCCCCGACGAGCTCACGTTCGACCACTGCGACGTCCAGGCCGGCCGCCCGTGCGCGGTCCGCGACATTCTGGCCCACCGGACCCGCCCCGAGCACCACTACGTCGTATGTCTGTTCCTGTTGGTCGGCCGCCATGGCCGAAATCCTATGTGCAGGCCCTTTTCGGGATCCGCTCGATTCCGAATTACGCTGGGTGAACAGTCCGGATTTGGGGGCGGCTCGTGATCACATTGGACCGCTTGGTGAATGTGTTGGGTGGTTACGGGGTGCGGCTGCGGTGGTCGTCGTTGCCCAGGTCGACGGAATTGCGCAGTGTGGTGATCCACGAGGCAGCCGCGACCCGTCCGGTAGTAGGGGATGTGTTGCTGGCGATCGGCGCGAGCTCCGTCGGGGAAGCGGTTCAGTGGGCGGCGTCGGCCCGGGCCGTAGTGGTGTTGACCCGTGACGGCGAACGGCCCATGACGTTGGACGGTGACCTCGAGGCGGGAGCGGTCATGGTGCTCGACGAGTCGCTGTCCTGGAGCGAGGTCGCCGCGGTCGTCTACGGGTTGGTGTTGGAGGGCCGCGAGACGGAATCCGGTCGTGGTCCCACGGATCTGTTCGCGCTGGCCGACAGCCTGGCCGAGGCTACCGGTGGAGCGGTGACCATCGAAGATCGGCTGTTGCGGGTACTGGCGTACTCGCGGCTGCAGCAGGGCGCCGACCCGGCGCGGCTCGCCACCATCTTGAGGCGCCAGACGCCGGAGCAGCTGCGCGTGCACTTGGACGAGCACGGAGTTTTGGCTCACCTGGCCACGTCCGAGGATCCGCTCTACGTTGCCGCAGACAGCGAACATGGCCTGACCGGGCGCATGGTGGTGGCCGTCCGTTCCGGACGCGAAGTCCTGGGGTCGGTATGGGTGGCGTGTTCGGCTCCGTTGAGCGGCGCCGAGCGCACCGCGTTGACCGACGGCGCGCATACCGTGGCCTTGCATCTGCTGCGGTCTCGAGCCAGCGCCGACTTGGAGCGCCAGGTCGAATCCGAACTGGTGATTCAGCTGCTGGAGGGCACCATTGACGCCGCCACCGTCGCCAGCAGGCTGGGATTGCCGCGCCGTCCGCTGCGGGTGATTGCGTTGCGGGCGTTCGTCGGTGCCGACCGTGATGCCGCGCTGCTGTTGGCTTTCGAGCGGGTCACCACGGGGTTCGGTTGGTCACGGCCGGGCCGCAGCGCGTTGGCGGGCAACACCGTCTACACCGTGCTGCCCGGCGATCAGCCGGCAACGGCGCGGCGCTGGGTCAGCGGTGTCCGGGCGGCCCTGCCCGAGGGGATGCGGGTGTGGGCCGGCATCAGCGGACCGGCCGAGGTGGCCGACCTCGTCGCGGCGCGCCAGGAGGCCGACGAGTGTCTGGCGCTGCACCAGCTGTGCCCGGACAGCGCCGCCCCACCGGCATACGACCAGTCCTGGGATGACATCCTGCTGCAACGGCTGCGCACCGCGGCCAGGTCCGGGCGGTTGCCGGACCGTGGGCCGGTGGCCGAGCTGCGCCGCCACGACCGAGCCAACGCCACCGAGTACGTGCCCACGCTGCGGGCCTGGCTGGAAGAGCAGGGGGACCCGGCGCGGGCCGGTGAGCGTCTGGGGGTGCACGAGAACACCGTGCGCTACCGGCTGCGGAAGATGGCCGAGATCACCACTTTGTCGCTGGACGACGCCAAGAAGCGGTTGGGCATGACGATCGAGCTCGCCGCCACCGACGCTGACGGGCTGCTGTAGCAACCCGACAACGCGCGACGGCCGGGTTGTCGGACTTCGGCAAACAGTGCGGCGCCTGTCGACGCACCCTGGAGTTGTCAACCTCCGGCAATCCCGTCGATAGGAATGTCCGATGACCACCCCGTGTTCCGACCGGCGCCGGCTCACCGGCCGCGCATCAGGCGACGACGCCTCGATGGACATCTACACCCTGCGCCGGCCGCACCCGCTTGTGGCGTGGATATCCCGCATGCCTCCCGCCCGCGGATTCCAGGTGCTGCTTGCGATTTGGGTCGCGGTGGTGGTGCTGGCGGGCCTGCCGATCGCCGTCGCCGTGGGCACCAAAGAGCACGAATCCCGTAGCCGCTTCTACGCGGAGCAGGCGCAAACCCGTCAGTCGGTCACCGCGGTGGTCACCGGTGACAAGGCGGCCCATCAAGAGCTTGCCGATCCGCAGACGGTCAGCGTGCCGGCCCGCTGGGTTGTCGGGGGAGTCGAGCACGCGGGTCCGGTGGATGCGCCGCGGGGCGTGAAAGCCGGTGATTCCGTCGATATCTGGGTAGATGAGAACGGTTACCACGTCGGCCTGCCACCCAGGACCGCGCTGGACGATGCGGTGGCGGCCGGATTGTCGGCGTGGCTGATGATTTCCGCCGTGACAGCCGTGCTGCTGGCCGGCGTCTGGACGGTTGCCGACCGCGCACGCGCCGGCCGATCGCGGCCGTCCACAATCAGCTGTCGCGGTATCGGTCCGAGGGCCGCACCTCGTTGAGGGGTGTTGTCGCAGAACCACAATGGCTCCTCGGGTGATTGGCCGGCTACGCCAAGCACCGCGGTGCCCGTTCCGCCAGCATGGGAAATACCAAGCAGGAGTTCAGTTCATGGAGGTATGTGATGGCCGGCGTCGAGCGGATTGACGGTGGGCCTCGTTCCGTGGTTGTCGTCGGTGCCGGGATCGTCGGATTGTCGACGGCGTGGTTCCTTCTGGAGCGTGGCGTCGATGTCACGGTGGTCGATCGCGACGGCGTCGGCGCCGGCGCTTCCGGCGGCGACGCCGGGTGGATTGCGCCGGGACTGGCGCTGCCGCTCACCTCGCCGGCAGTGCTGCGCTATGGATTGCGTTGCCTGCTCGACTCGAAAGCCCCACTACACATTCCGTTGACCGCCGACCTGGGCCTCGGGGTCGACGCACCGGTGACCGATGCACCCATCACCGCGGTATTCGACTCCACCGCAGCGGCACGACAATTCCAGGAAGACCTGCAGGGCCTCGTAAAGGCCGGCCAGACAACGGATATCACCGTATTGACGGGTGCGGCGCTGCGGGAGCAAGTGCCGTTGGCGTCCCGGACGGTCCGGGTCGGGCTCAGCGTCAACGGACAGCGTTTCATCGACCCGGCCCGCTTCGTGGCGGCTCTGGGTCGCGCGGTGGTGAACCGCGGGGCGACGCTGCGCACGCTGGAAGTAGCCGAAATTGTCAACGCAGCCAACGGTATTGCGGTGCGGCTGGGCCGGGGCGCACCGCTGATTACCGAGGCCGCCGTGATCGCCACCGGCGCACAATTGCCGCAACTGGCCGGCCGCCGGCTGGGCGTACCGGTGCGGGCCGGTCGCGGTTACTCGTTCACCGTGCCGGTCGAGCGCCCGATGCCCTGGCCCATCTACCTGCCGAGCGTGCGGGTCGCGGCTACGCCGCACCAGGGCGCGATGCGTGTTTCGGGCACCATGGAATTTCGCCACCCGCACACCCCGGTCATGCCCCAACGGGTGGCGGCCCTGGTGGCCTCGGCCGGTCCGCTGCTGGATGGCGTGCGATGGGCCGAACGCAGCAACGTGTGGATGGGCGCGCGACCGATCGCTGCCGACGGCCGTCCCGTCATCGTGGGGTGTCCCCGGGCGTCTTCGTGGCCGGTGGACACGGCATGTGGGGACTGGCGCACGGACCGGTGACCGGTCGGCTGTTGGCCGAGCAGGTTACCACCGGCAAGCAACCGCAAGCCTTACGCGAGTTCGATCCGTTGCGCAGAACGGGCCGCTAGCACACCAGATCGCGTCTTGCCCACTACGGGCCCCGAGTCGTCAGGGGCGGTTGCCCCACCGCGGCCCGCCCCTGACGACACCCCCGACAC
>NZ_UPHQ01000162.1 GCF_900566055.1 Mycobacterium innocens
ATCCAGGGAGCCCGGCCAGCCGGGCTCCCTGGATCGCGGCCAGCCCCACCCCGCCGCACCCGATGACCAGCACACTGTCCCCGGGGCGGACCGCCGCGGTGCGCAGCACCGCGCCCACCCCGGTGGTGACCCCACAACCGAGCAGCGCGGCGTGGTCCAGGGGCAGTGACCGGTCGACCCGCACGACGGCGGCGGCCGGCAGCAGGGTCTCTTCGGCCAGCGTCGCGGCGCCCATCTCCGGCCACACCGGGCCGGTCGGACTCTCGGCATACGGGCCGCCGAAGGCGTGCTTGAGGCCGTGTGGGCAGAGTTGGGTTTCGCCGCGCAGACAGTGCGGGCAGCGCCGGCAGGGCACGTTCCACGTCAGCACCACATGGTCGCCGGGACTGACGGTGGCGACCGCGCCGCCCACCTCGGTGACGATCCCGGCTCCCTCATGACCCAGCGTGCAGGGCAGCAGCGCCGGCATGGAGCCGTCGCACACCGACAGGTCGGTGTGGCACACGCCGCTGGCCTGAAGTCGCACCAGCACTTCGTGGTCGCCGATCCGCCGCAGGGCGAGCTCCTCCACCGCCGTCGGCCGCCCGGCCTCGCGCAGCACCACCGCCCTCATGGGTCGGCACCTGTGATCCGTGTCATAGCGACTTACGATGGCGAGATAACCGCACCGGGTCAAGGTTGCCTCGGGAGTCGGGTGAGGAGAAGGGCCCCAAGATGAGCGAGACGCGATCAACGGTGATCACGCAGGACAGCCAGATTGCCGGCGAGGGACCGGTGTTGACGATCGGCGGGGAACCGCAGCCGGGCGCCGCGGGGACTTACCCAGTACACAATCCGGCCCGGCCGGCCGAGATCGTCGGCCACGCGCCGGCCGCAGACCGGGCCCAGCTCGACGCCGCGGTGTCGGCGGCGCGGCGGGCAGCGCCGGCGTGGCGAGCGCTCAGCGTCGCCGAGCGGGTCGCCGCGCTCGCGTCCGCGGCGATAACGGCCGCCGAGCAGTTGGCCGCGCGAGACGGCGCGCGGCTCTATACCCGTGAACACGGAAAAGTCCTCAGCGAGGCCAACTTTGAGATCAGCACCGGCCCGGGCCTGGCGGCGCTGATCGGGTCGATGGCCGAGGCGGCGCTGGCGTCGGAGCAGCTCGACCCGCGGTCGGCCTACCCGCGCCTGCAGCGGGAGCCGTTCGGCGTGGCCGCGCTGGTGCTGCCGTTCAACTGGCCGCTGGCGCTGACGATGACGAAACTGACGTCGGCCCTGACGGCGGGTAACACCGCCGTCGTCAAGGTGCCGCCGACGTGTCCACTTGCCGCGCTGCAGCTCGCCGGGGCGCTGGCCGCGGCGCTGCCGCCGGGCGTGGTGAACGTGCTCGCGGGCCCGGGCAGCGACCTTGCCCAGGCGTTGGTCACCCACCCCGGCATCGACCTGATCTCACTGACCGGCGGCGTGGGCACCGGCCGCGCCGTCATGGCCGCAGCGGCGGCGCGGCTGACTCCGGTGTTGCTGGAGCTGGGCGGCAACGACGCGGCGATCATCGCCCCCGACCTGGCGGTCAGCGACGAGCTGGTGGAGCGGCTGGTGACGGCGACCTACACCACCGGCGGTCAGGTCTGTATGGCGATCAAGCGGCTCTACGCTCCGGCGCAACGGGCGGGTGAGCTGGCCGAGGCGGTGCTGGCCCGCTGCGAGCGGGAGGTGGTCGGCGACGGCCTCGCCGAGGAGACGACCCTGGGCCCGCTGCACACCGCGGCGGGGCGCAACCGGGTGACCGCGCTGGTCGGCGACGCCGAGGCGCGCGGCGCGTCGGTGCGGACCGCGGGGCGGATCCGGGAGGCCGATGCCGATGCGGCGGGATACTTCGTACTGCCGACCGTCGTCACCGATCTGGCGCCCGACTCGGCGCTGGCCACCGAGGAGCAGTTCGGCCCGGTGTTGCCGATCTTCGGTTACGACGACCTCGACGAGGCCGTAACCGCGGCGAACGCAACCGAATTCGGGTTGACCGCGTCGGTGTGGACGGGCGACGATGCGCTCGCGGACCGGGTGGCGTCGCAGCTGGTGGCGGGCACGGTCAGCGTCAACTGCCACGGCCTGGCCGCCCAGGACCCGCGGCTGCCGTTCGGCGGCTGCGGCCAGTCGGGCATTGGCCGCGAACTCGGCATCGAGGGGATCCGGGCGTTCACTCAGGCCCGAGCATTCGTCCGGCACCCGGTGCCGCGCTAACCGAAGCGCTTGGGACACTTGGGATTTGGGGCCTACCGATCGCGGTAATGTCATGTCAGGGCCTCGGCCCACCCGGTAGGTCCCTCGAAGCCCGGTGATGTCGCCAGTTCACCGTGCATGACGTAGCACGCGTGCTACAGTCGGCTGGGTGGCCACCGAAATCACCCAGCGCGAGCTCCGCAACAACAGCGGAGAGATCATGCGCAAGCTGGACCAGGGCGAATCCTTCGTCGTGACCCGCAATGGCGTCCCCGTCGGCGAGCTTTCGCCACTGCGTCGCCATCGATTCGTCAGCGCCGGGGCGGCGGTAGCGGCGTTCAAGGGCGCTCCGCGCATGGAGTTCGAACGCCTCCGGGCGGACCTGGACGGGATGGTTTCCCAGGAGATCGCGCCTCGTGGCTGAGGCTGCTCGTGCCGCCCAAGGCCTCCTCGACACGTCGGTGGTGATCGACCTGGATCACATCGACGCCGGGCAGCTGCCATGCGAACTCGCCGTGAGCGCCCTCACCATGGCAGAGCTCGCAGCCGGCCCGCACGCGACGGACGATGCGGCAGAGCGGGCGCGACGTCAAGACCGCCTCCAACGCGCCGAGGCCACCCTCGACCCGCTCCCGTTCGACGGCGAGGCCGCGAGGGCCTACGGACGCATCTATGCCGCCATCGTCGCGACCGGCCGCAAGGCTCGGGGCCCACGGGCCGTCGATCTGCTGATCGCAGCCACCGCCCTCGCGGCCAAGCTGCCCCTCTATACGCGCAACATCGACGACTTCCAAGGCATCGATCACCTCCTGACCGTAGTCAGCGTTTGACATGCGCCGAGGCCCGCGAGTACCGCTTCGGGCCGACGACCGCCGACGGTCAGATCATCACCAGCAGCGAGTCAGAGGTCGTTTCCACGATCGGGTCGCTCGTACCACACCAAGCGGCAGCCCGGCGAACAAAAAATGGACACTCGTCGAGGTCATCGAACAATTCCAACGCCCGCTCGCTGCCCGCCTTCGGGCCATCGGCCAACACGGCTACCTCGTCGTCACCTTTCTCATCGTCCTCATCGTCCATGCGGCGATCGCGCCACCCCCGACAACCTGCGGCCACGAGATCTCTGACTTGGTGTCAGGGCCTCGGCCCACGCGATATGCCCCTCGAAGCCCAGTAATGTCGCCAGGTCGCGGTAGCGATACCGCAGGTCGCGGAAGCGAACCCGATCACCCCGCGCCCGCGCCAGCAGCGCACGCAACCGCAGCAGATTGATTTCACGCGACAGCAAACCGCTGTCGCCCGGCGCGGCGGCCAACCTGTCGATGACTTCGGCGGCTTCTGATACGGCGGCTGCGTCGCCTGCTGGGGCGCCGGCCAACAGTGTCTCCACCAAAGCGCCGGTAGCAGTACCGAAATGCCCTAGCTGTCCGGCCTGAAACAGCTCGTCGACGGCTGCACGCAGTCGTGGTAGGGCGCCGTCGCGGTCGCCGCGCCGGGCTCTTTCCCGCGCGGCCCACACATCGGCGACGGGAAGGTCCGACGGGTAGTACCGGTCGCGCAGGCACATCTCGCGGACTTGCCCGAGCACCTCGAGTCCCAGCTCGCGATCTGCTGGGGAGTCCCGATGCACCAGCGCGATACCGTGGGTCAACCTCGCCAGGCCCAGCGCCCGATCGTCACTGGACCGCTCGGCGATCCGCAGCGCCTCGTCGATTTCGCGCAGCGCAGCGTCGTCGGCCAGCAGGATGCCGTTGGGTATGGCACCCAGGTACCTGTACGTGATGACCATGGCGTGCGACCACGGTTCGGTTCCGCGGGCCGTGGCGACGGCCTCCTCGAGGTCGGTTCGCCAGCCGGCACGGCCCAGCGCCCATCGGGCGGTGCCGCGTGTCGCCAGCGCCACCGCCAGCGGGGAACCGACGATCGCGTTTCCCCGAGCCGGGTCCCCCTGGGCCAATTCGATGACGTTCTGCGACCAGTGCAGCACCAAGCCCATCTCGCCACTTTGGATCTTGGTGGCGATCGCCCCCAACGACAGCCCGATCGTGAGTGTCGGATCGGCGATCGCTTCGATGAGCGCGATGTGTTCGGAGGCCAGCCGCGATGCCGTGCGGATCCGGCCGTAAGACGAAGTGCTCCATGATCAGGCCGGCCATGCCGATGGCCAGCGACGCCTTGTCGCCGACGGCCGAGCACAGCTCCCGCAGCTCCTCGAAGCGGGCTCCGGAGACCTCAAGACGGGACCGGAATCCGTTGCTGCACAGCAGAGTTCGTGGAACTATTCGCATCGTGACCCGGTCCGGGACATCGTCGGGCAAAGCGTCGGCAACCTGGCGCGCCCGCTCCCAGCTCCGACACGCCGCGGCCTTGTCGCGAACGCTCGCCCACTCACCGGCGCGCAGGTGCCAGACGTAGGCTTCGCGCAGGTCCCCGGCGGCCTGCAGATGCTCGGCAATCAACGCCGCGTTCTCGTCGGTCGATCCGGGCTCGCGCTTTTCGACCGCGGCGGCCAGCCGCCGGTGCAGCCCGGCAGATCTTCAAGTAGCACAAGGTCTTCGGAATCGGCGTCGGCATAGCGGCCGCGTAGGCGCGCGCGGTCGGCGTCCGCGTCGAGAGCCGTCATGCCCGTTTCCGCGCGCAACAATCGCGCCACGGCGTGGAACGGAATCGGGCTGGTGTGCGATTCGCAGAAGGCGGTGAACACCTCGACACCCCGGGCGGCCGCCATCGCGGCGACCTCGCGCACCAGACGGCTCTTGCCGATGCCCGCCGAGCCCACCACGCCGACCACCGCACCGTGGCCGTCGACTGCGCGCCCGAGCAGGCCCTCGACGGCGGCCATTTCACGGCGGCGGCCGATCAGCTGCGACTCGGCCCGCCCGAGCGCGCGAGGCCGGTCCGCCACGCCCAACAGCTGTTGGCAAACACTGGCTGATCGCTGCCCTTGATGTGTGCAAGCTCCCGGTCACCGAGCACCGCAGCGCCCCCGACCAGTCTGGCCGTGGACTCGCTCAGCACCACCCCGCCCGGTGGCGCGACCGTTTCCATCCGCTGTGCCATCCCCACCTGCTCCCCCACGGCGGTGTAACCCAAAGCGCCCGAACCGATCTCACCGGCGACAACTTGACCGGAATTGAGGCCCACCCGCAGCCGCAGGTCGACACCGTCGCGGTGGTCGACTTCCGACGCCAAGCGGACGGTTTCCTGCTGGATACCCAGGGCCGCCAGGCAGGCACGAACAGCGTGGTCCTCCAACGCCGCCGGCGCGCCGAACACCGCCATGAGGCCATCGCCGGTGAACTTGTCGACGGTACCGCCGTAGCGCTGCACGACCGCGGTTGCGCGGTCGACGAGCTCGGCCATGATCACTCGCAACCGTTCCGCGCCGACGGCTGCCGCGATGTCCATCGACCCCACCACGTCGGCGAACAGCACCGTCACCTGCTTGTACTCCGCGCGGGCAGCGGTGTCGTTGACCGGTGAGCCGCAATTGTGGCAAAACGCGCATTGACCAGAGGCTCGGTGCCACACGTTCGGCATGCCGCCATGGTCGCCATCCGACTCTCCGCTTATGCCGGCCGCAGCATTCGCAGTGGTCCCCGAAGGACCCTCAAAGGATATGCCGCTGGCACGCCAGTTTTTTTCTGGTGTCACCGCTGGTCAACGCCGGTACCGGGCCGCGGCTCGACGGCAGCATTCCGGTGTCACCGGTTCGCCTGTACGCCAAGCTGTTTACGGTCACTCAGGGCTACGCGAGTACAGTAATTCGATGGCTGTCGCCCCGTCCAATGAGCGGATGATCGCCGGGGTCGCCGCCGCGGCCGTCTCGCTCGGGGTGGCCCAGCTGGTGGGCATCCCGTTCGGTGCACGTGCCGATGCGCGAACCGCGATCGGCTCGGCGGTCGTCGATCTGACACCGGGGCCGGTCAAAGAGTGGGCGATTGCGACCCTGGGCGCACTGGACAAACTCTTCCTGGCCGTCGCTGTGCTCGTGGTGATCGCCACGATCGCCGCAATCGCCGGAACCCTCGAGACGCAGCGCCGACCGCTCGGCAGCGCGGTGATCGCCGCGGCGGGGGTTCTCGGCTGCGTCGCGGTGCTGTCTCGCCAAGGTGCGACAGCACTGGACACGATCCCCACCGTCGCCGGCGCCGCCTGCGGCGTGGCGACCCTGCGGTTGCTTGCCCGCCGGTTCGGGCCCGGACCTGACAAACCGGACCAGCCCGATAATGGCCGGCGCAGCTTGGTCGTGTTCGGATTGCTCGGATTCGGAGTGGTCAGTGGCGTGCTGGGTGCGGTCATCACCCGGGTGCTGCACTCGGTGGCCGCCGACCGCAACAGCTTCGCGCTTCCCCGACCGCGAACACCGGCGCCGCCAATACCTGCCGATGTGCAACCGAACGGCGTTGCGCTACCGAGCTTTGTCACCGCCAGCGCCGACTTCTACCGGGTGGACACCGCGCTGAGCGTTCCCCAACTCAGCCACGGCGACTGGCGGCTGCACATCCACGGCATGGTGGACCGCGAAATCACCTACAGCTTCGTCGACCTCGCCCGCTTCGACGTCGTCGAGACGGTGACGACACTGACCTGTGTGTCGAATCCCGTTGGGGGCAAACTGATTTCGACAGGCATCTGGACCGGATACCGGTTGGCCGATCTGCTGGCCGCGACCGGTGTGCACGCCGACGCCGACATGGTTCTCTCGACCTCGATCGACGGGTTCACCGCCGGCACGCCGGTCGCGGCGCTCACCGATAGCCGCGACGCGCTCCTGGCGGTCGGCCTCAATGGTCAGCCGCTGCCGATCGAGCATGGCTACCCGGCGCGGCTGGTGGTACCCGGTCTCTACGGGTACGTGTCGGCCACCAAGTGGGTCGTCGAGATGGAGCTGACCCGCTTTGACCGTGCCAAGGCGTACTGGACGCGGCAGGGCTGGGCGGCGCAGGCCCCGATCAAGACCGAGTCGCGGGTCGATGTGCCGAAAAATGGTCAGCGGGTGCCTGCGGGACCCGTGATATTCGGCGGCGTCGCGTGGGCCCAGAATCGCGGCGTGCGAGCCGTGGAGGTACGCATCGACGACGGCGCATGGCAGCCCGCGCAACAGGGCGCGAGCTATTCCGACGCGACGTGGCGGCTGTGGAGCTTTCCCTGGCAGGCGAAAAGCCCTGGGAAACACACCATCACCGTGCGCGCCACCGACAACACCGGAGCGGTCCAAACCGCGGATCAGGTTGATCCCGTCCCGGACGGCGCCACCGGCTGGCACACGGTGGCCTTCACCGTGGTCTAGCCGACAGTTTCCGCCAACTGAACACCGCGATGACGATGCCGATCAGCGCGGTGATCGGACCGATGATGGACCAGGTCGTGGTGTTGCTCATCGGGCTACCCCCAAGCACACCGAATCCCTGCAGCGCCCAGATCAGACCGAACAGCGCGACCAGCAACCCGACGGCGAATGTCACGACGAAAGTCCTTCTCATACAGCGATGCTACGACCCGGAGTGAGTTTGGGCATCAGCGATTGCGAGGTCGACGGACGACAGTGCGCACCCTCAGCGTGTCAAACGGGGTCGTCGTCGTCGCGGTCGCTGAGGAATCGTTCGGGGTGATGGTAGGGGTTGGTGCGGGGCTGTCCGCGATCGAGGTGCGCTGGCGGTATCCATTCGGTGTCGCCTCGGGCGTTCTTGCGGGTGCGCCAGCCTTTTTCGGCGAGTCGGTTGTCGATACCGCAGGCCAGGGTGA
>NZ_UPHQ01000193.1 GCF_900566055.1 Mycobacterium innocens
GCTACAAGCCCTCGTCGCCGCGTTCGCCGCCGACAAGGCCATCGTCGACGAATCCTCCACCCGCACCGCTGTTGCCGAAGTCACGGCGGACTGAACACCACACCGACACCCCGAACACCACCGACCCCGCCGGACATCCACCGGCGGGGTCGTTTCATACCCGCACATCCTCACGATCAACGCCGCCATCATCCTCATCGTGAATGCCGGTCAACACATGCATCGGAGCCGCCCTGGCCGCGCGTTGTCAGATGACATTGGCGCGCCTGCAACCGCTTTCGGACACTCCCGCAATGGAAATCCGCACTCACACCACACCGCTGTATACATCAATGTTCCGCGCCGATGACACGCTTATCGCCAACCCGCATCTCTACGGCGCGCCCGCCAGCGACAATCCCGCCATCGTCATCAAACGCGACGACGCCCCAGACCTATGGAACGACCACCAACTCGCCTTTGAACGGGTTTGGAACACCGCCCGGCCCATCCCCACGCAACCGTAACGACCCCACCCGCCAACGCCAGGAAGCCAGATGGCTGACTCCAACGCCGTATACCAATAACTGCGCCGATTCAAGCGCTCCTTCTTCACCCGCGACGGCTTTGAAGTCGAATCCCGGCCACAACACTTCGCAGAAGCTCAATCCCAGCAGATTGAAGAAGACAAGAATAGACCCCAGATGAATCGTACACCGTAATGTTCTCCATTCCAAAAAAAGTCGTACTCCTCGTATGCGGGCAAGAACTCATCGAATAGGGGCCACTTGCCGCGAAGAGTCATCGGGCCAAACCGCTCTGCGAATTCGGCGATGTCCACGCTCCAAGTTGGCAGCTCGGTAGGGGAATCAACGCAAGGTGAATCGCGCCTCGTGTGCCAGTAACCCGCCGATTCAAGTACTCCTTCGTCGCCGGCGATGGCGTTGAAGTCGAATCCAGGCCACAATATACTGTTGTATTTCAATTCTGCGGAGTCCTGGTCAGCAACGCCTAACAGCTTTTTCATGTTCTCATAACGGGAAGCTTCGTCACCAAGTGCTCTTGCTATTCGCTCATGTATAAGTTCCGCATCTTCCAAGGAGAGCCCGTGTTCGGCCAGTTTGGCTTCTAGTTGAGCTTCCTTGTTCGCCATTGACATTCTTAGCCTCATCGTCATGAGCAGGTAGACCTCAAAATCAATGATCACTGCATATGAGGATATGTTCATCTCTCCACGCTTCATCGGCCAATGTACGGCAAGAATTTGTGAAGGTCACCCACAAAAACTGTTACCGATCCGTCAGGATGTACCACCATTGCTCTCCCATAGGCTAAGTCCGCGGGCAGCACCACTTTTGTTCCGTCGGGCACGTTAACAATTCCCCCAGTTTCACCAAAAGCGGCCTTAGCGGCGATGTCTGTTGCTTCGACAGCCTCTTCCTGACTAACGTGCAGACCCGTAATCCTGTCCGCCAGAGTATCTAGCCTGGTTTCCTCTCGGGAGAGTCGAGACTTCCCTACCGATTTCTGTGGCCCGATCGGCAATACTTGGGCTTGAGGGCGTGCCCGGTTGTGGTTGGGCGCCGGGCGTATGCGGTTGCTGTGGTGCGGGTTGTGTCCAGTACGGTATTTCGGCGCGTATGGCGTCTTTGGCCGGCGTGTATTGCACGTTCGCGGCATCTAATTGTCGCTCGAGTTGTGCCTTCAACGTGTTGTAATACCAGGCCTCTTGATTATAGGCGTTTACCGCGTTCCAATCGGCAGAGTTGGGCGGATTCAAATTATGGTGGTCAATATCGTATATCAATTTGTTGTAGGCGTCGCGGGTAGCGTGCAGCGATGTCGGTGGCGGTGGGTGGGCCCAGGGCGGAATGGGCGGGGGCCCCAGCGGCGGGTCACCTGGCGAGGGA
>NZ_UPHQ01000092.1 GCF_900566055.1 Mycobacterium innocens
CATGAGCCCGACCCAACAGCGACTCGCCGACCTGTTCGCAATCCACCAATACGCACCCACCCGCTGACCAACAGCGCCCAACACCGCGAGTTGGGTAATACACCAGCCCTGCCCAAAAACACAACCCCACCAGGGCAAATCAGGCCGTCGATCAACGAAGGCCGGAAACTCCCGCTAGTGCAGGTGCGGTTCGAGCAGTGCGGCCTGGCCGGTGGACATGGGGCTGGCCGCCAACCACTGGCGGGTTGCCTCGTGCGACCGCTCGATGAGCGTTGCCGCATGCGAGAAGTCGACTCCGGAAATCGAGACCGGACACAGCGGACGGATGACGCGCAGGTCGGCGGTCTGCTCGAAGCGCTCGACGTCGAGGGCGAGGCGATGATTGACGGCAAGCGATATCGCGTGCAAAACCATCGTGACTGCTGATGGTGGTGACATGGGCAGGGCACATGAGTAGCCGGTCGGCAACACCCAGACCTGGTCGGCGCCAAGGGCGATCGCGTGTGATACCGGGGTGTTGTTCACCACGCCGCCGTCCATCAGATCGCGTCCATTGATGTTGACCGGCGGGAAGATGCCCGGGATGGCCGCGCTGGCCGCGATCGCGTCGACCGCGTCTCCGTACGACAGCAGCACGTCGATGCCCGAGATCACGTCGGTGGCCACGACGTGGAACGGGATCGGCGCATCCTCGAGCCTGGCGAAGCCGAGTTCTCGGGTGAGGATGCGCCGCAGACCCGCGCTGGGCACCAAGTGCTGACGGCGGCCGAGGAAGCCCAGCAGCCCGGCGACCGGGTGGGTGGGGAATACCTCTTTGCGGCTGAGCGACAGCCACACCTTCGCCAGCTCCCGAATGCCGTCGGCATCGGGCCGCGCGGCGATCCAGGCGCCATTGAGCGCGCCGACGGAGGTGCCGATGATCAGGTCCGGCCTGATGCCTTCATCCGCCAGGGCCTGCAGCATCCCGACCTGGATGGCGCCGAGGCTCGCGCCGCCGGAGAACACGAACGCTGTGGTCACAGATGGATACTAAGGACCTTTTGCCGCCGCGGCTGCGGCTTCCGGCGAGATTGCAAATCCCTACCGTCCGTGACGAATCCGGTAGCGTTTTCGATATGACGGACGTGCGAAAGACGGTAAGCGCGGTCGCAGCGGCAGGCTGTGTGGCAATGGCCGCAGCAGCCTTGGCGGTAGCGGGGATTGCGGCAACGCCGGCGGTCTCCCACGCGGACCCGGTTGGGCATCAGGTGACCTACACCGTCACCACCACCAGTGATCTGATGGCCAACATCCAGTACATGAACGCCGACCCGCCCAGCCAGGCGGCGTTCAACGCCGACTCGTCGAAGTACATGACCACCGTGCACGCCCCGATCACCGGCGGCGAGCCGCTGGTCTATACGACCGCGCTGGCAAATCCGAACCAGTGGGCGATCGTCACCGCCAGTGGCGGGCTGCGGGTCAACCCGGAGTTCCACTGTGAGATCGCCGTCGACGGTCAGGTGGTGGTGTCGCAGAACGGCGGCAGCGGAGTCTCCTGCTCGACGCGGCCGTGGTGACCGAGCCGTAGTAAAGCTGGTTTGGCCTTGTGGCACAAGACAATTCGTTGAGTTCAAGCCGCATATAGTGCCGTCGGCCACCGGGCCGAATCGGCCGCGGCGAGTTGTGCGTCCCCGCCAAGGGTTGCGACACCCGTCGTCAGTCGGAGATTTCGTCGACGGTGAACCAACGTGACGAACGCGGGTCTTCTTCCTCGCGGAACAGGGTTTCGTAGGACATATCGCCTCCGTTCACTGCGACTGCTGATGTGACGAGGCTAACAGCGCCGCGTCGATCGCCGCAGCGCTTTCAGCGACCGGTGTGGGTGACGACGACGACCTCTGCGCGCTCGTCGCCGACCGCCCGCAAGGTGTGGCCGACCGACGCGTCGAAATAGGCGCTGTCGCCGGTGTCGAGTGTGATGGTCTGGTCGCCGTAGTCGAGTTCGACACTGCCGGTGTGTACGAACACGAACTCCTGGCCGGCGTGCTCGGGATGGGGATCGTCGGCGGGGTTGCCGGTAGGGCGAACCAGGAACGGCGACATGGACTTTCCCAGCAACGTCGACGCCAGCGCCCGATAGCGTCCCCGCACCTGGCCGGCGCGGTCGCTTGCCCGGTCGACGGTGATCTTCTCTTGGGCCGTCTCGTCGGAGAACAGCCGCCCGACATCGACGTCGAGCGCTCGAGCGACCTTGAGCGCCACCGCGATTGACGGTGTGCTGTGCCCGCGCTCGATCTTGGACAGGTAACTTTTGGTCAGGCCGGTCTGTTCCGCGAGCTGTTCCAGGGTGAGGCCACGATGCCTGCGAACGGCGCGCAACAGTGCTGTCACCGGACACTCCCTCCACCCCGCCACCCGGGACACAAGGTTTCCTATAGTGCTACTATTGTGTCACACGCTCGCGACACCGGGGAGCCGCTGATGGCAACCACCTTTACCGATTCCAAGTCCGAACTGATGCGCCGTGCCCAGGAGCGGCTCAGCGCCGAGACGGCCGAATCGCCGTTGACGACCCGGCAGAAGGTGGCGCTGACCTGCCGCGCCCTGTTCGACGCCGGCCATGACTCCGGCCTGGCCGGGCAGATCACCGCCCGCGCCGAAGACCCCGGGAGGTACTACACCCAGCGGCTGGGCCTGGGGTTCGACGAGATCACCGAAGACAACCTGCTGCTGGTCGACGAGGACCTCAACGTCCTGCATGGAGACGGTATGGCCAACCCCGCCAACCGTTTTCACAGCTGGATTTATCGGGCACGTCCCGACGTGCACTGCATCGTGCACACCCACGCCTTCCACGTGGCGGCGTTGTCGATGCTGAAGGTTCCGCTGATCGTGTCGCACATGGACACCACGCCGCTCTACGACGACTGCGCGTTTCTCGCCGACTGGCCGGGCGTTCCTGTCGGCAACGAGGAAGGTGAAATCATCACCGCCGCACTGGGTTCCAAGAAGGCGATGCTGCTGGCCCATCACGGGCAGGTGGTCGCCGGGGCCAGCATCGAGGAGGCGTGCTCGCTGGCGGTGCTGATCGAGCGTGCCGCCAAATTGCAGCTGGCCGCCATGGCCGCCGGAACCATCGTCGAGCTGCCCGAGCAGCTGGCCCGAGAGGCCCACGACTGGACGCTGACACCGGCGCGCAGCCGGGCCAACTTCGGCTACTATGCCCGCCGCGCCCTGGCGCGCCATCCCGATGCACTGAGTAGCTAACTCGTTATCCGCCAACAGAATCGGAGGAGCCCCGCTGTGGCCCAACCAGCCATGCCCAAGATCCACGGGATCATCGCCTACCCGGTGACGCCATTCGCGCCCGACGCAACCGGCGGTATCGACACCACCCGGCTCGCGGCTCTGGTCGATCGCCTGGTCAGCTCCGGCGTGCACGCCATTGCCCCGCTGGGCAGCACCGGTGAACTGGCCTACCTCGACGAGTCGGAGTTCGACACCGTGGTCGACACCACCATTGCGGCCGTCGATCGGCGGGTGCCGGTGATTGTCGGCGTCTCGGATGTGACCACTGCCAAGACCATTCGGCGTGCCCGGTACGCCGAGCGGGCCGGCGCCGACGCGGTGATGATCCTGCCGGTGTCCTACTGGAAGCTCACCGAACGCGAGATCGCCCAGCACTACCGCAGTATCGGCGACGCGATCGGCATCCCGATCATGGCCTACAACAATCCGGCCACCAGCGGCGTCGACATGAGCCCCGAACTGCTGGTCACCATGTTCGACAACATCGAAAACCTCACCATGGTCAAGGAATCCACCGGCGATCTGTCCCGGATGCACCGCATCGCCCAACTCAGCGACGGCCAGCTGCCGTTCTACAACGGCAGCAACCCGCTGGTGCTGGACGCGTTACGGGCCGGTGCGGCCGGATGGTGTACGGCTGCCCCCAACCTGCGGCCGCAGCCCTGCATCGACCTCTATGAGGCGGTGCGCCGCGACGACCTCGAAAAGGCCCAGCTGCTCTACGACGACCTGAAGCCATTGCTGCAGTTCATCGTCGCCGGCGGCCTGCCGACCACGGTGAAGGCCGGTCTCGAGTTGCTGGGTTTCCCGGTCGGGGATCCGCGAGCGCCGTTGCTGCCGCTTGACGAGCGGGGGCGTGCCGAGTTGCGGGACTTGCTGGCCGGCGGGTAACGCTGTCAGGACTTGGTGCCTGAGCTGAGGTGACTTTCGACCCTACGCCGGTGGTGGGTGCGCAGCGGACCATCAGAAATACCTTGCTGACCTTATTGGCATTTTCGATGTCAAACACGTTGTTGCGGTTAGTGTTTGAAGCCGAGCGTAACGGCGAGGCCAACCGGGCGGTTGCGGGCCGCCATTTTAGATCGGGCGTCGGGCTATCTGGACTCAATTACCGACATCGTGCCATCGAGGTAGCTCGTGACATATGCGGTGTGGATGTTTGGGTCCACCGCGACCCCCCACGGGTGCTTGCCGACGGCCACTGTGGCCGTGACCGTGTGCGTCTTCCCGTCGATTACCCACAGTGTGGCGTCCTCGTCGTAGTTCGTGACATAGACGGTGTGCGTCCCCGGATCCACCGCAATCTGCCACGGTTTCGTGCCGACGGGCACGGTGGCGATGACCGTGTTCGTCCTCCCGTCGATCACCGACACGGTATGGCCGTCCGGGTTGGCGGTGAAAATCGTGTGCGTGCCGGGATCCACCGCCACCCCGTGCGGTCGCTTGCTGACAGCCACGGTGGCCGTGACGGTGTGTGACGACCCGCCAATTACCGACGCGGTGTCGTCGCCGCTGTTGGTGACGTAGGCGGTGTGGGTTTCCGGATCCACCGCCACCCCGAACGGGCCGTGGCCCACCCGCACGGCGGCGGTGACGGTGTGCGTTTTTCCGTCGATCACCGACACCGTGTCGTCGTCGTTGTTAGCGCGGATTTCCGCGTAGCTGATTCGGGGCAATCTCCCGCGGCGGGCGCAGGCGGCTGACCTGGGGATTTGTGTGATCCAGGCGTGTTTACGCTCGGATCTGTTGCTCTGATATAGCTGCTACTTTGCGATTTGATCAGATCGTTATCGTGTCGTGATCTTCGGATTTCCTG
>NZ_UPHQ01000206.1 GCF_900566055.1 Mycobacterium innocens
AGACCAGCGCGAAACCAGCGATACGCAGTCACCCGCGCAACACCATTGCGCTCAGCCCACGCCGCCAGATTCATACCTTTGTTCCTACCGCACACCACTGACAACTACCGACCACTCAACCCGCAACAGCTGGCGACCCCGTGGCGGCCGCCAAGTGGTGGCGCTACCAGAAGTACGACGACTGCGTCATCATGTCGAGCGCCGACGTGATCGGTCAGATCACCGGCAAAGAGCCTTCGGAGAAGGCGATCGTCAAGGTGGCCCAGTCGACACCCAGCACCGTCCACCCCGGCTCGATCTACATCAAACCCGCTGACCCGTCGAACCCGAATTCCGGCATGGGCACCAGTATGTGGGACGTGCCCGCCCTGCTGGCGCACTACGGCGTCGACGCCAAGGTCACCGACACCGATGACGCCCCGCAAACCGGCATCCCCACGGGCATGGAGGCGCTCGAGCAGTACCTGGGAGGCGGCCACAAGGTCATCGTCAGCCTCAACGCCGAAATGATCTGGGGTCAGCCGATCGAAAGCAAAGACAGCGACGGCAATCCGCGCTCAGACCACGCCGTGGTGGTCACCGGAGTCGACACCGCCAACGGCATCGTGCACCTCAACGACAGCGGTACCAAGCAAGGCCGCGACGAGCGGGTCCCCATCGAGACCTTCATCAAGGCGTGGGCCACCAGCCATGACTTCCTGGTCGTCACCACCGGCACCTGACCCAGGCCCTGCGCGACGGCGACGGCGGGCAGACACCGCGGGCAACGCGCCCGCTCAGCTGCCTGCCGATCGCGTGTCCCGCAGGGCGACAAAGTGATTCGCTCGGAGGACACGATGGCCGGACTTTTGCGGCCGGGCAGCGCGACGGGATCGACGTGCCCGGGCCGTTGGTTCGTACCGGATCGGCGAACTTCGTACCACAATGACCGTTGATGATGACCGTTGACGACGGTTGCTCGACACTAGGCCCTGAGTAAGCGTGTCGGCTGGGGAGGATAGGGCAAAGGCCTTACCCTGGCTGGGTTTGCGACTTCAACGCAGCCCAGCGGGAAAGGCCTTTGTGGTGAAGAAGATATCGCATGAGCAGAGTCGGC
>NZ_UPHQ01000091.1 GCF_900566055.1 Mycobacterium innocens
GCAACGGCGTGACATTAGCCGCCTCGGCGCCCGCGTACGCCCCACTGGCCGCGTTCAACGCTTGGACGAAACTCTGATGAAGCTGCGCGGCCTGGGCGCTCACCGACTGATACTGCGCGGCGTAACCGTTGAACAGCGCCTTAATCGCCTGCGACACCTCGTCGGCACCGGCCGCCAGCACTCCTGTCGTGGACGATGCTGCCACGGCGTTTGCCGTACTCAGTGACGCCCCGATATCGGCCGCATCCTGCGCTGCCGCTGCCAGAAACTCCGGAACTGCGAACACAGACGACATCGAACCCCTCCCGAACCCGGTTACGTGACATACGCCACAGCCGTAAGCAATTGCCGGAGGTAATTGTCGACACTTCGGCAACCGTTGTCAGCGATTTCTACAAATCCAGCGGTCATCGCGCGGCCGGGCGTTACATCGCCAGAGCGTCGGGGTACCCAAGCCGGTACCTAACGAGGAGGCTGCCATGAAGCACACAGAAGACCGCCCCGCAACGCTGCGGATGCCGCGCTCCCGCGGAGTGGTGACCGGAGTACTCCTAGTGATTCTGGGCGCCTGGGGTGCGCTGATTCCGTTCATCGGTCCCAGATTCGATTTCGCCTACACGCCGGGTCAGGCGTGGACCGCCGCGCGGGGCTGGCTCGAAGTGTTGCCGGGTGTCGCCGCGGCGGTCGGGGGTCTGCTGCTGATCATTTCCGGCAATCGCGCCATCGCGATGCTCGGTGGCTGGCTGGCCGCCCTCGCCGGTGCATGGTTCGTGGTCGGCACCCAGTTCGCCCCGCTGTTGCGGATCGGCTCGGTGGGGGATCCGGTCGCCGTGACGGATCGCAAGCGCGCCGTGTTGGAGCTCGCCTACTTCTCCGGCCTGGGGGTGCTGATCGTCTTCCTGGCCGGCGCGGTCCTGTCTCGCCTGGCGGTGCGGCTGGCCCGTGATGTCCGGCCGGTGCCGGTGACGGCGCCGGCTGAGGAACCGGTCGCCGCGGCCGACGTGCCCGCGGCCGGGGTGTCGTCGGAACCGTATTCGGACGCAACGTATTCCGAAGCCCTCACCATGCCGCGGGCACAAAAAATGCCGGCGGCGAACAGCGAAGCCGCAAGCACCGAGCACCGCGGCCGGTTCCTGCGCCGACACCGCGCCAGCGTGTAGGCCAGCGGGTGAAGCCGGGTCACTGCCGCGTACTCAGAGGAGTCCGAGCAAGCGCAGATCACTGAGGTACTTCGCGATGATCTGCGGCGAGATGTGCGGAATATCTTTGTCCGGGCCCACTTTCGCGTCCTGCACGGCCGCCCGGAACCGGTCGGTCGGAGCCATCGACCCATGCAGCGGCGGCGCCGGCTTCTGGTAGTTGTGCAGCAACGGCAGTAGTGACGCGTGACGCTGCTTTTCGGGCAGGCCGCGCAGCGCGGTCTCGAATCGTCGCAGCCAGTCGCCGTAGTCGTCGATGCGGTGGATGGCGCAGCCGGCGTCGACGAGCCAGTCGACGAACTGGTCCATCCCGATCCCGTCGTCGTAGGGGTTCATCACGTGGTAGGTCTGGAAACCCTCCCCGCCCCGCGCGCCCAGCGTCGCAATGGCCTCGGCGATGAACTCCACCGGCAAGCCGTCGTAGTGGGCACGCTGCCGGTTGCCGTCGGCGTCCAGCTCGTAGAACGAACCGGGTGCAACGCCGGTGGCCACCAGACTCAGCATCATCCGGGTGAACATGTCCGGTACGTTGAGCTGACCTGCCCACCTGGTGTCGGCCAGGATCATGTCGCAGCGGAACACCGCGACCGGCAGCCCGCACAGATCGTGGGCCTCGCGCAGTAGCACCTCGCCGGACCACTTGCTGTTGCCGTAGCCGTTGGCGTAACTGTCGTTGATCTGCCGGGTCGCGCTGATTCGCCGGATGTCGGCGTCCTCGGTGAACTTGCCCGGCTCGATCTGGTCGCCCACCCCGATGGTCGAGACGTAGGTGTAGGGCTTGAGCTTGCCGGTCAGCGCTATCCGGATCAATTCGGCGGTGCCCAGCGCGTTGGGGCCGAACAGCTCGCTGTAGGGCAGCACGTGGTTGACCAACGCGGCCGGGTCGACGATCAGGTCGACCGTGTCGGCCAGCCGCTGCCAGGTCGCCGAGTCCAGCCTGAGGTCGGCCTCGCCCTTGTCGCCGGCGATGACCTCCAAGTGGTCGGCCGCCAGCCGCCGGTAGTTTGCCAGCAGCTCGGGGTCTCCGCTGTCGAACGTCTTGTCCAGGCGTGCCCGGGCATCGTCATCCGACTTCGCCCGCACCAGGGCGATCACCTTGCCGTCGACCAGGTCCATGCGCTCCAGCCAGTCCAGCGCCAGGTAGCGGCCCAAAAAGCCGGTCGCGCCGGTCAACAGGACGGTGCGCACCTCGGCGCTCGGCCGCGGCAGCGCCGGCGCGGCTGCCAGGGTGGATGCGTCGATGAACTTGTCCAGGGTGAGGTCGCTCGCGTGCACCTCCAGCGCGTCGCGGCCGTGGATCACCGCGAACGTGGGCCGCTTGCTGCCCTGCCGCGCGCCGTCGATGTAGTCGGCGATCGCTGCCAGGTCGCTCGCCGGGCTGACGATCACACCCACCGGCACGTCGACGTCGAAGATCTCCCGCAGCAGGTTGCCGAATGTCAATGCGGACAACGAGTCTCCACCCAGATCGGTGAAGTGCGCGTCGGGTGAAAAGTCGGTGCTCGCCGCGCCCAGCAGGGCCGCCGCCGCCCGGCTCACTGTTTCCAGCACCGGCGCATCGGCCCCGTTGCGCCGCAGCTCGCTCAGCTCGTTGGCCTGGCTCGCGGCCAGCTCGGTGTAAAGCTGTTCGAGCCGCTCGCCGTAGTGCTGCTTCAGCTTCGGCCACGCCAGCTTGCGGATACCGGTGAGCAGACCGTTCTCCAGCGTGAATGGTGTTGTCTCGATGATGAAGTCGCGCGGCACCTCGTAGGACTGCAGGCCCGCATCTTTCGCCACGGTCTGCAGCGACTCGGCGATCAGCGGCTTCAAGGCCGCTATGTCAGTGCCCGCCAAGCCCGCCAGCGCTTCTTCGGTGGGGACTACGACGGCCAACAGGTAGGGATGCGCGCTGTTGCCGTAGACGTAGATCTGGCGCACCAGCGGGCTATTGCCGAACGCCGCCTCCAGCTTGGCGACGGTCACGAACTCGCCCTGGGCAAGCTTCAGCACGTTGTTGCGGCGGTCCACGTACACCAGCCGGTCCGGAGCGACCTCGGCCACGACGTCTCCGGTCCGGTAGTAGCCGTCCGCGTCGAACACGCCGGCCGTAACCTCCGGCCGCTTGTAATAGCCCGGGAACATGTTCTCGGTCTTGAGCAGCAACTCGCCCCGCGGATACGGCTGGTCGGTGCTGAAGTAGCCCAGATCGGGAACGTCGACCAGCTTGTAGTCGATCACCGGCGGGCGCTGAATTTCACCGTCGAACAAGACCATCCCGGCCTCGGTGGAGCCGTAACCGTCGAGCAGCGGAATCTCCAGCAGCGCTTCCACCCAGTTCCGCAGCTCCGGGGAAATGGGCGCCGAGCCCGTCATCGCGAAGATGTGGCGCCCACCCAGCAGGTCCTGGCGCTGCTCGGCCATGACCTGGGCTTCGACGGCCTCGCGGGCGGCGTCACCGGGATCAACCGAGCGCTGGTCGACCGTTCGCTGGTATTCGCCGTACAAGGTCTCCCAGATCCGCGGCACGAAGTTCAACTCGGTGGGCCGCACCAGCCGAAGGTCCTCCAGCAGCGTCGAGAGATCGCTCCTGGCCGCGAAGTATGCGGTGCCGCCGTTGCCCAGCGTGCCGTAGAGGATTCCGCGTCCCATGATGTGGCTCATCGGCATGAAGTTGAGGGTGATCGACGCCGCCGTGGGCCCGAACCAGTTTTTACTCGACCGGCGCCACATCTTGCCGACGTTGCTCTGTCGATACATCGCACCCTTGGGTGCGCCGGTGCTGCCGGAGGTGTAGATCAGCAGCGCCAGCGAGTCGGTGTCGCCCGACGCCGTGAGCGGCTCGACAACCGATCCCGCCGGCAGCGTTGCGCCGCGGTCCAGGACATCATTCAGGGTCTGGACCACCACCGCCGTGTCCGCCAACCGCTCCCGCGCCGTGTCGAGCGCCTCGCGCTGGTCGTCCACCTCGGGGTGGTAGTCGAACACGACCAGCTTGGCCGGAAGATGGCCGCTCAACAGCACGTCCACCGCATCCGACAGCTGATTCACACTGGCCGCCATCATGGTGGGCTCGGTCTCGGCCACGATCGGCTGCAACTGGGTGACCGCCGCACTGGTCTGCAGCGGCACCGACACCGCCCCGATCATCGCCAGCGCCATGTCGATGGTGGTGTAGTCGAGGCTGTTGAAACCCAGCACGCAGACCCGGTCGCCGGCGTGCAGCGAGTCGTGGGTCAGGGCGCGCGCCAGCGCACCGACCCGGTCGCCGAGCTGACGGTAGGTGATGGTCGAGAAGCGGGGCAACAGCCGCACCGACGTGCGGCCGGTCTGGGCATCGGTGACGAACTCGACGGCGCGCTGCCCGAGCGCCGGCCGGTCGGCGTAGCCCTGCAGCGCGGTCCGGATGATCTCCGGCAGGCTCAGGCCGGGCATTTCCAGGGCGGCGGCGATTGCCGGGTCCGGCTTGGCGGCGGCGAACTGTGCGTCGTCGCGGATCAGGGTGGCGATGCGGCGTTCGAGGCGCTCGTCACGAGCAGTAGTCGACATAACAGTTCCTTGCGGTCACTGAGGCGAAAAGATGGTTCGCGCCACACTGCGCTGAGCAACTAGAACGTTAGCGAAACTAACGGTATTTCACAATGTCCCGCCGCTGCTCGCAATGTGAGATCGCGCACGTCGGTGGGCGGGTTACCGGCGCGCTTCGTCGGGATCGAGGCTGTCGAGCAGTCGTTGCATGGTGTCACACAGGTGCGCGAAGTCGCCGGTGCCGACCAGTTCCGACCATCGCGCCTCGATGTCGGCGACCCGCTCACCCGCGTCGGCAAGCAACCGCTGTCCGCGGTCGGCGAGTTCGATCAGCTTGGCCCACCGTCTTCTGGCACAGCTCGTTCCTGGATTCACGGTCGTGGGCGCGGCTCACTGACGCTCTGGACACGTTGGCGCCGCACCGCGCCGTGGTCACCGTCGACGGGCCGTCGCACGGACACAGCGAACCGCGCCGCCGCGACTTCACCTTCGACGAATGCACCCGCGCCGCGGGCGAGGTCCTCGACGGGCTCGGTATCGCCGAACCGGTCGACTGGGTCGGCAACGGGTGGGGCGGACACGTCGGCATCCTGCTGGCCGCGACCCAACCGCGGCGGATTCGCACGTTGATCACCATCGGCACCCCGGTGCCGGCGCTGAGCACCCGGTTCCGCTGGACCAAGGCCTGGCCGTTGGTGGCGCTGCATCGGTGGTCGGGGCCGACGCGGTTTCTGTGCCGGGCGCTTTCCGATGCTCTGCTGGGGCCGGAAGCCGTTGCCGCGCAACCGGATCAGGCTCAGGCGGTTATCGATGCATTCCGTCGCGCCGAGCGCTCCGGCATGGTGCACGCGATGCGCTCGATGATGCTGAAGCGGCCCGACCTGAGCGACTGTCTGCCGCGGGTGGCCGCGCCAACTCTGATGCTGGCCGCCCGCGACGACGACGAAGGCTGGCCGCTGCAGCAGGCCGAGACTGCCCGCGCCACCATGCGTCACGCCCGCGCCGGCGTGCTGTCCGGCAGCGCGAGGGTGGCGCCGCTGCTGCTGGACGCCGAGATGATCGCGCGAACCCTGCTCGGCTTCTGGTCAGAGGTCGCCCAGGATCCCGCAGATGATGTCGAGGCCTTCGGCCAGTAGCTCGTCGGTGATGGTCAGCGGCGGCAGTAGCCGGATGATGTTGCCGAACATGCCGCAGGTCAACACGATCACCCCGGCGCGGTGGGCTGCGGTGGCCAGTTTCTCGGTCAGCTCGGCGTCGGGTTCGGCGGTTCCGGACTTCACCAGTTCGACCGCGATCATGGCGCCGCGGCCACGCACGTCGCCGACTCGGTCGTCGGCCACCTGCAGCCGCAACAACCGGTCCATGATCTGCTGCTCGATCTGCCGGGCCCGTTCCACCAGGCCCTCGCGTTCAATGGTTTCGATGGTGGCCAGCGCGGCCGCACACGCGACCGGGTTGCCGCCGAACGTGCCGCCCACACCGTTGGCGTGCGGTGCATCCATGATCTCGGCCCGACCGGTCACCGCGGACAGCGGCAATCCGTCGGCGATGCCTTTGGCGGTGACGATCAGGTCCGGCTCCAGGCCGTCGGGGCCCTCGTGCTCGCAGGCGAACATCGCGCCGGTGCGGGCGAAACCGGTTTGCACCTCGTCGGCGATGAAGACCACGTCGTTGTTGCGGCACCAGTCAACCAGCGCGGGCAGGAATCCGTCGGCGGGAACGATGAAACCGCCCTCGCCCTGGATGGGCTCGATGATGACGGCGGCCAGGTTGCTGGCGCCCACCTGCTTGTCGATGACGCTGATGGTCCGGGCGGCGGCCAGTTCACCGTCGGTGGCCAGCTCCTTGTCGAGCAGCCCGTCGCGGTAGGGGTAGGACAGCGGTGCCCGGTAGATCTCCGGAGCGAACGGGCCGAAGCCGCTCTTGTAGGGCATGGACTTGGCGGTCAGCGCCATCGTCATGTTGGTGCGGCCGTGATACGCGTGGTCGAACGCGACCACCGCGGGCTTGCGGGTGTAAGCGCGGGCGATCTTGATGGCGTTCTCGACCGCTTCGGCGCCGGAGTTGAACAACGCCGAGCGCTTCTCGCCGGAGCCCGGGGTGATCCGGTTGAGCTGTTCGGCGACCGCGACGTACTGCTCGTAGGGCGTCACCATGAAACAGGTGTGGGTGAACTCGGCCACCTGCGCGCGCACCGCGTCCACGACGTGGGGAGCAGAATTGCCAATCGTGGTGACCGCGATCCCGGAACCCAGGTCGATGAGCCGGTTCCCGTCGGCGTCCTCGAGGATTCCCCCGCCGGCGCGGACGACGAACACCGGCAGCATGACCCCTACGCCACTGGACACCGCCGCGACCCGCCGTTTGTTCAGTTCCAGTGATGCGGGACCCGGGATTTCGGTGACCAGGTGGCGTGTCTGCTCGAGGCTGGCCACGCATCCTCCTCTCCCCGCGGCGCGGCGGTCACGTCGCGGGTAAAGCCTATCGGTTCGCCGCGGCGGTGCGGCCCTGCCAGGTGTGACCAGGTGCCGGTCCGTTCGCGACCTGCGGGAATGGCAGACTGGACGGTTACGAGGCGCGCGAGCTTTCAAGTCGAGTTCGGCGCCGCCCTCGAAATGTCGAGGGATACCGCATACGAAAGACAGGCGTGTCGATGGAGAGTTTGGTCTTATTCCTGCCGTTCCTGCTCATCATGGGCGGGTTCATGTATTTCGCGTCGCGACGTCAGCGGCGCGCCATGCAAGCCACCATCGACCTGCACGAGTCGCTGGAGCCGGGGGATCGGGTGCACACCACGTCCGGGATGGAAGCCACCGTCGTGGGCATCACCGACGACACCGTCGACCTCGAGATCGCCCCTGGCGTGGTGACCACGTGGATGAAGCTGGCAATCCGCGACCGGATCCTGCCGGACACCGATGAGGACCTGGATGACGACACCCACGAGGACCTGGACGAGGAACCGGCGCACCCGGACGACGGCGAGCAGGTCCCGGCCGGCGACGAGAGCCCCGCGACCAAGGAGTCCTGAGGATTCCCGGCCGGATTCCCGACCGGACTGCTGACCAGACCCACAAGCCCGCTTGCGCGACGTGCCCCGTTGCGCCACGTAGGCTCTGTTGGGGGTAAGAACCGACTTTCAAGGAGACATACGGAACGTGGCATCGTCTTCGGCGCCGGTGCATCCTGCCCGCTACTTGTCCGTTTTCCTGGTGCTACTCATCGGCCTTTACCTGCTGGTGTTCCTCACCGGCGACAAGAAGGCCGCCCCCAAACTGGGTATCGACCTACAGGGCGGCACCCGCGTCACGTTGACCGCGCGCACACCCGACGGCACGGCGCCGAGTCGGGAGGCATTGAACCAGGCTCAGCAGATCATCAGTGCCCGGGTGAATGGTCTTGGCGTGTCGGGCTCCGAGGTCGTCGTGGACGGCGACAACCTGGTCATCACGGTGCCCGGAAACGACGGCAACGAGGCCCGCAACCTCGGCCAGACCGCCCGGCTCTACATCCGCCCGGTGCTCAACTCGATGCCGGCGCAGCCCGCTCAGGAAGAGCCCAAGCCCCAGCAGCCCGCGGGAACCCCGCCACCCGGCGAGCCCGGGCCGCCGGCCGCGCCGCCATCGGGTGCCCCGGCTGCGCCGCCAGCGGGCGCCCCGGCACAACCGCGGCCTTACCCTCAGGAACCGCCGCCGTCGCCTGCGCCCGCCCCCAGTCCGAGCGGCAGCCCCGCTCCGCCGACCGCCGGCGGGGCGCCGCCCGCCGACCTGCCGCCCGGTGAGCAGCCGGCACCCCCGGATCCGCGCAAGGACCTGGCCGAGCGCATCGCGCAGGAGAAGAAGTGGCGGCAGAGCACCAGCCCCTACATCCAGATGGTCGCCCTGCAATTCGAGGCCACCCGCTGCGACAAAGAGGACATCCTGGCCGGCAACGACGACCCCAAGCTGCCGCTGGTGACCTGCTCGACCGACCACAAGACCGCTTACCTGCTGGAGCCGTCGATCATCAGCGGCGACCAGATTCAAGACGCCACCTTCGGGATGGACCAGCGAGGCGTCGGCTACGTCGTCGATCTGCAATTCAAGAGTGGGGCGGCCGACGAGTGGGCCCGCTACACCGCGGCCCACCTGGGCAAACAGACCGCTTTCACCCTGGACTCGCAGGTCGTCAGCGCCCCGCAGATTCTGGAGCCGATACCCGGCGGCCGGACCCAGATCAGCGGGGGAGACCCGCCGTTCACCGCGGCAACCGCGCGCCAGCTCGCCAACGTCCTGAAATACGGGTCGCTGCCGCTGTCCTTCGAATCCTCGGAGGCCCAAACGGTTTCGGCGACACTGGGTTTGACGTCGCTGCGAGCGGGCCTGATCGCCGGCGGGATCGGTCTGGCCTTGGTGCTGGTCTATTCGCTGCTGTACTACCGGGTGCTGGGCTTGCTGACGGCGCTGTCGCTGGTGGCCTCGGGCGCAATGGTTTTCGCGCTCCTGGTGCTGCTCGGCCGCTATATCAACTACACCCTCGACCTGGCGGGTATCGCGGGTCTGATCATCGGCATCGGTACCACCGCCGACTCGTTCGTGGTGTTCTTCGAACGCATCAAAGACGAGATCCGCGAAGGCCGTTCGTTCCGATCGGCGGTGCCGCGCGGTTGGGCCAGGGCCCGCAAGACGATCGTGTCGGGCAACGCGGTCACCTTCCTGGCCGCTGCCGTGCTGTACTTCCTGGCGATCGGACAGGTGAAGGGATTCGCATTCACCTTGGGTCTCACCACGATCCTGGATCTGGTGGTGGTCTTCCTGGTGACCTGGCCGCTGGTGTACCTGGCCTCCAAGTCTTCGACGCTGGCCAAGCCGGCATACAACGGACTGGGAGCTGTGCAGCAGGTCGCGCGCGAGCGCCGGGCTCAAGCGGGTGCCGCCAAGACGGGACGGGGATAACGCGATGGCGTCCAAGGCCAAGACCAAGACCAAGACCGAAACCGACACCGGCGACGCGGCCCAAGGTGCGGTAGAGCTCGGCGGCCTGGACCCCGACCGGGCCAACGGCGGAGTGCAGCACAGCTTTTTGTCCCGGCTCTACACCGGTACGGGTGCGTTCGAGGTGGTGGGACGCCGCAGGCTCTGGTATGGCGTCAGCGGTGCGATTGTCGCGATCGCCATCCTCAGCATCATCGTGCGCGGGTTCACTTTCGGGATCGATTTCAAGGGTGGCACAACGGTGTCGTTCCCCCGCAGCGACGTGAAAGTGGCCCAGGTCGAAGAGGTGTTCCACAAGACCCTGGGCAGCGATCCCGAATCGGTGGTGACCGTCGGCAAGGGAGCCTCGGCAACGGTGCAGATCCGCTCCAAGACCTTGTCCAACGCCCAGACGGAAAAGCTGCGCGACGCCCTGTTCAACGCGTTCCACCCCCAAGGCGCCGACGGCAAACCCAGCAAGAAGGCCATCAGCGATGCGGCGGTATCGGAGACCTGGGGCGCCCAGATCACCAAGAAGGCGGTAATTGCGCTGGTGGTGTTCCTGGTGCTGGTCGCCATCTACATCACCGTGCGCTACGAGCGGTACATGACCATGTCCGCCATTGCGGCCATGGTCTTCGACCTGACCGTCACCGCCGGCGTCTATGCGCTGGTGGGTTTCGAAGTCACCCCGGCCACCGTCATCGGGCTGCTGACGATTCTCGGGTTCTCGATCTATGACACCGTCATCGTGTTCGACAAGGTCGAAGAAAACACCAACGGCTTCCAGCACACCACCCGGCGCACCTTCGCCGAGCAGGCCAACCTGGCGGTCAACCAGACCTTCATGCGCTCGATCAACACCAGCCTGATCTCGGTGTTGCCGGTGGTGGCGCTGATGGTGGTGGCGGTGTGGCTGCTGGGCGTCGGCACGCTCAAGGACCTGGCATTGGTACAGCTGATCGGCATCATCGTCGGCACCTACTCATCGATCTTCTTCGCAACGCCGCTGCTGGTCACCTTGCGGGAACGCACCGACCTGGTACGCACTCATACGCGCCGGGTGCTCAAACGCCGCGGTGCCGCCTCGCCGGCGGCTGCCGAGCAAGGCGAGCACACCGCCGCAGAACTGGCGGAATCCGCTTCTGTCGAGGCGTCACCGCAGGCATCCGACCATCCGCAGAAGGCGGACAGCAAGCCGGCGGCATCGACCAAGCCGGCACCGGGGGCCCGGCCGGTGCGGCCCACCGGCACCAAGCAACGTCCGGCCGGCAAGCGAAACGCCGGTCGGCGGTAGGCGTCATGGCCACCTGGCGCCGCCGCGGCGGAGGCAATTTCGGCCAGTGGTCCGGATTGCGGAAAGCCTTGCGCGGCAACGCCGTCGGGATGGCCGCTGGCACCGCGGCGACGGTGGCGGTGGCCGCCACGCTGACCGCCTGTTCGGGGAGTGCCGCCGGTCAGATCGATTACGTCGTCGACGGGGCGCTGCCGACCTACAACACCAACACCGTCATCGGCGCCGCCTCTGCCGGAGCGCAGGCGTTTGCCCGGGTGCTCACCGGCTTCGGCTATCACGGGCCCGACGGTCAGGTGGTCGCCGACCACGACTTCGGCACCATCTCGGTGGTGGGCGGCTCGCCGCTGGTGCTCGACTATCAGATCGCCGACAACGCCGTCTACTCCGACGGTAAGCCGGTGACCTGCGACGACCTGGTATTGAGCTGGGCCGCCCAATCCGGGCGATTTCCCGGTTTCGACGCTGCCACGCAGGCCGGCTATATCGACATCGCCAATATCGCGTGCACGCCGGGGCAAAAGAAGGCTCGGGTGTCGTTCATCCCGGATCGCGGGGTCGTCGACTACACCCAGCTGTTCGGCGCGACGTCGCTGATGCCGTCGCACGTGATCGCCGAGCAGCTCAACGTCGATGTCACCGCGGCGCTGCTCACCAACAAGGTGCCTGTGGTGGAACAGATTGCGCGACTGTGGAATACGACGTGGGACCTCAAGCGCGGCCTCAAACCCGACGAGATTTCGAAGCACTTCCCGTCATCGGGCCCGTACAAGATCGAATCCGTCCTCGATGGTGGCGCGGTGGTGCTTGTCACCAATGACCGTTGGTGGGGCGCCAAGGCGATCACCAAGCGGGTCACCGTCTGGCCGCAGGGAGCCGACATCCAGGATCGGGTCAACAACCGCAACGTCGACGTGGTGGACGTGGCGGCCGGATCGTCAGGGGCGCTGGCCACTCCGGATAACTATCAGCGCATCGACTCGCCATCTGACGGGATAGAACAGCTGATCTTCGCGCCGCGGGGGCCGCTGGCCGACGTCCGCGCGCGCCGTGCCGTCGCCCTGTGTACGCCGCGCGAGGCGATCGCCCGGGATGCCGGGGTTGCGATCGCCAACTCACGTCTGTCCCCGGCCACCGAGGATGCCGTCGCCGAGGCCGACGGCGCGGCCGAGGCCAGTCAGTTCATCAAGGGTGATCCCGCCGCCGCTCGCGATGCGCTGGGGGGCTCGCCGCTGTCTGTGCGGATCGGTTACCGCGGTCCCAATGCGCGGTTGGCGGCCATCGTCGGGGCCCTTGCCAAGTCCTGCGCGCCGGCCGGGATCACCGTTGCCGATGTGACGTTGGACACGTCGGGTCCACAGGCCCTGCGGGACGGGAAGATCGATGTGCTGCTGGCCAGCACGGGTGGGGCAACCGGCAGCGGGTCCACCGGATCGTCGGCGATGGACGCCTATGACCTGCACAGCGGCAACGGAAACAACCTGTCGGGCTACGCCAATCCGCAGATCGACAACATTATCGGGGCGCTGGCGGTTTCCGCCGACCCCGCCGAGCGTGTCAGGTTGCTCGCCGAGGCGGCGCCGGTACTGTGGAATGAGATTCCAACGTTGCCGTTGTGCAGGCAGCAGCGCACGTTGTTGATGTCGAAAAAGATGTATGCCGTGAGCAGAAATCCGACCCGCTGGGGTGCGGGTTGGAATATGGACCGATGGGCGTTGATGCAGTGATGACTGTCAGGGGGAGCGCTCCCGTCGCCGACGTGATCGCGTCGCTGACCCGCGACGTCGCGGATTTTCCGACGCCCGGAATCCAGTTCAAGGACCTCACCGCGCTGTTTGCGGACCGCGAGGCGATGGCCGCGGTGATCGACGCGCTGGCTGATGTCGCCTCCGGCGCGGATTTGGTCGCCGGCATCGAATCGCGTGGTTCTGTGGTCGCGGCGGCCCTTGCCGCGCGGCTGGGCACCGGCGTGCTGTCGATCCGCAAGAGCGGCAAACTGCCGCCGCCGGTGCTCACCGAGGAGTACGACCGGGAATACGGCGCGGCCGGCATGGAGATTCCCGCCGACAGCCTCAAGTTGCGTGGCCGCAACGTCGTGATCATCGACGACGTGCTGGCCACCGGCGGAACCCTCAGCGCGGCAACACGGTTGCTCGAGCGCACCGGTGCCATGGTGACCGGGGTGGCCGTGGTCGTCGAACTCACGGCGCTGGGTGGGCGTGCGGCGATCGCGCCGTTGCCGGTGCACAGCTTGAGCCAGGTCTAGCCCGGCCATTCAGAAGGCCATTCAGCCCGGCCGAGCGTGCCCAGCGTGCAGTGGCGGCATCGAGTGTGCATCCAGGGCGCGTTCAACGATCGGCGGGCCGCCGGGTACGCACCCTGGAAGCCGTAGCTTCACACTCAAGCGCAAGCGGGCCCCTGTCGCGCGGATCGGCGCCTTGGCGGCCCAAGGACAGGCCCTGGACCACGATTCAGGAGATATCCTCAAGGTCGGAGGTGACGACTGTGGCGGATGACCAAAACGCAGCGCAAGCTGTTGCGTCGCCGATCGAAGCGCCGCCGGTCGTCGAAACGCCCGAGCCGTCGCCCGTCGAGACCCTCAAGACCAGCAGCAGTGCTTCTCGTCGGGTCCGGGCCCGGCTGGCACGGCGGATGACCGCCCGCAGCGGCGCCATCAACCCGGTGCTCGAGCCGCTGGTCTCGGTGCACCGGGAGATCTACCCCAAGGCCGACCTGTCGTTGCTGCAGCGGGCATACGAGGTCGCCGATCAACGACACGCCGGCCAGTTTCGGCACTCGGGAGATCCCTACATCACCCACCCGCTGGCCGTCGCCAACATCCTCGCCGAGCTGGGCATGGATACCACCACCCTGGTGGCCGCACTGTTGCACGACACCGTCGAAGACACCGGTTACACCCTGGAAGCACTGTCCGAGGATTTCAGCGAAGAGGTGGGCCATCTCGTCGACGGCGTGACCAAACTGGACCGCGTCGTGCTCGGCAGCGCCGCCGAAGGCGAGACCATCCGCAAGATGATCATCGCGATGGCGCGCGATCCGCGGGTGCTGGTGATCAAGGTGGCCGACCGGCTGCACAACATGCGCACCATGCGCTTCCTGCCGCCGGAGAAGCAGGCCCGCAAGGCCCGCGAAACGTTGGAAGTCATTGCGCCCCTAGCACATCGGCTGGGTATGGCCAGCGTCAAGTGGGAGTTGGAAGACCTGTCGTTCGCGATCCTGCATCCCAAGAAGTACGAGGAGATCGTGCGGCTGGTCGCCGGCCGCGCCCCGTCGCGAGACACCTACCTGGCCAAGGTCCGCACCGAGATCATCAACACCCTGGGCGCGTCGAAAATCAAGGCGACGGTGGAGGGCCGGCCCAAGCACTACTGGTCGATCTACCAGAAGATGATCGTCAAGGGGCGGGACTTCGACGACATCCACGACCTGGTCGGCATTCGCATCCTCTGCGATGAGATCCGGGACTGTTATGCCGCTGTGGGCGTGGTGCATTCGCTGTGGCAGCCGATGGCCGGACGGTTCAAGGACTACATTGCCCAGCCCAGATACGGGGTGTACCAGTCGCTGCACACCACCGTCGTCGGGCCCGAGGGTAAGCCACTGGAGGTGCAGATCCGCACCCGCGATATGCACCGCACCGCCGAATACGGTATTGCCGCGCACTGGCGCTACAAGGAAGCCAAGGGCCGCAACGGCGTTCCGCATCCGCATGCCGCCGCCGAGATCGACGACATGGCCTGGATGCGCCAGCTACTCGACTGGCAACGCGAGGCCGCCGACCCCGGTGAATTCTTGGAGTCGTTGCGTTATGACCTTGCGGTAAAAGAGATTTTCGTGTTCACCCCGAAGGGCGATGTGATCACCTTGCCCACCGGGTCGACACCGGTGGACTTCGCCTATGCGGTGCACACCGAGGTCGGTCATCGCTGCATCGGCGCCCGGGTCAACGGCCGGCTGGTGGCGCTGGAACGCAAGCTGGAAAACGGCGAAGTGGTCGAGGTTTTCACGTCCAAGGCGCCCAATGCCGGGCCGTCGCGAGACTGGCAGCAGTTCGTGGTGTCGCCGCGCGCCAAGACGAAGATCCGGCAGTGGTTCGCCAAGGAGCGGCGAGAGGAGGCGCTGGAGACCGGCAAGGAGGCGATGGCACGCGAAGTGCGTCGAGGCGGACTTCCGTTGCAGCGCTTGGTCAATGGCGAATCCATGGCTGCCGTTGCCCGCGAACTGCACTACGCGGACGTGTCGGCGCTTTACACCGCGATCGGTGAGGGCCATGTGTCGGCCCGGCATGTCATGCAGCGGTTGCTGGCCGAGCTCGGCGGTATCGACCAGGCCGAGGAGGAGCTTGCCGAGCGGTCCACGCCGACCACGATGTCGCGCCGCCAGCGCAGCAGCGACGACGTCGGGGTGTCGGTGCCCGGTGCCCCGGGTGTGCTGACCAAGCTGGCCAAGTGCTGCACGCCGGTGCCGGGCGACCAGATCATGGGGTTCGTCACCCGCGGCGGCGGCGTCAGCGTGCACCGCACCGACTGCACTAATGCCACGTCGTTGCAGCAGCAGGCCGAGCGCATCATCGAAGTGCTCTGGGCGCCCTCACCGACGTCGGTGTTCCTGGTCGCCATCCAGGTCGAGGCGCTCGACCGGCACCGGCTGCTGTCAGACATCACCCGGGTGCTCGCCGACGAGAAGGTGAACATCCTGTCCGCGTCGGTCACGACTTCGGGTGACCGGGTGGCTATCAGCCGGTTCACCTTCGAGATGGGCGATCCCAAGCATCTCGGCCATCTGCTCAACGTCGTCCGCAATGTCGAAGGCGTCTACGACGTGTACCGGGTGACGTCTGCAGCTTGAAGCAGCTTGAAAGAGGCCAGGGCCAACGCAATTCGGGTGCCGAATCAGCGCTCACGGCGCCCAACCCGCGTCCGCGGTGCTAGATCGCGCAAAAATCAAGCGCTCAGCGCAGTCTCGGCAAGCGCCTGTTCGAGCCGGCGCGACGGGTCGCAGATGGGCCGGGGGGATGCGAGTTCCGGTTATCGCTAGTCGAGCAGCACCGACTTGATGACGACGTCGACGGCGGGCGGGCCGTCCTCACCGCCGCCAGCGACACCGGCCTCGGCGATCTTGTCCAGGGTGGCCAGTCCGTCGGCCTGGATGGTGCCGAAAACGGTGTACTCGGGCGGCAGCGCCGAGTCGCGATAGACCATGAAGAATTGGCTGCTGTTGGTGTCGGGTCCCGCGTTGGCCATGGCCATGGTGCCCCGCGGATAGATGACCGGCTCCTTGAGCTTGGGGTCGTTCGGCGGGTACTGGTTGGTCGGGTATTCGTTGGCGAACTGATAGCCCGGCCCGCCGGTGCCGTCACCCTTGGGATCACCACACTGCAGCACCGACAGCGACGGCGACGTGGTCAGCCGATGGCATTTGGTGTCTTTGAAGAAGCCCTGCTGGGCCAGGCTGGCGAAGCTGTTGACCGTGCACGGTGACTCGTTGTTGGCCAGCATCAGGCCGACCTTGCCTTGGCTGGTCACCATGCTGGCGCTGATTTGAGCCGGCTCGGTGGGCACCTTGCCGGTGCGCGGCGGCTTGGCCTCTTTGGCGGCCTTGTCGGGCGACGGCGGGTACTGGCAGTTGGCGCCCAGATTGGCCGGCGCCTTGAACGCCGGCAGCGGCACCGCTTTCCCAAGCTGCACCGGCGGCAGACCGGTCGCCGAAGGCGAGTTGGGCGCGGAGCTGCTGGGGCTGGCTGACGTGGTCCCCTTGTGGTCGTCCTTGTTGATGAAGACGACGTACACCACCGCGGCGACCACGGCTACCGCGACAACGGAAGCCCCGGCGATCGTCGCGATACGGCGCCGCTTGGCCTGCTTGGCACGGCGCTCCAGCTGCCGTTCGAGTTTGCGCTTGGCGGTGGCACGTCGCTGCTGATTGGTCGGCACGGCCGATATCTTTCCATGACGCCAGGGATGGGAGACTGGTGACCGTGTTGATCACCGGATTCCCCGCCGGGGTGCTGGCATGCAATTGCTACGTGCTGGCCGAGCGGCCCGGAACTGACGCCGTCATCGTGGACCCTGGCCAGCGTGCGCTGGGCCCGCTGCGTCGCATCCTGGACAAAAACCGGCTGACCCCCGCCGCGGTGCTGATCACCCATGGGCACATCGACCACATGTGGTCCGCCCAAAAGGTCTCCGACACCTTCGGCTGCCCCACCTACATCCACCCCGAGGACCGGTTCATGCTGACCGACCCGATCTACGGCCTGGGGCCGCGGGTGGCGCAGCTGGTCGCCGGGGCGTTCTTCCGGGAGCCCAAGCAAGTCGTTGAACTGGACCGCGACGGCGACAAAATCGACCTCGGCAACGTTTCCGTCAACGTCGACCACACGCCCGGGCACACCCGCGGATCGGTGTGCTTCCGGGTGTTGCAGGCCAGCAAAGACGACCGGGACATCGTGTTCACCGGCGACACGCTGTTCGAGCGCTCGATCGGGCGCTCCGACCTGTTCGGCGGCAGCGGCCGCGACCTGCTGCGCTCCATCGTCGACAAGCTCCTGGTGCTCGACGACAAGACCGTGGTGCTGCCCGGCCACGGCAACGCCACCACCATCGGCGCCGAGCGGCGCTTCAACCCGTTCCTCGAAGGCCTGAGTCCGTGACCGCATTCTCGGCCCCCAAGGGAGTGCCCGACTACTACCCACCGGACTCCGCGCAGTTCGTCGCGGTGCGCGACGGCCTGCTCGGTGCGGCCCGCCGGGCCGGTTACGGGCATATCGAGCTGCCGATCTTCGAGGACACGGCGCTGTTTGCCCGCGGGGTGGGTGAGTCCACCGACGTGGTGTCCAAGGAGATGTACACCTTCACCGACCGCGGCGACCGGTCGGTGACGCTGCGGCCGGAAGGCACCGCCGGGGTGGTGCGGGCGGTGATCGAACACGGACTGGACCGCGGCGCGCTACCGGTGAAGCTGAGTTACGCCGGGCCGTTTTTCCGCTACGAGCGGCCTCAGGCCGGCCGGTATCGCCAGCTGCAGCAGGTCGGCGTGGAGGCGATCGGCGTCGACGACCCGGCGCTGGACGCCGAGGTGATCGCCGTGGCCGACGCCGGTTTCCGGGCACTGGGCCTGGACGGGTTCCGCCTGGAAATCACCTCGCTGGGCGATGAGACCTGTCGGCCGCAGTACCGGGAGCTGTTGCAGGAGTTCCTGTTCGGGCTCGACCTCGACGAGGAAACCCGGCGCCGCGCGCAGCTGAACCCGTTGCGGGTGCTCGACGACAAACGCCCGGCGGTGCGGGCAACGACGGCCGATGCGCCGGTGCTGCTCGATCACCTGTCCGATACCGCCAAGCAGCACTTCGACACCGTGCTGTCGCACCTGGACGCGCTCGGGGTGCCCTATGTGATCAATGCGCGCATGGTGCGCGGGCTGGATTACTACACCAAGACGACGTTCGAGTTCGTCCACGACGGGTTGGGGGCGCAATCCGGTATCGGCGGCGGCGGCCGCTACGACGGCCTGATGCGCCAGCTCGGCGGGCAGGACCTGTCGGGTATCGGGTTTGGGCTGGGCGTCGACCGGACGCTGCTTGCCCTGCGTGCCGAAGGCAAGAGCGTGGGCGAGACGACCCGCTGCGACGTGTTCGGCGTGCCGCTCAGCGAGCAGGCCAAGCTGAAACTGGCGGTGCTGGCCGCGCAGTTGCGTGCCTCCGGGCTGCGCATCGACCTCGCCTACGGCGACCGCGGGCTCAAAGGCGCGATGCGCGCGGCCGACCGGTCCGGTGCGCGGATCGCGCTGGTCGTCGGCGATCGTGACATCGAGGCGGCCACGGTGGGGGTGAAGGATCTCGCGACCGGCGACCAGGTCTCGGTGGCTCTGGATTCCGTTGTCGCCGAGGTGATTTCACGATTGGCTCGGTAACTCTCGAGCGTACTTCAGCCACTGACGAACGCCATCGGTGTCGTAGCCTGCTGCTACAATCCGAAAGTATGTTCGAACATTGTTCGCCGCCGGAGGTGATTGCCCGGTTCGATGAGTTGTTCGAGCGGCGCCACCCCTCGGCGACGGCGGAGTCGGTGGTGCTGCTGGAGCGCATCGGAGCGGCGGCGCGGTTCGAGAACCGGGCCGCCGCCGCGCAGCTGGCCGCCATCGGGGAGCTGTTCGCGTATCGGCTCGCACGCTGCTCGGAGACCGAGGACTGGGCGGTTGACACCGAGGCGGCGGTGGCCGCCGAAGTGGGTGCGGCATTGCGGATCAGCCAGGGGCTGGCGGGCAGCCGGCTGCGCTACGCGCGGGCCATGCGCGAGCGGCTGCCGGAGGTGGCACAACTGTTCAAAGCCGGTGACATCGACTACCGGATGTTTCAGACCATCGTCTAGCGCACCAATCCGATCGAGGATCGCCAGGTGCTGGCTGCGGTGGACGCCGAGCTGGCCGTCAAGGTGTCGCGCTGGCCATCGATGACGCGGGGCCGCCTGGCCGGCCAAGTCGACCGAATTGTCGGGCCGGGCCGATGCCGATGCGGTGCGGCGGCGCCACCAGCACCAGACTGACCGGGAGGTCTGCATCGCCGAGTGCGAAGGCGGGATCTCCGAGATTCGCGGCACCTTCATGAGCCCGGATGCCCATGCCCTGGATCAGCGCTTGAGCGCGCTGGCGGGCACGGTGTGTGAACATGATCCGCGCAGCCTTGGGCGGCGCCGCGCTGATGCGTTGGGGCGCTGGCGGTCGGGGCGGACCGGTTGGGGTGTCGGTGCGGGAAAGCCGACTGTGTGACCGGAAAGCGGCCCGCGCCAAGCCCGGTGGTCATCCACGTGATCGCCGAGCAGGCCAGTATCGACGGCGCCGGGTGCACGCCGGGATGGCTGGTGGGTGCCGACGGTCTCATCACCGCCGAACTCATCGCCGAGTTGGCCCAATCGGCCAAGCTGATACCCCTGATCCACCCCGCCGACGCCCCGCCTGAACCTGGCTATGTCCCCTCCAAAGCACTGGCCGATTTTGTGCGGTGCCGGGATTTGACGTGTCGTTGGCCGGGTTGCGACCAGCCGGCGGTGCGCTGCGATATCGACCATACGATTCCCTACGCCGCCGGCGGCCCCACCCACGCGGCCAAGCTCAAGTGTTATTGCCGCTTATTCCGATATCGGAATAATCTACATTATGCCGATATCCGGATTATGCCGATATTGGTGTGATCGGTGCTGGTCACGGGGGTGTGGTTGGGCTGTTTGTCGGCATAATCCAGGTGGGTAACGCTGTCCTTTTCAGGCGAGTTGGAAAGGACAGTGGTAATGAGTGTTGTGTCGCGGGTGCGGGTGATCGGCCCGCTGGGTCCCTATGCGCGGGAGTTCGCCGCCGAGTTGGAAGCGTGGGGTTATACGCCGTTGTCTGCGTCGAATCAGCTTCGGCTGATGGCGCACCTGAGTTCTTGGTTGGCGGCAGAGGGCTTGGATCTTGGTGAGCTGAACGACGAAGTGCTGCAGGCGTTTTTGGCTCACCGATCCGCTCAGGGCTATACGTGCTGGTTGTCGCTGCGCGGGCTAGCGCCGCTGTTGGGGTGGCTGCGGAGCCGGGGGGTGGTGCCGGGGTCGAGGCCTGCAGTGCGGTCGGGTCCGGCTGAGGATGTGCTGGCCGAGTACCGGGCTTATTTGGCCGGTGAGCGGGGCTTGGTGGCCAGGACGGTGCGCGGCTATGAGACTGAGGCCAGACTGTTTTTGACCCGAACCGGGGGCGGTGATCTGCACGATCTGAGCGCCGGTGACGTCACCGCGTTCGTGGTGGACCAGTGCACTGCCCGATCGACGGGGTCGGCCAAGACGCTGGTGACGGTGTTGCGGTCGCTGCTGCGTTGGTTATTGCTGACCGGGCGCATCGACGGCGATCTCGCGCAAGTGGTTCCAGGGGTGGCCGGATGGCGGACAACTTTTTGGGGCTGGCGGGAAAAACAGTTGCCCGACGGCACCCTGATCCTGACTTCGCCCTCGGGGCACACCTATGTCACCACCCCCGGCAGCGCGTTGTTGTTTCCCAGCCTGTGTTACGCCGTGGGCGGCATGCCCGCCCCCGAAGCCCAAACACCAGACCCCGACTACTGCGCCGACCGGGCAGCGATGATGCCCAAACGCCGCCAGGCCCGCGCCCAAGACCGTGCCTACCGGGTGGCCACCGAACGCCGACACAACCAAATGGCACGTGAAACACGCCGAAGCATTGGGAAGAAACATATTTCGGTCCGAAATATGGTGTCGGAGACGGGGAGCCACCGCCCTTCTAGCGACGTTAGCAGCTTGACCCGGTATCGAACTAATGTTCGAATAGAGTCAAGCGCTGGACCAGTCAGGCGGTAGCGGTCAACGGGACGCCGGTCGACGACGGAGCGTTGCCCGGGCTGCAGCGGATCGGCTTCGTCCGAAGCGTGCGATCACCGCATTTCGAGGACATGACGTTCCATGAGGTGCTGTGCAAGTCCGCCCTGAACAGGGTGCCCAACGCAGCGGCCCTGCCGTTTCGCTACACCGTCAACGGCTACCGCGGCTGCTCGCACGCCTGCCGCTACTGTTTTGCCCGTCCGACCCACGAGTACCTCGACTTCGACCCCGGCGCCGACTTCGACACCCAGGTGGTGGTGAAGACCAACGTCGTCGAGGTTCTACGCCGCGAACTGCGCCGGCCGTCGTGGCAGCGCGAGACCGTGGTCGATCGCCTCGGCAGCCGACACCGTGGCGGCGGAAGGTTGCAGGCGGAAGCAGGCCAGCCCCAGGCCATCGCGGACCCGCTTGCCGGGGGCGGTGAGGATGTGTCGCGAAACTGCCGCCGGTGACCAGGCTTTCGTACAGACGGCGAGCGACCAGGTTCAATTGATCGGCAATGCAGTCAGTGGTCCGCCCCAACGCCGCGCTAATTGACCGGGTTTGCGGGCTCAGCTCACGCCCGGAGCGGGCGCAGAGCGTGCGTACCGCGCCTAACTGGCTGCTGTGGTGCTCTCACGCCTCACCGGCCACTGATGGCTCGGCGGTACAAATGCATTTCACCACCTTCTCCTCGAGAGCCGGACCCTGCAATTTTCTGCCGGATCAATTTCATGCTGACTCAATGGTGCCGGCCGCGAACCGGATGGGCCATCCGATGGTCGGTTAAAAATGTTGTCCACCAAGATGATTGGTAAACTGTCCCCCGATTGGGGGACCCTGCCCTGACACCCGTCAAGTTGCTTTACGCGCCGGTCGCGCTCCTAGCGGGAGTTTCCGGCCTTCGTGGTTGAGCGGCGTGTCTTGTGTTGTGGTGCTTGAGGTTTGTGGGTTTGGAGTGTATTACCCATATATGGCGTCGATCGTGGGTAAGCGACGCGGCAAGCAGACCTATTACTACCTGGTGGAATCGGCCCGAGTGCAGGGCAAGCCGCGCATCGTGTCTCAGCAGTATTTGGGCAGCGCGGAGGAGGTGATGGCGAAGCTGTCCGAGACGCCGGCCGGGCAGCCGATCCGTAGCCAGCACAAGCAGTTCGGGGATCTGGCTGCGGTGTGGTCGATGCTGGCCCGGCTGGATGTGGCCGG
>NZ_UPHQ01000016.1 GCF_900566055.1 Mycobacterium innocens
GATCAGGCCGCCGCGGCCGCCGTCGCCGCCGGACCCGCCGGACCCGCCTGCGGCGGTCCCCGTCCCGCCTGCGCCGCCGTTGCCGCCGGAGCCGAAGAACCCTGCGTGGCCACCGTTACCGCCGGACCCACCGATGCTTACCAAGGAGCTTCCGCCGGCCCCGCCGGCGCCAGCGGTGCCGCCGAACAACCCGGCGTTGCCGCCGTTGCCCCCGGACCCGCCGGCAGCGGCGCCACCCAGCCCGCCGGCGCCGCCACCGCCGCCGTTGCCGAGGAACCAGCCACCGGCTCCGCCCTGGCCGCCGTTCCCGCCGCCGAACTGCAACCCCGCACTGCCCACACCGCCGACGCCGCCGACGCCGCCGTTGCCGATCAGTCCGGCACTGCCGCCGTTGCCGCCGATTCCGCCGTTGGCGGCCCCGAATCCGCCGGCTCCCCCGGCACCACCGGTGCCGTACAGCAGCCCACCGGTTCCACCGTTGCCGGCGTTCCCGCCGTTGTTGATCGAGCCGGTGCCACCGGCGCCGCCCAGGCCGCCGTTGCCGAACAGTCCGGCGGCCCCGCCGTTGCCGCCCTGTCCGCCGGACACTCCGGATTGGCCGGATCCGCCGTTACCGCCGTCACCGATCAACCAGCCGCCGGCGCCGCCGCTTTGCCCGGTTCCCGGCGCCCCGTTGGCGCCGTTGCCGATCAGCGGGCGCCCGGTCAGCGCCTGGCTGATTCCGTTCACCGGGTCTAGAAGGATACTTTGTGCCGCGTTCGTTGCTTCCGCGGCCGCGTACGAGCCCGCATTGACGTTGAGTGCCTGCACGAACTGGTTATGAAAGGCCGCCGCTTGTGCGCTGAGTGCCTGGTAGGCCTGGCCATGCGCGCTAAATAACGTCGCAATGGCCGCCGACACCTCGTCAGCACCGGCAGCGAGCACCGCGGTAGTCGGAGCCGCTGCGGCCGCGCCGGCCTCACCGAGCACCGACCCGATCCCGGCAACATCCGAGGCCGCTGCCTCCAACGCCTCCGTCGCCACGATGAGAAACGACACGTAACCCTCCCGGTGGTCGTGGCCGATAGCGGCCCCACCGCGGGATCGCGCGGCCACCATCGACTGACTAGCCCCAGCAGCGTATGCCAACCGGCCACGCCGCGGTCGGCTTTCGCAAATTTCGACCACGTTTGCGGTTCTGCCGAGGCGAGCAGGTGCACCGTCTCCAAGTCGATTGCTCTGCCCGGCAAAGAGTTTCGCGTAGCTACTGGCGATAGCTGACCAGGAAGTTACCCAGCCGCTCGATCGCGGCGGCAAGGTCGCGGGACCACGGCAATGTCACCAGGCGCAGGTGATCGGGTGCCGGCCAATTGAATCCGGTGCCCTGGGTGACCAGAATCTTCTCGGACAGCAAAAGGTCCAAGACGAGTTCTTCGTCGTCGGCGATGTCGTAGACCTCGGGGTCCAGCCGGGGAAACGCGTACAGCGCTCCGGCCGGCTTGACGCACGAGACCCCAGGAATCTCGTTGAGCTTGGTCCAGGCGACGTCGCGCTGCTCGAGCAGCCGGCCGCCGGGAAGCACTAGGTCCTCGATGCTCTGGTGTCCGCCGAGAGCGACCTGAATTCCGTGCTGCGCCGGGACATTTGGGCACAACCGCATGTTGGCCAGCAGGCTGATGCCCTCGATGAAGCTGCTGGCGTGGTCTTTGGGCCCGGTGATCGCCAGCCAGCCGGCCCGGTATCCGGCGACCCGGTATGCCTTGGACAGGCCGTTGAAGGTCAGGCACAACATGTCGGGGGCGAGCGAGGCCACGCTGATGTGTTTGACGTCGTCGTAGAGGATCTTGTCGTAGATCTCGTCGGCGAGCAGCAGCAGTTGATGCTTGCGCGCCAAATCGACCATCTGGGTGAGGATTTCGCGGCTGTAGACCGCACCGGTGGGGTTGTTCGGGTTGATCACGACCAAGGCCTTGGTGCGGTCGGTGATCTTGGATTCCAGGTCGGCGATGTCGGGCTGCCAGCTCTGGGTCTCGTCGCAGAGGTAGTGCACGGGCGTGCCGCCGGCCAGCGAAGTGGATGCCGTCCACAGAGGGTAGTCCGGTGACGGGATCAACACCTGATCGCCGTTGTCCAGCAGGGCTTGCAACGTCATGGTGATCAGCTCGGATACCCCGTTGCCCAAATAGACGTCGTCGACGTCGAATCGCGGGAAGCCCTCGACCAGCTCGTAGCGGGTGACCACCGCACGGCGGGCCGACAAAATGCCCTGAGAGTCGGAGTATCCCTGGGCGTAGGGCAGCGCTTGGATCATGTCGCGCATGATCACGTCGGGCGCCTCGAAACCGAACGGCGCCGGGTTACCGATGTTGAGCTTGAGGATGCGGTGACCCTCGGCTTCCAGCCGGGCGGCGTGTTGGTGTACCGGGCCGCGGATTTCGTACAGGACGTCCTGCAGCTTGGACGACTGCGCGAAGGTGCGCTGCCGGTGATGTGCGGAGGCGTGCCAGGGCAGCTGGTGAGTAGTCACGTCAACCATGGTCTCATCGCTGTCCAGCGAAATTTGCTGACAGGTGTCAAATCGTGGTCAGCGCTTCCCCGGTGGACGGGTGCCGGGTGCGATGCCCAGCCCCTTGACGGGTGCCGCCGGGGGAGCCGCGTCAGCATCGGCCGGCGCGGTCGGCCCCGGTTCCGGCTTTGCCTCGGGTTGCTGTTCGGCCGGGGCTGCCGGTGCCGGAGCCGTTGCTGCGGTGGCCTTCTTCGCTCCCGGCCGCTTGGCGCCGGCGGCGATACCCAGACCTTTCACGGGCGCCGCGGGCGGTGTTTCGGCTGCCGGTGTCGTGCTGGGCTCCTCGGCCGGGGCGGTCGCTTCGGCGCCAGGGGCGGGGGCTGCCTTGTTGGCGCCGGGCCGCTTGGCGCCGGCGGCGATGCCGAGCCCCTTGGCCGGGGCGGCCGGTGCCGCTTCCGGCTCCGTGGCGGTTTCTTTTTCGACGCCAGCGGCAGGGGCTGCCTTCTTGGCGCCGGGTCGCTTGGCGCCGGCGGCCAGACCGAGCCCCTTTGTGGGTGCTTTGCCCGCTGCTTCAGCTGGAGCTGCTTTCTTGGCGCCTGGTCGCTTGGCTCCGCCTGCGATGCCCAGCCCCTTGACTGGCGCGGCGGGGGCGGCGGTCGGTGTCCCAGCCGGTGCCTCGGTGGAAGCCTCAGCCGGAGCCTGCGCTGCAGCGGTCGGCGCGGCGGCTTTCGGCTCTGCCTTCTCTGCCGGCTCTGCCTTCTCTGCCTTCTCTGCCTTCTTCGTCGTAGCGGCCCGCCTCTCGGCCTCTTTGGCGGCGGTGCCTTTCTCCGGCAGCTTCACCGCGTCGCGGTCGAGCGACCCGAGCAACACCTGGGCCACGTCGAGCACCTCGACGCCGCTGCGGCCGGCTTCTTCCTGCCGGTCGTTGACCCCGTCGGTCACCATCACCCGGCAGAACGGGCAGCCGGTGGCGATAGTGGCGGCGTTGGTGGCCAGCGCCTCGTCGACGCGTTCGTGGTTGATCCGTTTGCCGATGTGCTCTTCCATCCACATCCGCGCGCCGCCCGCCCCGCAGCAGAAGCTGCGCTCGGCATGGCGCGGCATCTCGGTGAGGTTGGCGCCCGCGAAGCCGATCAACTCACGCGGTGCCTCGTACACCTTGTTGTGCCGGCCCAAATAGCACGGGTCGTGGTAGGTGATGTCTTGAGAAACGGGTGTCACGGGCACCAATTTGTTGTCGCGTACCAGCCGGTTGAGCAGCTGAGTGTGGTGCAACACGGTGTAGTTGCTGCCCAACTGCCGGTATTCCTTACCGATGGTGTTGAAGCAGTGCGGGCAGGTGACAACGATCTTGCGGTCGACGGTCTCCACGCCCTCGAACAGACCGTCCAGGGTCTCGACGGCTTGGGCGGCCAATTGCTGGAACAAGAATTCGTTGCCCGAGCGGCGTGCGGAGTCGCCGTTACAGGTCTCCCCGGCACCCAGTACCAGGAACTTCACCCCGGCGGTGGCCAGCAGTTCGGCGACGGCTTTGGTGGTCTTCTTGGCTTTGTCGTCGTAGGCGCCCGCGCAGCCCACCCAGAATAGGTACTCGAAGCCGTCGAAGCTGTCGACATCCTCGCCGTAAACCGGGACGTCGAAGTCGACCTCGTCGATCCAGTTGGTGCGGTCCGAGGCGTTCTGCCCCCACGGATTCCCTTTGTTCTCAAGGTTTTTGAACAGGACCGACAGTTCGGATGGGAACTCCGACTCCATCATCACCTGGTAGCGGCGCATATCAACGATGTGGTCGACGTGCTCGATGTCCACCGGGCACTGCTCGACGCAGGCGCCGCAGGTCACGCACGACCACAACACGTCGGGATCGATGACGCCGCCCTGTTCCGCGGTGCCGACCAGGGGTCGGTTCGCCTGCTCGGGCCCGGAGCCGGGCACCCGGCCGAATCCGGATTCGGGAACGTGGTGGTGTTCGCCGCGACCGGATTCGACGTAGCCACCCTCGGCCACTTTTTCGCCGGGTTCCTTCTCCCCCAGGAGGTAGGGCGCCTTGGCCATCCAGTGGTCGCGCAGGTCCATGATGACGAGCTTCGGGGAGAGCGGCTTGCCGGTGTTCCACGCCGGGCATTGCGACTGGCAGCGTCCACATTCGGTGCAGGTGGCGAAATCGAGCATGCCCTTCCAGGTGAAGTCTTCGATCTTGCCACGGCCGAATTCGGCGTCGTCGGGCGGGTTTTCGAAGTCGATCGGCTTGCCGTCGGCCTCGATCGGCAGCAGTGGGCCCAGCCCGTCGGGCAGGCGCTTGAACACGACGTTGATGGGGGCCAGGAAGATGTGCAGGTGCTTGGAGTGCAGCACGATGATCAGGAAGGCCAGCATGACGCCGATGTGCAGCAGCAGGGCCACCGTCTCCAAGACCTCGTTACCGGTGTGGCCCAGCGGACGCAGGATCGCGCCGAACAACTGAGATAAGAATGCCCCCTTGCCGTAGGGCAGGGTGCCGTTGTTCACCGCCGACCCGCGCACCAGCACATAGGTCCAGATGACGTTGAAGATCATGAACAGGATCAGCCATGCGCCGCCGGTGTGTGAGCCGTAGAACCGTGAGCCGCGGCCGTACTCCTTGGGCTCGGTCCGCAACCGGATGATCGCGAAGGTGACGATCCCGAGGAACACCGCGGTCGCGAAGAAGTCCTGCAGAAAGCCCAGCGCGTCCCACCGGCCGATGACCGGAATGTGGAAGTCGGGCTGGAATAGCAACCCGTAGGCCTCGATATAGACCGTCAGCAGGATGAAGAAGCCCCACATGGTGAAGAAGTGCGCCAGGCCCGGGATCGACCACTTCAGCAGCCGTCGCTGGCCGAACACCTCGGCGATCTCGGTCCAGATCCGGGTCCCGAGGTTGTCGGTACGGTCGCTGGCCCGTTGCCCGGACATGATCAGCTTGTACAGCCACCAGACCCGCCGCAGCGCGAATGCACCCACTATTGCGGTCATGCCCAGGCCGACTACCAGTCTGATGAGCGTCTGCGTGGTCACCGAAAGTCTCTCCAATGCCTAGTCATTTTGGGTCACTCTGGCGTGCTCTATTGCCTGCTCAACCTGCCCATACTGTCATCTTTGCCGTGTTCGACGCGAGAAAGGCTGTCCTAACTTCGCCGTCGGCGCTGCGTCTCATCTGCGGCTCAGGCCGGTGGGGTCAACATCGCGCGCAGCATCGACAACATTTCCGAGCGGGACTCGGCGCCGAGCCGTCGACGGATGCGTGCGACGTGATGTTCGACAGTCTTGGCCGAAATGAACAACCGGCTGCCGATGTCGCGGTACGGCATCCCCAGCAGCAGCAACTCGGCGACTTCGCATTCCCGATCGGACAGCGGAGTGCCCGCCGGCGGCTGGCGCGGTGCAGCCGACGCGCCTGCAGCCGGCTCCAGGTCGATGACCTCCTCAGAACCCGTGCCCAGCTTGAGGTCGCGGGCCAGTTGCAGCATCGCCCCCGAAACCTTGGCATCCGAGGCTTGCAGGGCGGCCTGCCCGGCCAGCCTGGTCGCGTCCGAGGTCAGACCAACGCGGGACAGCGACCGTGCCGCCACGGTGACCTCGTCGGCGTCGACCTGATCGGCCAGCACTCGTAGCCAGGTCCGGCCGGCACCGGACAGGATCTGCGCGAGGCCGCTGTGGGCCGCCGCCGCAGCGAGGGCCTGCCCGTGCGGTGCGACCGATTCTGGTGAGCCGGCAAGTATTCCGGCGTGCACGCCGGCCCAATGCAGTGAATTGGACCACAACGGCGGGCTGCCCAGCGAATCCAGAAGGGCGAACGCCTCATTCACGGGGTATTCCAGTTGGTCCGCCTGGCGTATTCGGGTGGCGGCCACCCACAATTCGGCAAGCGGCAACAGCGCGAACAAATCGATCGAATATTCGGCGAGCACTTCCATGGCGGTGGACCACTGCTTGTGCAGCACACCGGTATCGCCACTGCGGCGCGCGATCGCAATATGTAGTGCCGCGGCCCACAACGCGTCACGCCGGTGAAGCTGCGTGCCGGCTGCGGCGACATCCGCGGCGGCCGACGGCAGCTGGCCATCTTGCATCTTGATCCACGCGGACAGCAGTAGGTGCCGGCTCCGGAACACTGCGTCGCCACCGGCGCGCACCGCCCGCCCGATCACACTGCGGGCGCGGACCGGGTCGCCGCCGTGTATTGCGGCCAAGGCAACCAGCGCGGCCGGGCTGTCCGGCATGGCTTCGGTCACCGATTGTTGGGCCGCAAGGGACTGGCCCAGTTTTGCCATCGCGACCGGATAGGGCTGATCCATGGTCAGCAGTAGCCCCTCGGCGAGGCCGCGCGAAGCTCGCGCAGCCATCGTCGGCGGGCCAGAGTCCCTGAGACGCAATGCATCACGAGCAGCCGTCAGGTCGCCTGCGGCCGCAAGCACGATCGCCGCGGCTGAACCGACCACCGCGTCAGGGTGTGGGCCCAGCCAGCCGAACAATTCGGCCGCCTGAGTTGTGTTGCCGTCATGGGTGGCGACGCTGGCCGCAATCCGCACCGCCGCGGCGCGCTCGGCGGAGTCGGGTGAGCTGAGAAGATCGTCGGCCAGTGCTGCCGCTGCTGTGCAATCGGCGGTGAGGGCAAGCGCATCGGCCAGCCGGGAGGTCAGTCCGGCGGCACCCGCATTGACCGCCGCCCGGTACAGCCGTGCGCTGCGGGCCGAGTCGGCTTCGGCCACGGCATATCGGCTGAGGATGGCAGCCAGCCGGTCGTCATGCAACCCATGTTCGGCGAGTTGTAACGCGAGATCTCGCGATATCGGCGAAATGTCGAATTGCGTACGTAGCAGTGATGTTTCGATCTGATGGTGGTGCGCGTTGCCGATGATCAGGGCGACGGCGTCATGCACTGCCTGCAGGAAGGCGGGGGAATGCGAGGGTATGACGAGTCCGCTGGCGTACGCACGATCGACTAGCAGGCGGGCGTCTGCTGTCGAAACCCCAAGCGCTGCAGCGATATCGGTGACCTCTAACCATGGACTCAGCGACATGAGCAGCAGCGCGTCCAGTGTGAATTCGTCGAGTCGGCGCAACCGCTTGACGAGCGCGAACTTGCTGGCCTGTGCCGGCGGATGTGACCCGTCGGACACCGCATGGATCAGGAACGGCAGCCCGGCCGTGTAATCACGCAGGTGCTCGGCGACCGGCAGCGGACCCAGCGATATTCGAGGCCGCTCCCGTTCGATGGCCGCCGTCAGGGCACATAGCGGCGGGTCCTGCTGGTGGTCTTCGGTGGCTACCACGACCGTGGCGTGAGGCCCGCAGGCCTGCTCGGTCAGCCGAACGAGTTCGGCGTCGGTCAGTAGGTGGGCGTCGTCGACGACGAACACTGCGTTGGACGGATCACCGTCTCGTGGAGGGCGGGTCAGGACCGTCAACCCGGCGCGGCGCAGCGCCTCGCGAGCCGCGGCCAGCAGGGATGTCTTGCCGGTTCCGATGCCACCACAGACCAGGGCTTTGACGGGGGTCTTGGCGGCATTGGCCAAGTCATCGAGGACACCGCGTGCAGCGGGCGGGACATCGGTGGGGCATGGGATCACGGATGCGTCGCCGTATTGCGCGGGTCCAGCCGGTGGCTCATTTCGCATCCTCGGCTTCTTCACTGGTCACTGGTTTTCACTGGTTTTCACTGGTTTGTCGGCAGCGGTTTCACCTTAGCCCGCCCTTCCCCATAACCCCGGTATTCCCCTAATGCGACACCCCCTAATGGGATCGCGGGGTCCGCGGGTTTCACACCGAACACAGAAGCGCGGTCAACCGATAGCATCGTGCTAACGCGAGACCAGCACGAGAGATGTGCGATGTGGAGGCGAGATGGCAAACTCGTTGCTCGACTTCGTCATCTCGCTGGTACGCGATCCGGAGGCGGCCGCGCGCTATGCGGCCAACCCTGCTGAGGCGATCGCTGATGCGCACCTTACGAATGTGACCAGCACCGACGTCAACAATCTGATCCCAGTGGTGTCGGATTCGCTGTCAATGGCCGGTTCGGCTGGAGCTGCTGCCGGGACGCAAATCGCCGACCATGGCAACGTCTGGGCAAGCGGTGCGGCGGCGGCTGCCCTCGATGCGTTCTCACCGCACACCACGGCGGCGGCGTTCCAACAGCACAGCCCGGCAAGCCATGTGATCAACGAACCGGTCTTGCCGGGGTCCGGCGAAATACCCACCGATCCCCATCCAGCCGGGATCGAACCGCATGAGCCGTCGGTACTGCTCACCGGTGCTGACCTGCCCGATTCGACGTTCGATCACGGCGGCTTCGCGGCGGACGACCCGGCGATCTGGGACCACCCGATTATTCACCCGCACACCGTCGACCCCGATCACCACGGGTTCGGTATCCACGGGTGACATTCAATTAGTTACTGATCTGACTTACCGCGCGGTGAAGGCTTGACCGGCGGCTTTTGACGTCCAGAAATGCGGTTGATAGGGGCTGTTTTCGGTGTCGCGTAGGGGTGTGTCGATTTCCCCTAACCCCCTAATGGGGTGGCCTGGCTGATCCCGATGGGTACCCGACTGACCGGGGGATCTGACCCCGATTTCGGCGGGATGCTGACTCCATACCGTTGATGGCAGAGCGCCGGCCTTCTCGGCGAACAACTCCACAAATTGAATTGAAGGGACATGAACATGACCTCGCTGGTCGACTACATCCTGAGCCTGTTCCGCAGTGAAGATGCGGCAAGGTCGTTCGTCGCCGCTCCCGGGCAGGCCATGACCAACGCCGGTTTGATCAATGTGTCGCCCGCGGAGTTCTCGTCGGCCGCGGCCAGCGCGCTGCCTTTCCTCGATCTTGGTGCCGGTGACCCGATCGGAGGTTTACAGCAGGCGGTGGCCAATCAGCACGGCTTTGCGCTGGCGTCTGACGGGGGCGACCTGTCGTCCGCGATTGTCGCGCAGGATGCCGGAGCCGTCATGAGCGACGCGGGCGCCACCGCTGGCGGTGAGGGCCTGTTCGCGGGTGAGGTCGGCGCCTCCGCAGCGAACGTCATCGCGACCGACGTGGGCGCCGGTTTGGCCGCTGGGCTGACCAGTGGTTTGGGTGCCGGGCTCTGGAGCCAGAGCGGGCTGGGTTGGCAGACGGGTGCGAGCGGATTCGTTCCCGGTGTCGTGTTTGCCGCCCCGACCGGAGGCTTTGGCAGTGAGGTGGGTCTGGGCTTCGGTGCTGGAGTCCAGGGCGCGATCGCTGCCCAGGTTGGTGCTGGGTTAGGCCTTGGGCTTGGCGCGCAGACGGGCTTGGGCGCCCAGGCTGGTCTAGGTTTTTCTGCTGGTTTTGAGACCGGAATGGGTGCTCAAGTTGGAGCCGGCCTAGGTCTGGGTGCTCAGACGGGTCTGGGACTGCAGACCGGTGCGGGCTTTGGTCTTGGAGGCCAGGCCGCCGTTGGTGGTCAGGCTGGTGCCGGACTGGGGTGGGGCCTTGGCGGCGGCATCGGTGGTGATGCCGTCTTCGGTGGTGATGCCGGGTTTGGCCTCGGTGGTCAGGCTGGTGGCGTGATTGGTGCTGGTGTTGGTGGTCAGGCTGGTGGCGTGATTGGTGCTGGTGTTGGTGGTCAGGCTGGTGGCGTGATTGGTGCCGGTGTTGGTGGTCAGGCTGGCGGCGTGATTGGTGCCGGTGTTGGTGGTCAGGCTGGCGGGGTGATTGGTGCTGGTGTTGGTGGTGGCATCAGCGGCGGCCTTGGTGGTCAGGCTGGCGGCGCGATCGGTGCCGACCTTGGTGGTCAGGCGGGTGGCGTGATTGGTGCCGGTCTGGGTGGTCAGGCTGGTGGTGCGACTGGCGGCGGCGTCAGCGGCGGCCTAGGTGGTCAGGCTGGTGGCGCGATTGGTGCCGGTGGCCAAATCGGCGTTGGTGGTCAGGCCAATGCCGGCCTTGTAGGCATGGTCGGTGTCGGCGGCCAAGGTGCCATTGGCGGCCAGGCCGGCGGCGCTGTTGGCGGAGCGGCGGGCATTGGAGGCCAGGCGGCTGTAATTGCCGGTGGCGGTATCGCTGGTCAGGCGGCGGTCGCCAGTCAGGCTGGTATCGCGGGCCAGGCTGGTATCGCTGGTCAGGCGGGTATCGCGAGCCAGGCTGGTATCGGTGGTCAGGCGGCGGTCGCCAGTCAGGCTGGTATCGCGGGCCAGGCGGGTATCGCGAGCCAGGTGGGTATCGCGAGCCAGGCGGGTATCGCGGGCCAGGCGGGTATCGCAAGCCAGGCCGGTATCGCCAGTTCGGCAGGTATCGCAAGCCAGGCCGGTCTCGGCCTGGGCGGACAGGCGGCGTTGAGCGGTGGGGCAGCGGCCTCAGCCGGTGGTGGGCTCGCCGGCGTAACCAACGTCAGCGGCCTGACCGGTATTGGCGGCAACGCATCGCTGGGCGCGAGCGGCCAGGCTGGGTTGATTGCCAGCGAAGGCGCTGCCCTGAACGGCGCGGCTACCCCGCATATTTCAGGTCCGCTGGGTGGCGTCGGCGTGGGCGGTCAAACGGGCGTTACCAGCGGTGCCGGCCTGGGCATTGGAGCGGTCGGCCGCAGCGACATCGTGAGTAGCGAAAGCACCCAGGTCGGCGCGGGCGGCGGCATAGCTGCCGGACTCGGTGGCACGGCGACGGGCGCGGGCGGCGGCACAGCTGCCGGACTCGGTGGCACGGCGACGGGCGCGGGCGGCGGCACAGCTGCGGGGCTCGGCGGCACGGCGACCGGGGCGGGGGGCGCCACTGCTGCCGGGCTCGGCGGCACCGCTGCCAGCGTCGGCGGCGATACCAGCCTCGGTGGTCAAGCCGGGCTAGGCGGAACCACCGCCGGCGGGGCCCATGGTGACATCCTCGGCAACGAAGGCGCCGCACTCGGCGGCGGCGTCAGCGCTGGTAGCACGCCGGCCGAGCATGGCCCGACCGTCCCGACGGTCTACGGCCCCGTCATCCAGGGAGGCGCGGGTGCCGGGGCTGACGGCCACGTGACGCCGCCGCCGGCTGGTGGTCCCGTCGTCCCCAGCCAGGGCACTGTCGGACTCGGTGGCGCGCAACTTCCGGTGATCAGCGCACCGGCGCCGTACGCGCCGACGCCGACGCCTGCGCCGGCGCACACTCCTCCGGTTGAGTACGCGCCCGTGATAACGCCGCAGGAGCATGTGTCGGTCGAGCCGCCGGTCCAGCGCGAGCCGCCGAGTCCCTCGGTGTTCGGCGATGAGCCGCCGGTGCCATACACGCCGCCGATGCACACTGAGCCGCCGTCGCCCGGGCCGATCGGTCCGCACGGGTTCTGATTCGGCGGAACCGGCGCGGCAAAACCGGCGGGGACCTTCGTGGTCCCCGCCGGTTCGTGCGCCTACCGTAATTGCAGGCGATCGAGAAAGTGGGGCAGTGCGGTGACTCAACCCGATGACCCGCGTCGGGTCGGTGTGATCGTCGAGCTGATCGATCACACCATCGCGGTCGCAGAACTCAACGAACGCGGTGATTTGGTGCGACGGTTGAGGCGCGCCCGCGCGCGGATCACCGACCCGCAGATCCGGGTGGTGATCGCCGGTCAGCTCAAACAGGGGAAGAGTCAACTGCTCAATGCGTTGCTCAATCTGCCGGTCGCGCGGGTGGGAGACGACGAGGCCACCGTCGTGATCACCGTCGTCAGCTATAGCGCTCAGCCGTGGGCCCGCATCGTCTTGGCCGCGGGGCCCAATGGCGAGACGACGGCCGTTGACATCCCGGTCGACGACATCACCACCGATCTGCGTCGGGCTCCGCAGGCACACGGCCGCGCCGTACTTCGAGTGGAGATCGGCGCGCCGAGTCCGCTGCTTCAGGGCGGGCTGACGTTCATCGACACCCCCGGCGTGGGCGGCCACGGGCAGCCGCATCTATCGGCAACACTGGGGCTGCTGCCCGACGCCGACGCGCTGCTGATGGTCAGCGATGCCAGCCAGGAATTCACCGAACCGGAGATGTGGTTTCTCCGCAAGGCCCACCAGGTGTGTCCGGTCGGGGCGGTGGTGGCCACCAAAACCGACCTGTACCCGCATTGGCGCGAGATCGTCAACACCAATGCCGCGCACCTGCAGCGCGCACGTGTGCCCATGCCGATCATCCCCGTTTCGTCATTGTTGCGTAGCCATGCCGTCACGCTGAACGACAAGGAACTCAACGAAGAATCCAACTTCCCGGCGATCGTGAAGTTCCTCAGCGAGAAGGTGCTGTCCCGTGAGACCGACCGGGTCCGTGCCGAAGTTCTACGTGAAATGCATTCGGCAGCAGAGCAATTAGCGATATCCGTCGGTTCGGAACTGTCGGTCATCAACGACCCGGCGGTCCGGGACCGGCTGGCTTCCGACTTGGAGCGGCGCAAGCGCGAAGCCCAGGATGCACTGCAGCAGACCGCGTTGTGGCAGCAGGTGCTCAATGACGGTTTCACCGACCTGAGCACCGACGTGGACCACGATTTGCGGGCGCGCTTCCGCGCGGTCACCGAAGATGCTGAGCGACAAATCGATTCGTGTGACCCGACGCTGCATTGGGCCGAGATCGGCGCCGACGTGGAAAATGCGATTGCCACCGCCGTCGGGGACAACTTCGTCTGGGCATATCATCGCGCCGAGGCATTGGCTGACGACGTCGCCCGCTCGTTCGCCGACGCGGGGCTGGATTCGGTGATGTCCCCGGAGCTGAGCAAGCGCGCCATGGGCGCCGATTTCGACCAGCTCAAGGCGCTGGCCCGGCTGGAATCCAAGCCGGCCGGCAAGGCTCAGAAAATGGTCTCCGGATTGCGGGGTTCCTACGGCGGCGTGGTGATGATCGGGATGTTGTCCTCGGTGGCCGGACTCGGTCTGTTCAACCCCGTGTCGGTGGGGGCCGGGCTGATACTCGGCCGCATGGCCTACAAGGAGGACAAGGAGAACCGGCTGCTGCGGGCCCGCGCCGAGGCCAAGACCAATGTGCGCCGCTTCGTCGACGACGTCTCATTCGTGGTCGGCAAGGAGTCGCGTGACCGGCTAAAGATGATCCAGCGCACGTTACGCGACCACTACCGCGAGATCGCCAACGAGCTCACCCGATCGTTGAACGAATCGCTGCAAGCCACCGTCACCGCGGCGCATCTGGAAGAAGCCCAGCGCGACAACAGGATTCGCGAACTCGAACGACAGCTCGACATCCTGAACCAGGTGACCGACAACCTGCGCAAGTTGAAGCCATGCTGACGCCGCTGGGACGAGAGTGAGCACAACCGATCGGGTCCGCGCGATTCTGGGCGGAACCATCGAGGCCTACCGGGGTGAGCCGGCCTACCGGCAGCGGGCAGACGTCTTCTACGAGCTCGAGCGCATCAGGGCGCGGCTGGGCGAACCGATCCGGATCGCCCTGGCCGGCACGCTCAAGGCGGGCAAATCCACTCTGGTCAACGCACTTGTCGGCGACGACATCGCCCCGACCGATGCCACCGAGGCAACCCGGATCGTGACCTGGTTCCGGCACGGTCCGGCTCCGAGGGTGACCGCCAACCACCGCGGCGGACGGCGCACGAATGTGCCGATCACGCATCGGGGTGGTCTGAGTTTCGACTTGAGCCGGCTCAATCCAGCCGACATCGTCGACCTGGACGTCGAGTGGCCCGCAGAAGAACTGGCCGGCGCCACCATCATCGACACCCCCGGAACGTCGTCGCTGGCGCGTGATACCTCCGAGCGCACCGTACGGCTCCTGGTACCCGCCGACGGGGTGCCGCGGGTGGATGCGGTGGTGTTCCTGTTACGCACTCTCAACGCCGCAGACATCGCCTTGCTCAAGCAGATTGGCGGGCTCGTCGGGGGCTCGGCGGGAGCGCTGGGCATCATCGGTGTGGCGTCGCGGGCCGACGAAATAGGTGCGGGGCGCATCGATGCCATGGTCTCGGCCAAGGATGTGGCCACGCGGTTCACCGATGAGCTGAGTCGGACGGGCGTCTGTCAGGCGGTGGTGCCGGTATCCGGGCTGCTTGCGCTGACCGCGCGCACGTTGCGCCAGGCCGAGTTTTCCGCCTTGAAGAAGCTGGCCGGAGCCGACAGCGCCGAACTCAACAAAGCGCTGCTGAGCGTGGATCGTTTCGTCCGGCCGGACAGTCCGTTACCGGTGGATGCGGGCACCCGCGCGCAGTTGCTCGAGCGGTTCGGCATGTTCGGTATCCGCATTTCGATTGCCCTGCTGGCGGCCGGTATCACCGATTCTTCAGGACTGGCGGCCGAATTGCTGGAACGCAGCGGACTGGTAGAGCTCCGCAAGGTGATCGATCAGCAGTTCGCGCAACGCGCCGACATGCTCAAGGCGCATACCGCGCTGGTGTCGTTGCGCCGGTTCGTGCAGCTGCACCCGGTCATGGCGACGCCGTACGTGATCGCCGACATCGACCCGCTGTTGGCCGACACCCACGCCTTCGAGGAACTCCGGGTGCTGAGCCTATTACCTTCGCGGACAACGACATTGAACGAGGATGAACTCTCGTCGCTGCGCCGCATCATCGGTGGCTCGGGGACCAGTCCCGCAGCCCGGCTGGGCCTGAGTCCGGAGAACTACCATGACGGTCCACGTGCCGCGTTGGCCGCGGTGCAGCGCTGGCGTCGCCGAGCCGAACATCCGCTCAACGATCCATTCACCACCAGGGTCTGTCGCGCGGCGGTGCGCAGTGCGGAAGCGATGGTGGCCGGATTCGCCGCACGGCGCTGACCCGTTAGGTTAGGCCCCCGGTGCCGCTGTGGTCGGCGTGACGGGCGCGGCTGTCGTTGGCGGTGGCTGTTGAGTGGTCGTCGGCGGCGCGGTAGTGGTCGGCGGCGCGGTGGTGGTCGTCGGCTTGGTGGTGGTCGGCTGGGTTGTTGTGGTGGTCGGTGGAGCAGTCGTGGTGGTGGTGGTAGTGGTAGTAGGCGGCGACGTCGTGGTCGTGGTGGTGGTCGGCGGCGCGGTTGTCGTGGTGGCCGGCGGTGGCGGTGGCGTTGTGGTGCTTGGTGTTATCACCGTCACCGTGGGGCTGTTGTTCGGCCCGACCACCGTCACCGTCTGCGGTGTCGGCGGGGGCACCGGCGATGTGGTGTTGACCGGCTTGCTTTTGCTCGGGCCCAGTGTCAGCCCCAACACCACCGCGACCAATATCGCCAACCCTGCTGCGGCCAGGCTGAAGACCACGGCAGCGCGCTTGTACCACGGCAGAGGTTCGGCTTCGGTAGCCGGCGGCTGGTCACGCTGCTGGTCGAAAGCCGTTGCGGCGCGACCGTATTCACCAGTGGCATCGCGGCCGGTGTAGGGGACCGGTTCGTTGCCGGTGTTGGCGTCTTCGGACCAGGCCAGCGGGACGTTGGCCGGTTCGGTGGCGGGCGGGTTGACCCACGCCGTCGGCGCTGCCTCGGTGGGCACGACCGCGCCGACGATATGAGTAGCTGCGTCGACGGCGGGTCCGGCACCGGTCGGGGCACCCGCTGACGACAGTGCCTGGCCAAGTAGGCCCGCGCCGATCGCGGCGCTGGACGCCGGTTGCGGTGTGGTGAAGACGGGCACCTGCAAGCGTTCCGACAGGCGGGCGGTGACCAGCGGGATCGCGGCGCCGCCGCCGGCGGTAGCCACGGCGGCCAGGGTGGCCCGAAACCCGTTGCGCTGCAATATCTCTTCGACAAAGCCGACGAAACGGTCCAGCGGGTCGGCGATCAGTTGCTCAAACTCGTTGCGCGACAGCCGAACCGCCTCACCGGCGCCGGTGGCAATGGTGGCGGTCGTCGTCGCCGACAGTTGCTCCTTGGCGGAGCGGCATCCGCCGAGCAGACGCGTCACCGACCCCATTCGGGTGGCGGTGCCCGACACTTCGGTGCTGTCGACATCGGGGGCCACTCTGAGCAGGTGGCCCAGGACGAGCTGGTCGATTTCGTCGCCGGAGAACTCGCGGTACCGAAACGTCGGGCCCAGCTGGCGGAGATTGGAACCGGCGTCGGCCAAGGTTACGCTCGTGCCCCCGGCGCCGAAGTCGCACAGCGCGACGACGCCACTCGTCGGGCATCCGGGCCTGGCGTGCAGCGCCGCCAGCGAGGCCGTGGCATCGGAGATCACCGTCGCCGGCACGCCGTCGGGCGCCAAAGCGGGCTGGCTGAGCAGCGCTGCGCGCAGCGCGGCGAACTGGCCTTCGGACCAGTAGGCCGGAGCCGCGATAGTGATCGGGGCGCCGTAGCCGACGGTTCGTGCCATGGCGTTGAGTGCTTCCACCGTGAGGGCCTCGCCCTGATGCCTGGTCCCGTCGGCCGCCACCAGCGGAGCCGGGTCGCCGACCCGCTCGACGAAACCGCGCAGCACCAGTCCCGGCTCGGCCAAGTCCGGGTTCTCTTCTGGCAGGCCCACTTCGGCTGCCCGATGCTCGAACAGCCGTAACACCGATGCCCGTCGCACCGGGGTGCCATCCGTCCGGGCCGCGACCAGGTTGGCCACCCCGATGGACAACCCGAGCGAAACGCTCATCTCGCACCCCCTGTGGTCCATTGCGTTGCCGGCGATCGGTGGCCGACGGCCGTTCCCCACGATAGCCGCCGTCGAAGCGCCGGGATCGGCTCAGCGGCCTGGCGGCACGTTGATCACGGTCGGTATCGGCAGCGCGATCTGCGGCGGCAGAGTTGGCAACGCCCCGGGCGACGGGTTGGCCCCCGTCGTCTCCGTCGTCGTTGTCGTCGGTGCCGTGGTGGTGGTCGTAGTCGTCGTCGGCGACGTGGTGGTGGTCGTGGTGGTGGTGGTCGTCGTCGTCGTGGTCCGGGTGGTCGTGGTCGGCGCCGTGGTGGTGGTGGTGGTGGTCGTCGTCGGCGGCGTAGTCGTGGTGGTGACGGTGGTGGTGACCGACGCGGGGGTGGGGCGTCCGTGCGCGAGCTGGATGATGCCGTACACGATCAGCGCGATGAGGGCCGCGATCAGTACGCCCCAGCCGACCAATGCCAGCGGTTTGCGCCATCCCGGGGTGCTGGGCGCAGGTTGGGGCTGTTGCCCGTATCCGCCCGGGCCGTCGCCGTATCCGTAGTTGCCATAGACCGTCGGGTCGTCGGCGCCGTAATCGGGCGGGTCGTACCTTGCCACGGCCGCAGATGCTAGCCCGCGACGGCCTCGGGCATACGGCAGCCACGCGGACCGTTACCGATCAGCAGCCTTACGGCAGGTTCGGCGGCAGGGTGATCGGCGACGGCATTCCCGGGATGGTGATCACCGAGGGTAACGGTGGCAGATGCGGGAAGTGCCGCGTCGGGGCGTGGGTCGGCTGCTGAGCCGGCGGCTGGCCTTGCGGCGTGGTGGCCGGCGGAACCTCCGCTGTCGTCGTCGGCGATGGAGTCGTTGTGGTCGTGGTCGACTCCACTGTCGTGGTGGTGGTCGTGGGTGCCGTCGTCGTGGTCGGGGTCGGGTTGGTGCCCTGCTGATCACCCATCAGCTGGGTAATGCCGTAGATGATCAGCGCGATCAGGATCAGGCATAGCAGCGCCCAGCCGATCAGCGTCGCCGGCTTGCGGTACCACGGTTGGGGTTCTTCGTCGAGGTTGGATTGCTCGGGGGGGTCGAATTGGTCGGGCGGCGGGAATTGATCAGACGGCGGTCCGGGCTGGGCCTGCGGGGGCGGGGCTTGCTGGTACGGCTGGTTTGGCGGAGGCCGGCCGGCCGGTGGGTATCCCCGTGCTCCGAAGCCGCCATACTGGGTCGGCTGGTTGTGGAAGTCTTCGGGTGGTCCGTAGCGTGCCACAAAACCGATGGTACTTACGCCGGGGTGCTTCCCGGCTCAGAAGGTGCTGACCCGGTCGATGCTGACGAACATGCCATGCCCGGTGCCGTTGTTCTGGAAGCGGGTGCCCTCGGTGGTGGAGGTGATGGTCCAGCCCTGCGCGTCGTAGGTCTTGTAGTCGATGGTGACGGTCGGGATGGCGCCGAGATTGCCGAGGACCCACTGCACGGTGCCGGCGGCGGTGATGTGCACGCCGTTGGCGTGCTCGCCGTCTTTGATCGGGGAATTGGTGAACGGCGCCTCGCAGCCGACGCTGTCTTTGTTGATCTGGCAGCGGGTCTGGCCGGATTTGGTCTCGATGAAGACGTAACCGTTCTGGTCGGGCGGCAACGGAATGGCACCGGCCGGCGTAGTCGGGCTCGCCGGCGTTGTCGGCGGCAGCGGCGCCGTGCCGCTCGGTGGCGAGGTACTGGGCCGCGACGTCGGGAACGACGGCTCGATTGGCCCAGCGCCCGGTCCGGCGATCGGCCTGCCGTCAATAGTGGAATCGCATCCGGCGCCGAGCGCACCCGCCGCCAGCAGGGCCGCCCCGATCTGCAATAACCGCACGCGCTACTCCCGAGATTCTCAAAGACCAAAGCTCAGATTACGCAGCAGGTGACGCAAGTTACCGCAGTGACGCGCCTTCGGCTTCGGTGTGGCCCACTACTTCTGCGGCCCGGCGCGCGGCCGCGACGATGCCCTGGTAGCCGGTGCATCGGCAGAAGTTTCCGGACAGGGCTTGGCGTATCTGGTCGTCGGAGGGCTGGGGATTGTCGTTCAGCAGTGCGGTAATCGACATGACGAAACCCGGCGTGCAAAAGCCGCATTGCAGTCCATGGCACTCCCGCAGCGCCGCCTGCACCGGCGAAAGCTCGCCGACGGGGGAGGCGACGCCCTCCACCGTCGTCACCTCCATGCCGTCGGCCTGAACCGCGAACAGCAGGCACGAGCGGACGGCAGCGCCGTCCAGCAACACCGTGCACGCGCCACACGCACCGTGTTCACACCCGAGATGAGTGCCCGTGAGCCCGCACTTGTCACGCAGGAAGTCCGCCAACGTCATCCGCGGTTCAACGCTGGCGGCGACGGAATTTCCGTTGACCGAGAACTGGACTGAACGCTCATGCATAACTGGCTCCGACGCTTGCTTGCTGGGCTGCTTGGGTCCAGGCGCGCGCCGTCATGGCGGCACCCACCCGGCTGCGGTACGACGCCGACCCTTGCAGGTCCGACGGAATGTCGTCGAGTTCCGACATGGCCGCCCGGCCGATCTCCTCGGGTATCACCTCGCGCACCGGCCAGCCGGTGACCGCGGTTTCGGACGCCGTCGCACGCTTGGGCGTGGCGCCCAGTCCCAACAACCCGATCGCGCAGCGCGACACCCGGTCATGGTCGTCGAGCCGGACCCCGACGACTGCCCCGGCGATCGCGAAATCGCCATGCCGGCGCGCAAATTCGCGTACCGCAAAGCCGGATCGGCCATTCCACACCGGAAACCGGACGCCGGTGAGCACCTCGTCGGGCTCCATCGTGGTTTCCCACAGGCCGGCAAAGAAGTCCGCGGCAGCGATCTCGCGTCGCCCTCGCGGCGAAAGCACCTCCATCACCGCGTCCAGGGCCAGCGCCACCGCCGGGTATTCACCGGCGGCATCGGCATGTGCGATCGATCCGCCCAGGGTGCCGCGGTTGCGGATCTGGAAGTGCCCGACGAACGGCGTCGCCAAGTTCAGCAACGGAACAGCTTGGCGCACTTGCGCATCGGCGCCAACTACGGCCTCGGTGGTTCCCGCTCCGATCCACAGGTGGTCGCCGCGGGCCTCGATACCGTGCAGCTCGGGCAGCCGGGATATGTCGATCAGATGGTCGAAGTAGGCCAGCCGCATCGACAACATCGGCACCAGACTTTGGCCTCCGGCAAGGATTTTCGCGTCTTCGCCGAGTTCGGCCAGCTGGCCCACGGCCGCTTCGACGGTGTCGGGGCGGTGGTAGTCGAATGCTGCGGGCTTCACCGCGACGCCTCTTCCAGTAGCGAGACGATCGACGCCGGACTGGCCGGCAGCCGGGTAATGGCCACGCCCAGCGGCGCCAGGGCATCGTTGATCGCGTTGATCACTGCCGGCACCGATCCGATTGCCCCGCCTTCGCCGACGCCCTTGTATCCGCCCGGACCCGGGCCCGGGATTTCGACGTGGCCGTATTCGATCAGCGGCACCTCGGTGGCGGTCGGCAGCAGATAGTCGACGAATGTCGTGGCCAGCGGGTTGCCGTCGTCGTCGTAGACGAGGTTTTCCAGCAGCGCGCCGCCGATGCCCTGTACCGTTCCGCCGGCGATCTGTCCTTCCACGATCGCCGGATTGATCATCGGCCCGACGTCTTCGCTGACGATGTAGCGCAGCAGCGTGACTTTGCCGGTCGCGGTGTCGACTTCGCAGGTGCAGGCATGGGTCGCGTTGGCCCAGTGAATCGGGTTGGGCGAATTGAACCGAGCGGTCGCCTCCAAAATGGGCGACATTCCTGGCGGCAACTGCTGCGGTGAGTAGTGGGCCAGGTAGGCCAGCTCGCCGAAGGACACCTGGGTTGCCGGGTCGCCGCGTACGGCGGCGCGCGAATGAGCCAGTTCCACTTCGGATTCGGCCACCTTCAGGCGATGTGCGGCCAGCTTGACGATCTTTTCGCGCAGCATGGTCCCCGCCTCGGTGACGGCCCCGGCGGTCATCGGCCCGCTACGGCTGCCCTGGGTCCCGGCCCCGTACGGCGTGGTCGCGGTGTCGCCCTGGATGGTGCCCACGTCGTCGAAATCCGCCCCCAGCACGTCGGCGGTCAGCTGAATGACCGTGGTTTCCAAACTGTTTCCGCTCGAACCGCCGTTGACGTAGACGGTGATCTTGCCCGTCGGCTCCATCCGGATGTTGGCGCCTTCGGTGGCCAGGTGGCCGGTCGCCGCGCCGGTCGGCTCGATGTAGGCCGAGAAGCCGAGGCCCAGGTAGCGCCCGTGCGTCAAGGCCTCGGCCTGTTCTTTGCGGAAACCCTCGTGGTCAACGATTTTCACGGCCTGTTCGAACGTCTCGATCGGAGCGACGTGGTCGTAGGGCATGCCGTTGGGGTTGAAATACGGCATCTCGTCACGGCGCAGCAGATTGCGCCGGCGCAGTTCGACGGGATCGATGTTCATCTTGCGCGCGGCGATGTCGAGAAGCATTTCGCGCGCGAGGCTTTCGAACTGCCATGGACCGCGGTAGGCCGCCAACCCGGCGGTATTGGAGAAGACCGTCTGGTAGTTGAAGCTGGCCCTGGGCACCCGGTACGGCCCCGGAAAGAACATGCCGATGGCGGCCGTGGTCAACACCGGGTAAGGCGTCGGATAAGCCCCGATGTCCTGGACGAAGTCAATGTCCGCGGCCGCGATGTTGCCCTCGTCGTCGAACGCCATGCGCGCGGTGCCGTCGACGTGACGCGCCTGCCCGGCCGACATCAGGTTCTCGCGCCTGTCCTCGATCCACTTCAGCGCCGCGGGCACCTTCCGGGCGGCCAGCATGATGCACATGTCTTCGCGCATCGGGACGACCTTCTGGCCGAAGCCGCCGCCGGTGTCCCGCGCGATCACCCGAACCCGTTGTGCCGCAATGCCTAACAGGCGGGCACAGAACGCGCGCAGTTCGTGCGGAGTCTGGGTCGACGCCCAGACTGTCAGTTCTGCGGAAGCCGCTGCCCACTCGACCACCAGGCCGCGAGTCTCGATCGGCACGGGCAGGTAGATCTGCTGGTATAGGTGCTCTTCCACGACGTAAGGCGAAGTGGCGAAAATGCTTTCATCCGGCGGCGCCCCGCCCATCCCGCCGGCCACGTTGTTCGGGTAGCTGTCGTGCACCAGCACATCGGCGGCCTGCGCCCGCCTGAAGTCGACGACTGCCGGCAATGGCTCGTAGTCGACGTCGACCAGTTCGAGTGCGTCCTCTGCCAGGTAGCGGTTCTCGGCGACGACCAAGGCAACCGGGTCGCCGACGAACTTCGCTGCGCCTTCGGCCAGCGGTGGCCGCGGCGTGTCCGGGACGTCCTTACCCGCGACGGCGTGCCAGGCCTCCCGGACATCCGGATTGAGGTCGGCGGCGGTGAACACCGCGTGGACGCCGGGCAGTGCCAGCGCCGCCGAGGCGTCGATGCTGTTGATTCGGGCCCGCGCGAACGGGCTGCGCACGAAGCAGGCGTGCAGCATGCCGGGCCGCGAGATGTCGTCGACGAAGCTGCCGTGCCCGGTCAGCAGCCGGCTGTCTTCGACGCGCTGCACGCGGGTGCCGGCGTAGCGGGGCGCCGGGCTAGCGCTGGTCGGTTGCAGGTCCTGAGTCATGGCGCTCCATCTGGTTGTCGCCTTTTGAGAAGCCCAATGTCATCATATGAGAGTGGCATTATCGGAGTCGATAGTCATCGGACTCCTCTTAGCCGCAGGCGCCGGGCGGCGGTATGGACGTCCGAAGGTCCTCGTGGAAGGTTGGCTCGAGGCCGCGCTGGATGCGCTGACCGGCGGGGGTTGCACCGAAGTAGTCGTGATTCTGGGCGCTGCCCAGGTGGCGGTCCCGCCCGGCGTTACCGCGGTCACCGCTGCGGATTGGCAACAGGGCCTGAGCGCGTCGGTGCGCGCCGGCCTTGCGCAGGCCGATCGCATGAACGCGGACTACGCCGTCTTACACGTCATCGATACACCCGATGTCGACGCCTCGGTGGTGGCGCGAGTGGTCGACCGTGCGTTGGCGTCCCGCAGTGGTCTGGCGCGGGCGTACTTCGGCGAACGGCCCGGACATCCGGTGGTTATCGCCCGCGGGCATTGGCCGGCAGTGCTGGCCGCGATCTCGGGGGACCAGGGGGCGGGCGCTTATCTGCGGGGGGCGCGGACGGTCGAGGTCGTCGACTGCGGCGACCTGGCCAGCGGCGTCGACATCGACGAACCGCTGTGATGCGCTATTGGGTGTGCTGGGTCGTTTCTGCGGTGTGCTGGACGGCAGCCACAACACGGTGGCGCACCAGATACCAGCCGCCGATGAGGGCGGGGATGCCCAGCAGCATCGCGGCGAGCATCCAGCGTCCGTATGTCTGGTTGAACAGCATGAGGATCAGGACGGCCGCCAGGAAAACCAGGGTGAGCCAGCCGCTGTAGGGGGATAGTGGCATCCGGAAATGCGGGCGCTGCAACGTCCCTGCGGTCGTCAAACGGTGAAATCGCAATTGGCACGCCACGATGGTCGCCCAGGCCACGACGACTCCGGTTGCGGCGATATGCAGCACGATCTCGAAGGCCTGGCTCGGTTTGATGGCGTTGAGGACGATGCCGAACAGGCCAATTCCGGCGGTGAGCAGGATTCCGCCATACGGCACGCCGTTCTTCGACATCGGTGCGGTGAATTTCGGGCCGCTGCCGTTGATGGCCATCGATCGCAGGATCCGTCCCGTGGAATACAGGCCGGCGTTCAGGCTCGAGAGTGCGGCGGTGAGCACCACGAGGTTCATCAGGCTGCCGCCCCCGGCAAAACCGATCTTGGAAAAGAAGGTGACGAACGGGCTGACGTGTTCCCGGTAGGCGGTGTAGGGCAGCAGTAGCGCCAGCAGGATGGTCGAGCCGATGTAGAACACCGCGATGCGGAACACCACCGAGTTGATCGCCCGCGGCATGATCTTTTCCGGCTCGGCCGCTTCCCCGGCCGCGATCCCGACCAGTTCGACGGCGGCGTAGGCGAACACCACCCCGGAGGTGACGAGCACCAGCGGCAGCAGCCCGGCCGGCAGCAGTCCGCCGTGGCTGCTCCACAGCGATACCCCGGTCTGCTGACCGTCGACTTTGAAACGTCCGGCCAGGAAAACCGTGCCGACGACAAGGAACACCACCAGCGCCAGCACCTTGACCAAGGCGGCCCAAAATTCCAATTCCCCGAAGAGGCGCACCGAGATCAGATTCATCGACAACACCACCAGCAGCGCGCTCAACGCGAGCGCCCATTGCGGAATCACGTGAAACGCCGCCCAGTAATGGAAGTAATGTGCGATCGCCGTGGTGTCGACTATCCCGGTCATGGCCCAGTTCAGGAAGTACATCCAACCGGCCACGTAAGCCGCTTTCTCGCCGAAGAATTCGCGGGCATAGGACACGAACGATCCGGACGACGGGCGGTGCAGCACCAGTTCGCCCAGCGCGCGCAGGATCAGGAAGACGAAGATCCCGCAGACCCCGTAGACCAGGAACAACCCCGGTCCTGCCGACGCGAGCCGGCCGCCGGCGCCGAGAAAAAGTCCGGTCCCGATGGCGCCGCCGAGCGCGATCATCTGCAGCTGCCGATTGTTGAGGGTTTTGTGGTAACCGGAGTCTTCGCGGGTGAGCATGCTAGGAGGCGGTGCCATCGAATTCCTTATCGCCGTAGCTTGCGGAAACGCCGCGAGACTGGGTGCCAGGCTATCCCACGAGCGTCAGGCAACGCATGACGTATGGGGCTGAGCGGGGGGCGTATTTGAGTGTGCTTCGGTGGCGTTTGAGCGTGCTTCGGTGGCGTCGAGTGTGTGCTGGTGGCGAGCCGGAGCGCCTTGGGTTCAACCCTCAGTTCACACTCGGCGCCCCAAGCGCACACTCGCCGAACGCGTTGAGAAGGGGTCTTCACTGCGTCGCGCCCGTCGGCGACCTCTGCCCGGGAAGCCGTATAGGCCGGCATCCGTTGGAACTTCCCGGCGACTGCACCGCGCCGGTCCGCTGCGGCGCATGAAACTGACGGGATTCGCCGGTACCGACATCAACAGCCGACCCCGGGAACAAGAGCGAGGCCGACACCGTTAGCATGATCGACAAGTTGAGTGGATCAAGCTCAACCCTGTTTGACAGCAAGTCCCGCTGGGAGCAGGCTTGAGCGGGGTTCACTCAGCATAGTGCAGTACAGAAGGTCTACATACTCAGGAGGAATCACCATGGCTCGTGCGGTCGGAATCGACCTCGGGACCACCAACTCCGTCGTCTGCGTGCTGGAGGGTGGTGACCCTGTCGTGGTCGCTAACTCCGAGGGCTCACGGACCACTCCGTCTGTCGTCGCGTTCGCGCGTAACGGCGAGGTGCTGGTCGGCCAGCCCGCCAAGAACCAGGCGGTGACCAACGTCGATCGCACCGTGCGTTCGGTCAAGCGACACATGGGCTCCGACTGGTCCATCGAAATCGACGGCAAGAAATACACCGCGCCCGAGATCAGCGCGCGTGTCCTGATGAAGCTCAAGCGCGACGCGGAGGCCTACCTCGGTGAGGACATCACCGACGCGGTGATCACCGTGCCCGCCTACTTCAACGACGCCCAGCGCCAGGCCACCAAGGACGCCGGCCAGATCGCCGGCCTCAACGTGCTGCGGATCGTCAACGAGCCGACCGCCGCGGCGCTGGCCTACGGCCTGGACAAGGGCGAGAAGGAACAGACGATCCTGGTCTTCGACCTCGGTGGCGGCACCTTCGACGTCTCCCTCCTCGAGATCGGCGAGGGCGTGGTCGAGGTCCGCGCCACCAGCGGTGACAATCACTTGGGCGGCGACGACTGGGACGACCGGATCGTCAGCTGGCTGGTCGACAAGTTCAAGGGCACCAGCGGCATCGACCTGACCAAGGACAAGATGGCGATGCAGCGGCTGCGGGAAGCCGCCGAGAAGGCCAAGATCGAGCTGAGTTCGAGCCAGTCGACCTCGATCAACCTGCCCTACATCACCGTCGACGCCGACAAGAATCCGCTGTTCCTCGACGAGCAGCTGACCCGGGCAGAGTTCCAGCGCATCACCCAAGACCTGCTGGACCGCACCCGCAAGCCGTTCCAGTCGGTGATCGCCGACACCGGTATCTCGGTGTCCGACATCGACCACGTGGTGCTGGTGGGCGGCTCGACCCGGATGCCGGCGGTGACCGACCTGGTCAAGGAGCTCACCGGTGGCAAAGAGCCCAACAAGGGTGTCAACCCCGACGAGGTGGTGGCCGTCGGTGCCGCGCTGCAGGCCGGTGTGCTCAAGGGCGAGGTGAAAGACGTTCTGCTGCTTGATGTTACGCCACTGAGCCTGGGTATTGAGACCAAGGGCGGCGTGATGACCAAGCTGATCGAGCGCAACACCACGATCCCGACCAAGCGGTCGGAGACCTTCACCACCGCCGACGACAACCAGCCGTCGGTGCAGATCCAGGTCTATCAGGGTGAGCGCGAGATCGCCGCGCACAACAAGCTGCTCGGGTCCTTCGAGCTGACCGGCATCCCGCCGGCGCCCCGCGGCGTCCCGCAGATCGAGGTCACCTTCGACATCGACGCCAACGGCATCGTGCACGTCACGGCCAAGGACAAGGGCACCGGCAAGGAGAACACCATCCGGATCCAGGAAGGCTCGGGCCTGTCCAAGGAAGAGATCGACCGGATGATCAAGGACGCCGAGGCGCACGCCGAGGAGGACCGCAAGCGTCGCGAAGAGGCCGACGTCCGTAACCAGGCCGAGACGCTGGTCTACCAGACGGAGAAGTTCGTCAAAGAGCAACGCGAGGCCGAAGGTGGCTCCAAGGTTCCCGAGGAGACGCTGAGCAAGGTCGAAGCCGCGGTCGCGGAGGCGAAGACGGCACTTGGTGGCACTGATATTGCCGCGATCAAGTCGGCGATGGAAAAGCTCGGCCACGAGTCACAGGCGCTCGGACAGGCGATTTACGAGGCCACTCAGGCTGAGGCTAGCGCTGCCGGCGCGGCGCAGCCGGGCGGCGGCCCGTCGGGCTCAGCTGACGACGTGGTGGACGCGGAGGTGGTCGACGACGACCGGGAGTCCAAGTGACCGAAAGCAACCCACGCGAACAGGTGACGGTCACCGACAAGCGGCGCATCGATCCGGAAACGGGCGAGGTACGCCATGTCCCTCCCGGCGATGCGCCGGGAGGGCCGGTACCCGGAAGCTCGGCGGTCGGCACCGACAAACTGGCGGAAAAGGTTGCCGAGTTGACGGCCGACCTGCAACGGGTGCAGGCCGACTTCGCCAACTATCGCAAGCGTGCGCTGCGTGACCAGCAGGCCGCGGCGGACCGGGCAAAGGCCGCCGTTGTCAGCCAATTGCTGCATGCGGTGGACGACATCGAGCGGGCGCGCAAGCACGGAGACCTGGATTCCGGGCCGCTGAAGGCCGTCGCCGACAAGCTGATGAGCGCGTTGACCGGCCTGGGGTTGAAGCCATTTGGCGCCGAGGGCGAGGATTTCGACCCGGTGTTGCACGAGGCGGTGCAGCATGAGGGCGGTGGCGGACAAGACGCCAAGCCGGTGATCGGAACCGTCATGCGGCAGGGCTACCAGCTCGGTGAGCATGTTCTGCGAAATGCCCTGGTCGCCGTCGTCGACACGGTTGCTGACGACACGGCCGAATCGGATGCACCGCCCGTGGCCGACGAGCCCGTCGAAACCGAGCAGCCCGACACGAGCGATAACGCCGACGTGCCCGGTGAATAAGGCCGAGAATCAGAGGCGAGACAAAACTACAGAGACAAAGGTGAGGAGGTGACGCAACATGGCCCAGCGAGAATGGGTCGAGAAGGACTTCTATAAGGAGCTGGGCGTCTCCTCCGACGCCACCGCTGAAGAAATCAAGCGGGTGGCTCGAAAGTTGCTCGCCGAGAATCATCCCGACCGGAACCCGGGCAACAAGGCGGCCGAGGATCGCTACAAGGCGGTCTCCGAGGCAAAGGAAGTGCTCACCGATCCGGCCAAGCGCAAGGAGTACGACGAAACGCGCCGGCTTTTCGCCGGCGGCGGTTTCGGCGGCCGTAGGTTCGACGCCGGCGGCTTCGGGGGCTTCGGGGGAGGCAGCTACGGCTCCGATGGCGCCGAGTTCAACCTCAACGATTTGTTCGACGCCGCCAGCCGTTCCGGCGGGACCAATATCGGTGACTTGTTCGGCGGGTTGTTCGGCCGCGGCGGCAGCGCCCGTCCCAGCCGGCCGCGACGCGGCAACGATCTGGAGACCGAGACCGAGCTTGATTTCGTGGAGGCCGCCAAGGGCGTGGCGATGCCGTTGCGGCTGACCAGTCCGGCGCCGTGCACCAACTGCCACGGCAGCGGAGCGCGCCCGGGCACCAGCCCCAAGGTGTGTCCGACCTGCAACGGCGCCGGGGTGATCAACCGGAATCAGGGCGCGTTCGGCTTCTCCGAGCCCTGCACCGATTGCCGGGGTAGCGGCTCGATCATCGAGCACCCTTGTGATGAGTGCAAAGGCACTGGCGTCACCACCCGTACCCGCACCATCAATGTGCGGATCCCGCCGGGCGTCGAGGACGGACAGCGAATCAGATTGCCCGGGCAAGGCGAAGCCGGGTTGCGCGGTGCGCCGTCGGGAGACCTGTATGTGACGGTGCATGTTCGGCCGCACCCCGTGTTCGGGCGCGACGGTGATGACCTGACCGTGACCGTTCCGGTCAGCTTTACCGAATTGGCTTTGGGTTCAACACTTTCCGTGCCAACGCTGGACGGGACCGTTGGCGTTCGGGTGCCGAAGGGCACCGCCGATGGTCGGATCTTGCGGGTGCGCGGCCGTGGCGTGCCCAAGCGCAGCGGCGGTAGCGGCGACCTGCTCGTCACTGTGAAGGTGGCCGTTCCGCCGAACTTGGAAGGCGCCGCCGAAGAGGCACTTCAGGCCTACGCGGCGGCTGAGCGGTCCAGCGGGTTCAACCCCAGGGCCGGTTGGGCGGGTAATCGCTGATGGCCAAGAAGGACGAGTCTCGTACGTTTCTGATCTCGGTGGCTGCCGAGTTGGCCGGCATGCACGCGCAAACGCTGCGCACCTATGACCGGTTGGGTTTGGTCAGTCCGAGGCGCACTTCGGGTGGGGGGCGGCGCTATTCGGAGCGTGACGTCGACCTGCTGCGTCAGGTGCAGCATCTCTCGCAGGAAGAGGGCGTCAACCTCGCCGGCATCAAGCGCATCATCGAGCTGACGAATCAGGTGGAAGCGCTGCAGGCGAGGGTCAAGGAAATGGCCGAGGAATTGGCGGTCCTGCGCGCCAATCAACGTCGTGAGCTTGCGGTGTTGCCTAAGAGCACGGCCCTCGTCCTCTGGCAACCGCGCCGGTGAGCGGAGCTCGCGAACGCGGGCGAGCCGCGCCGGGTGAGCGGAGCTCGCGTAAGCGGGCGAGCGAACGCGGGCGAGCGAACGGCGCCATCGCCGGGGCCCGTGTGAGCGGGCGAACGACAGTTACGGCAGCTTGACGTTGTGGAACCCGACTTGGCTCAAGCTCAAGTTCGTGCGCACGTCAGCGAGCAATGTTGATGAGGGCTTGGGTATCGGGTCGGCGGCGGTGCGGCCTTGGTTAACAACGAAAATCTGTATGCCCCAATGTGTTTCAGCTTCGATACGATGCTGCTGACCAGCCTAGGGCGGTGCTGCTTTAGTTACCGAGTTTCGGCGTGCCGGAGCGACTTTGGGGTTGGTGGGCGGCGAGGATCTTTGTGTGGCTTTGGGACGGGAGAATCGGCAGGGCCGGTTCGATGATGTGATGCTGCTGGTTGGTGATCAGCTAGCGCCGGGCAGTGTTTATCGGCTGCTGGCCGAGCACGGCGGGGCATTGTTCGGTGATGACTATTTCGCGGATCTGTTCAAGCGTTCGGCGTTGGGGCGCCCGACGGTGCCGGCGCGGGTGATGGCCACGGTGATGCTGTTGCAGGCCTACGAGGGATTGTCGGACCGGGAGGCGTGTGACCGGTTGACCTTTGACCTGCGCTGGAAGGCCGCGGCCGGGTTGACGGTAGACGCGGAAGCTTTTCATCCGACGGTGTTGGTCGGCATGCGCAACCGATTGCGCGCGTCGACGCGGTTGTTCGACGACGTCAACGCCACTGCGCGAGCAGCGGGCTTGCTGCGGGGGCGCCGCCGGGTGCTGGATTCGACTCCGCTGTTGGATGCGGTCGCCACCCAGGAAACGGTGATCCAGCTGCGGGCTGCGATCCGGAAACTGCTGACCGTTGCTGATCGGGCCGATCCGGAGTTGGCTGCCGTGCGTAGCGTGTTGACCCGCGACGATGACTACACCAGTGTGGGCAAACCACCCCTGTGATTGGGATGACCCCCAAGGCTCGTGAAGCTTTTGGTGGATGCGTTAGGGCGTGATGCCAATGCGGCATTGGAGGTCCGCGACGGCCGTAACCTCGAGGGGGGCGCTCGCTGAGGTGGTCGAGTTGCTGGCGCTGGTGGCTGGCCAAGACGTCGAAGCTGGTCAGGACGGGATCTTCCGCATTGCGCGGCGGGTAGCCAAAGACCGGATGATCTCCACCGTCGACGCCGAAGCCCGCCATGGGCATAAGTCGCGGGCGCGGACCTTCGATGGCTACAAGTCGCACCTGGGCATCGACCCCGATGACGAACTGATCACCGGCGTTGCGGTCACCCCGGCCAACGCCGCCGACCGTGAGGTCATCGACAAGCTGCTCTACAACCCAGTCACCGACGCCACAAGTGGTGCACCCGATACCCTCACCGACGCCGACAACACCGACGTAACCGATGCCGATGCTGCGGTCAACGACTCCGGTGAGCACGTCGATGACGATCTGCAGCCGAAAGTTTATGAGGTGTACGGCGATTCGGCCTATGCCGATGGAGCAACCCTGGATGCGCAGACCAGGCGGGGCCGCGACATGCGCGCCAAGGTTCCCCCGGTGCGCAACGCCAACGGCTATTCCAAAGACCAGTTCGGCATCGACCTGACCGCCGGCACCGTGACCTGTCCGGCGCAGCACACCGTGGCCATCAGCACCGGCCGGCGTCGGCAGGTGGCCCGCTTCGGTGCGTTGTGCGGGTCGTGCCCGCTGCGGACCGAATGCACCAAAGCCCGCAGCGGGCGGGTGATCACCATCCATGCCCATGAAGCCGCACTACAGCACGCCAAGACCCGCCAACGCGACCCGGACTGGCAGGCCGATTACCGATCATATCGACCGGTCGTAGAACGCAAGATCAGCCACTTCATCCGCCGCCCCTGGGGTGGGCGCAAAGCCTGCTGCCGCGGCCAACAACGCATCCTGACCGACATCCTGGCCCGAGCAGGCGCGATCAACCTCGCCCGGCTGGCCATCCTGGGCCTGCACTCAAACGCCGGAGGCTGGGCCATCGCCTGACCCGCGACCACCGAGCCACCCGACCATCTGGCCACCTCCGCGATGCCAACCAATCACCACAGCTGCCGAATCCCGACACCGCAAAAAATCTCGGCACGCTGGGGGCAACTACATCGGCGAGTTCCTAGTTGTTTGTCGGTGGTGGTTGGGGTTGGAAGGGTTCATACCACCACCAGTGGGCGCGCTCGCCGGTGGGCCCGGGGCACGGCGCGACGGTGGGCGGGGGTTGGGTTGGTGGGCGCGCCAGCGATCCTGGGCGCAGCGGTCGGCCGGCGTTGTCGGTGACGGTGAGGGCG
>NZ_UPHQ01000089.1 GCF_900566055.1 Mycobacterium innocens
CTTCTACGACGACCCCGACGTACTGGCCAAGGTGTCACGGGGGCTGGGCGAGCCGATGGTCGGCATCAACGTCGAACAGATCGCCCAGCCGCACCGGCTCGCCGAGCGCGGCTGGTAAGAACCTTCCGTGGCGATCGAAGAGATCCTCGACCTCGAGCAACTTGAGGTCAACATCTATCGCGGCAGCGTCTTCAGTCCGGAGTCAGGTTTTCTGCAGCGCACGTTCGGCGGCCATGTCGCGGGTCAGTCGCTGGTGTCCGCGGTGCGCACCGTCGACCGGTCGTATCGAGTCCACTCGTTGCACGGATACTTTCTTCGGCCCGGAGATGCCAAGGAGCGCACCGTTTTTCTGGTCGAGCGCACTCGAGATGGCGGATCGTTTGCCACCAGGCGGGTCACTGCCATCCAGCATGGGGAAATCATCTTCAGCATGGGCGCGTCCTTTCAGACCCATCAGCAAGGCATCAGCCACCAGGACCAGATGCCGGCGGCGCCGCCGCCTGACGATCTGCCCGGATTGCGCTCGGTGCGGGTATTCGACGACGCCGGTTTCCGGCAGTTCGAGGAGTGGGACGTGCGGATTGTGCCGCGGGAGCAGTTGCAGTGTTTGCCCGGCAAGGCTTCTCAGCAGCAGGTGTGGTTTCGCCACCACGATCCGCTGCCCGACGATCCGGTGCTGCACATCTGCGCGCTCGCCTACATGAGCGACCTCACCCTGCTCGGTTCGGCACAGGTCACCCACCTCAAGGAGCGAGAGCATCTGCAGGTGGCATCGCTGGACCACGCGATGTGGTTCATGCGGTCGTTCCGCGCCGACGAATGGTTGCTGTACGACCAGTCCTCGCCGTCGGCCGGCGGCGGTCGCGCCCTCACCCACGGGAAGATCTTTACCCAGCGCGGTGAGTTGGTGGCGGCCGTCATGCAGGAGGGGCTGACTCGTTATCGCCACGGATACCAGCCGTGAGCCCGCCGAAGATCGGCGTCCTGGCACTGCAGGGGGACACCCGGGAACACCTTGCGGCACTGCGTGAAGCCGGAGCCGAGCCGATGCCGGTGCGCCGCCGCGACGAGCTGGACGCGGTGGATGCGCTGGTGCTTCCGGGCGGCGAGTCCACGACCATCAGCCATCTGCTGCGCGACTTCGAATTGCTGGCGCCGCTGCGGGCGCGACTGGCCGAGGGCCTTCCCGCGTACGGCGCGTGTGCCGGCATGATCCTGCTGGCCAGCGAAATCCTGGACGCCGGCGCCCGCGGCCGCGAGGCCGTGCCGCTGCGTGGGATCGATATGACCGTGCGGCGCAACGCCTTTGGGCGCCAAGTCGATTCGTTTGAGGGCGACATCGCGTTCGCCGGCCTGGACGACCCGGTGCGTGCGGTGTTCATAAGGGCGCCATGGGTCGAGCGGGCCGGCGAGGGTGTGCAGGTGCTGGCCCGGGCCGCGGGCCATATCGTCGCGGTGCGGCAGGGCGCGGTGTTGGCGACTGCGTTCCACCCGGAGATCACCGGCGATCGTCGTATCCATCAGCTGTTCGTCGACATCGTCCGGGGTCGGCGCTGACGTCTCATCGGGCGCCTTCATGTGCGCACCATCATCGAGCCTGTAATTTTGCCGGCTCGCACTCGAACTTCCCCTGCAGAATTACAGGCTCGGTGGGCCGGAGCCGGCCAGACGACCAGCACCTGCGGTCCACGTAGACTCGTTGGGCGAAAACAGAACCCAAAAAGAAGAGGTAAGACAGCGGATGAGCGGCCATTCCAAGTGGGCTACCACCAAGCACAAGAAGGCCGTCGTCGACGCCCGTCGCGGCAAGATGTTCGCCCGGCTGATCAAGAACATCGAGGTCGCAGCCCGTGTCGGCGGCGGTGACCCGGCGGGCAACCCGACCCTGTACGACGCCATCCAGAAGGCCAAGAAGAGCTCGGTGCCCAATGAGAACATCGAGCGGGCCCGCAAGCGCGGCGCCGGTGAGGAAGCCGGTGGCGCCGACTGGCAGACCATCATGTACGAGGGTTATGCGCCCAACGGCGTGGCGGTGTTGATCGAGTGCCTGACCGACAATCGCAACCGGGCCGCCAGCGAGGTGCGGGTGGCCATGACACGTAACGGCGGCACCATGGCCGATCCGGGGTCGGTGTCCTATCTGTTCTCCCGCAAGGGCGTGGTCACCCTGGACAAGAACGGCCTGACCGAAGACGATGTGCTGACCGCGGTGCTGGATGCCGGTGCCGAGGAGGTCAACGACCTGGGCGACAGCTTCGAAGTGGTCGCCGAACCAGGTGATCTGGTCGCGGTGCGCACCGCGTTGCAAGACGCGGGGATTGACTACGAGTCGGCCGAAGCCGGTTTCCAGCCGTCGGTCAGTGTGCCAGTGGACGTCGACGGCGCCCGCAGGGTATTCAAGCTCGTGGATGCGCTGGAGGACAGCGACGACGTGCAGAACGTGTGGACCAATGTCGACGTGTCGGACGAGGTGTTGGCGGCTCTCGACGAGGAGTAGCGACTCTGGTGGCCTGCGTTGGCCTGCTTCTGTTGGAAGTCTTTGCATCGGTGCGAATGTGATGGCAATCACGTTGACGTCGCGTTAGGCTGCGGGCCTATCGGGCGCGGTTGTCGATTAGTGCCTGCGGCTTATCCGGTGTGGTTCGGAGGTGCGGTGGTTTGCGTGTCGTTTGTGATTGCGGTGCCGGAGGCGCTGGCCTCGGCGGCGTCGGAGTTGGCGGGTGTGGGGTCGGTGTTGGGTGCGGCGAATACGGTGGCGGGGGCCTCGACGACGGCGGTGGTGGCGGCGGGCGCTGATGAGGTGTCGGCGGCGGTGGCGGCGGTGTTTGGGGCTTATGGGCGGGAGTATCAGGCGCTTGCTGCGCGGGTGGCGGTGTTT
>NZ_UPHQ01000059.1 GCF_900566055.1 Mycobacterium innocens
CAGATCGCCGCCCTCGAAGCCACCCAACTGCACCGTCACGAGTTCCACGGCGACTGGAACTACACGCTCACGGCCCACCCCACCGCGACACGCCCGAAAACACCCACCTAATTACTGCGCGATCCCTTAGGTGCGAAGGATCATGAGAAACCCAGCAATCTCGGTGGGCCTGCAGATCGGGACGCAGCCGCCATTGAGCGGCGCTCGGGCGTTATTGCTTGCGGCGCGGGTGGCGCGGCTGGAGTCGGTGATGCTCATTGACCACTTCCAGAGCGGTGTGCCCCGCGCCATCTGGAATGAAGACCTCACCTGGCTTGCGGCGCAGGATCAGAGCCCACACGAGTTTTTTGACTACCAGGTTCTGCTGGGCTATCTCGCGTCGCGGGCCGGGCGACTGCGCTTGGGCGTCGGGGTGACCGAGGCGATTCGGCGGCACCCCGTTCTCATCGCCCAGGCGATGCTGACGCTGTCGCATCTCACCCGCCGCGCGCCCATCCTGGGCGTCGGCGCGGGCGAGCGGATGAATATCGACCCGTACGGACTCGACTTCTCCGAGCCGGTCACCCGACAGGAGGAGGCTCTGCAGGTGATCCGCCTGTGCCTGTCGGCACGCGGGCCTATCACGTTCTCCGGCAAGCATTTTCGACTCGACCGGGCGACAATGGACCTGGAGGCTCCGCGCGGCCGGGTACCGCAGATCTGGGTCGGCGGGCACGGTCCGCGAATGCTACGGCTCACGGGACGCTACGGCGACGGGTGGTATCCCGTCTCGGTGGTCTCGCCCCAGGAGTATGCGGCCAAGCTGGCGGCGGTGCGGGCGGCGGCCGCCGAGGCTGGGCGAGACGCAGACTCGATCACACCGGCGCTGCATCGCTTCGCGGTGATCGGCGCGTCCGAGCGGGAGGCGCGGGCGATGCTGGACACAAAGGCCGTCCGGTTGCTTGGGCTTGCTGCGCCCGCCGATGTGTGGCGGTGGGCCGGGGCCGTGCACCCGCTCGGGGCGCACTTCGATACGTTGGTCGACTTCGTGCCCGACCGCCACGGTCGCCGGGCGAGCGAGCAAGCCATCGCCGCCGTGCCGGACGCCGTGATGACCGAGGGGCCATTGCTGTGGGGAACTGCGCAGCAGGTGGTGGCCAAGCTGCGGGCCTTCGGCGACGCGGGGATGCGCCACGCAGTCCTGGCACCCGTATCCGGTCTGGTGTCCCGGCGTGCGGCGCTCTACGGGCTATGGGCCACCGTGCGGATCGCCCGCTCGCTGACCAGCCGGCGAGGCCACCCTGCGCCCAACGGCTGACACGCTGCTGATGAGCAACGGGTCAGCGCAGCATGGTGGCCACGATCCCAGCCAGATAGCCCAGTCGGGCCACCTCCGAGGGCCGGAATTCCGGGCCGGGCCGGCCCAGCACCACCGCCGTGTGCGGGTCGCCCAACGGTGCGGCCACCATCGTGGTGTCCATGTCACGCCAGGCCTGCGGCACCCAGTCGGCGCCACCGTCGAGCGGTGCGGCGCGCTCGATCGGCAGCCACGGTGCCGAATCGGCTCGGGTTTCCGGGGCGCCCGGGCTGCCGGCAAGCCGGTGCAAGGCGCCCTGGGAGCTGTGCAACACGGTGCACCAGCTCACCCGCAGCACCCTGGGCGCCTCGTTGACAAGTACCTGCAATCGCGACGCATTGTCGCGGGCCGCGGCGACGTGGTCGAGCAGCTCCAGCTCGCGGTGCGCTTCCAGCAACCCGGTATGTGGGCGCAGACTGTCCACCCGGACTCCGGTCAACGACTCGGCGGCGGTAATCAGCCGATCCGGCATCGCGCCCGGCGGCATCTCGACCACCAGGTCGTCGATCGCGTACCCGGCGCTGCGCTCGACGACGTCCAGCGACAAGATGTCGGCGCCCACCGACCCGAGCGCAACCGCCAGCGACCCCAGGCTGCCTGGACGGTCGATCAGCTCGATGCGCAACAGATACGACGGCACGGCCAACACTGTTACACAGCGGCGCGCGCGCGGCATGTCGGCAAGAGCGGAGCGACTCGAGTGAACCAGCCGCATGCTCCCCGTTAGGCTTTTCGCTCGTGTCCCAGATCTCCCGCGACGAGGTGGCCCACCTGGCCCGGCTGGCCCGTCTGGCGCTGACCGACCATGAGCTCGACCACTTCGCCGGTCAACTCGACGCCATCTTGGCGCACGTCAGCCAGATCCAGGCCGTCGACGTCACCGGCGTCGAAGCCACCGACAATCCACTCAAGGACGTCAACGTCACGCGCCCCGACAAGATCGCGCCGTGCCTGACGCAGGAGCAGGCGCTGGCCGCGGCGCCGGAGGCCGTCGACGGCCGCTTCGCCGTCCCGCAGATCCTGGGGGACACCGAGTGAGCGACATCATCCGATCCGACGCCGCCACGCTGGGCGCCAAGATCGCCGCCAAGGAGCTGTCGTCCACCGAACTCACGCAGGCCTGCCTGGACCAGATCGCGGCAACCGACGACCGCTACCACGCCTTTCTCCACGTGGCCGCCGACCAGGCGTTGAGCGCCGCGGCTGCCATTGACAAGACGCTGGCCGCGGGCGAACAGCTGCCGTCGCCGCTGGCCGGAGTGCCGCTGGCGCTCAAGGACGTGTTCACCACCATCGACATGCCCACCACCTGCGGCTCCAAGATCCTGCAGGGCTGGTGGTCTCCCTACGACGCCACCTTGACGGTGCGGTTGCGCGCGGCCGGGATCCCGATCCTGGGCAAGACCAACATGGATGAGTTCGCGATGGGCAGCTCGACCGAGAACTCCGCGTACGGCCCCACCCGCAACCCGTGGAACGTCGACCGGGTGCCCGGTGGCTCGGGCGGTGGCAGCGCCGCGGCACTGGCCGCATTCCAGGCGCCGCTGGCCATCGGGTCCGACACCGGGGGCTCCATCCGGCAGCCTGCCGCCTTGACCGCGACCGTGGGTGTCAAACCCACCTACGGCACGGTGTCGCGCTACGGGCTGGTGGCCTGCGCGTCGTCGCTGGATCAGGGCGGCCCCTGCGCACGCACCGTGCTGGACACCGCGCTGCTGCACCAGGTGATCGCCGGGCACGATCCGCGCGACTCCACCTCCGTCGACGCCGCGGTGCCCGACGTGGTCGGGGCCGCGAGGGCCGGGGCGACGGGCGACTTGACCGGGGTGCGGATCGGGGTGGTCAAGCAGCTGCGCGGCGAGGGCTACCAGCCGGGAGTGCTGGCGTCGTTCCAGGGTGCTGTCGAGCAGCTGACCGCATTGGGCGCCGAGGTCAGCGAAGTCGACTGCCCGCACTTCGACCACGCGCTGGCCGCTTACTACTTGATCCTGCCGTCGGAGGTGTCGAGCAACCTGGCCCGCTTCGACGCGATGCGCTACGGACTGCGGGTCGGCGACGACGGCAGCCACAGCGCCGAGGAAGTGATGGCCATGACCCGGGCCGCCGGTTTCGGCCCGGAAGTCAAGCGGCGCATCATGATCGGCACCTACGCGCTGTCGGCCGGCTACTACGACGCCTACTACAACCAGGCCCAGAAGGTGCGCACGCTGATCGCCCGCGATCTCGACGAGGCCTATCGATCGGTCGACGTGCTGGTCTCGCCCGCGACTCCCACCACCGCGTTCCCGCTGGGGGAGAAGGTCGACGACCCGCTGGCGATGTACCTGTTCGACCTGTGCACATTGCCGCTGAATTTGGCGGGACATTGTGGCATGTCGGTGCCGTCGGGGCTGTCGCCGGACGACGGGCTGCCGGTCGGGTTACAGATCATGGCGCCCGCCTTGGCCGACGACCGGCTCTACCGGGTGGGAGCCGCCTACGAGGCAGCCCGCGGCCCGCTGCCCTCGCCGATTTAGGCGCCATCTAGGCGCGAGGAGACGCAGAATCGCACTGCGCGGACCCCGCGCATGCGATTCTGCGTCTGCTCGCGGCCCGAGCCAGCCGCGGTGCAAGATGATGGCATGCGGATTGGACTTCTCACGGGAGGCGGCGACTGCCCCGGCCTCAACGCCGTCATCCGGGCCGTGGTGCGCACCTGCGATGCCCGGTACGGCTCGTCGGTAGTCGGGTTCCAGGACGGGTGGCGCGGATTGCTGGAAAACCGGCGCATGCAGCTGCGCAATGACGATCGCAACGACCGGCTGCTGGCCAAAGGCGGAACGATGCTGGGCACCGCGCGCGTGCACCCGGACAAATTGCGCGCCGGCCTGAACCAGATCATGCAGACCCTGGACGACAACGGCATCGACGTGCTGATCCCGATCGGCGGGGAAGGCACGTTGACCGCGGCGCACTGGCTGTCGGAGGAGAACGTTCCGGTGGTCGGTGTGCCGAAGACCATCGACAACGACATCGACTGCACCGACGTGACTTTCGGCCACGACACGGCGTTGACGGTGGCGACCGAAGCCATCGACCGCCTGCATAGCACCGCCGAATCCCATCAGCGGGTGATGCTGGTGGAGGTGATGGGCCGTCACGCCGGCTGGATCGCGCTGAACTCCGGTCTGGCCTCCGGCGCTCACATGACGCTGATCCCCGAACAGCCCTTCGACGTCGAGGAGGTGTGCCGGCTCGTCAAGCAGCGCTTCCAGCGCGGCGACTCGCACTTCATCTGTGTGGTCGCCGAGGGCGCCAAACCCGTCGCCGGCTCCATCCAGTTACGCGAAGGCGGGATTGACGAGTTCGGCCATGAGCGTTTCACCGGGGTGGCCGCGCAGCTGGGCGCCGAGGTGGAGAAGCGGATCAACAAGGATGTCCGGGTGACCGTGCTCGGCCACGTCCAGCGAGGTGGGACACCGACGGCTTACGATCGGGTGTTGGCCACCCGCTTCGGTGTCAACGCCGCCGACGCCGCACACGCGGGCGAATACGGCCAGATGGTGTCGCTGCGCGGACAAGACATCGGCCGTGTTCCCCTGGCGGACGCGGTTCGCCAACTCAAGCTGGTGCCGCAGAGCCGCTACGACGACGCCGCCGCTTTCTTCGGCTGACGTCGGCGTTTCGCGCCGAAATCTCGAAATTCGTCGAACATCCGGTAGCGCGGGCTGAACGCCGGGCTAATTGTTGCTTGACTGCTGCTTGCATTTCCGGAATCCGTCCTATTTGCGGTTTTCCGGCAAATCAGCCCGGCTATACCGTGGGGTATGAGCAATCGCGATCCTGGTCGCGGAGACCTGCCTCAGGCCGCCCCACCGGCGGCGCGGTCGGCGCCGCCGGAGCGGCCTACGGCCCCGCCCTGCCGGCGCCCTCCGGCCGAGTCGGCGTCCACCACGGTCCCGCGGGTCTACCGCCGCCATGCCCCTGCCTACCGTTCGTCGCCCGTTGAGCCCTGGTCGACCGCTCGAACCCCCGCAGCGACACCGATCGCCCCGCCGTCTCCTTGTGAACGGGCCCCGGGTGGGATGGCACTTGATGTTCTTGACGAGCAGCACACCGACGATACGGGCGGTTTCAGCTGGCGAGATCTGATCTGGCGCATCAGCCGCAGAGACTTCGGCCCCGGCAAGGGCCCGGCTTACGAACGTGACCTGCGCGAGCGCGTCCGCGCCCCGCTCGGAAGCGCGTTTCCCATTGCCGTGCTCAACCTCAAAGGCGGGGTTGGCAAGACCGCGGTGGTCGAGGCGCTCGGCTCAACGTTCGCGCTGGTGCGCAACGACCGGGTGGTCGCCGTCGACATCGACGGCGGCGATTTGTCCGATCGGCATGGCCGCCGCAGCCGGCTGAATATGGTGGACCTGCTCATGGACGATTCGGTCACAAGATATCCGGACGTGCGGGCGCATACCTATATGAACAGTTGCGGGCTGGAAGTGCTCGGCCTGCCCGAATATGCAAAGAGTAATTGGCGAGTGGAGCGCAGCGACGTCGTCAAAGTGTTTTCCATTCTGCGCAAGCATTACTCGGTGGTACTGGTGGACTGCGTCAAGGCGCTCGAGTCCAGCGCGATGGAAGCGGTGTTGCCGGAATCGCGGGCCCTGGTGGTCGTTACCAGCGCCTCGATCGACGCGATACGAAAGACCAGAATCACGCTGGAATGGTTGCGTAACAACGGGTATCAGAAGCTGCTCGCGACGGCGGTGTTAGCGGTCAACCACACCGAAGCGGGCAGGCCGAGCACTTTGGCCGGTAAGGAACTTGAGCAGTTGTCGGCCGACGTGGCGGCCACGGTGGTCCTGCCGTTCGATCGGCACATCCATGCGGGCAAAGAAATCGGTCTGGACCGGTTGGGCAAGGAAGGCCGGCGCGCGTACCTGGAGCTGGCGGCCACGTTGGCGGACATGTTCCCAAGGCGGGTCCCAAAGCGGATGTAGTGGCAGATGTCCGGCTCCGGGGGCTGCCAGCTGTTGCGGGTGGGTGCGCGTCAGATTTGTAGGTAGTTGTTGTTGATCTTGATATCGGCCTGGTCACGCGGTGGTGGTCTGGTTGTGCGGCTGTGTCCAGATCTGTTCCCAGCGACCGCTGGCGTGCTGGCAGCGCAGGGTGAGGATGCCGGTGGCGCCGGGGATGTTCCAACGCATGCCGGAGAGTTTGAGTCGTTGACCGACGATGGCTTTGCAGCCGGCTTCCACGGTGCCCGAGCCGACGAACATGCCGTGATCGCGGAAGTAGGCGTAGCGCATGCGGTGGGCGTTGGTTTTGAAGTAGGCCAGCGCCTTGGTCGTTTGGCGGGCGGTGTCCTCGGATAGCCGCGGACGCAGCCGATCGGTTTCGGCGGCCAGGGTTT
>NZ_UPHQ01000304.1 GCF_900566055.1 Mycobacterium innocens
ATACATTACGGCGAGACGCTAATGTTGGAGGGACTGATCCCCTCGATCGGGACCGTCGGTGACGCCCTGGACAACGCGCTGTGCGAAACCACGATCGGGCTCTACAAGACCGAGTGCGTGCGCCCTGGCTCCCCGTTTCGCGTCGGCCCGATCCGAACCCTCGCTGACCTGGAGAACATGACCTCGGCGTGGGTTAGCTGGTACAACGAGCGGAGGCTCATGCACCGCCTGGGCCGCATCCCACCGGCCGAAGCCGAGGCCGAGTACTACGCTCGACTCCAGGCCGGCGAGCACACCGGTCACACGTAACGAGGTGTGCATGAAACCGGGGATGCTTCACTGCCCAAATACTGCTGAGACACGATGCGCGGCTTGCCCTGCACTCGGGCCGATTCCACCAGGTAGTAATAGGTCTGCTTGCCGCGTCGCTTACCCACGATCGACGCCATATATGGGTAATACACTCCAAACCCACAAACCTCAAGCACCACAACACAAGACACGCCGCTCAACCACGAAGGCCGGAAACTCCCGCTAGCTGTTTGGCTTCTTCGGTCTTGAACTGCCCCAGCCAACGCACCAGCTGCGATTTGGTCGGAAAATCACGCTCGGAACGGATCAACGCGGCCACCCGGGGAAAGTCGGAGCGGTCACAGACTTGAGCCAGCGCAAAGCCGGTGGCTTCGAGTTCTTCGTTGCATAGTGGTGGGTCGATATCGAACTGGTGAAACAAGATGTCAGCGGCAGCACGGTTACCCTTGGCGTTCTTGGTAATCAGGTTGCGGATCAACGCGACTCGCCAGGCACGACGGTCCTCGTTAGGTGGGACGCGTTCGTCGAGGTGCTGTAGCCAGTCGACCATGATTGGCACCGCCTGCGGATAGTCATAGCGAGAGTTCATCAACTCCCAGACTGTGTCTTCGGGGATGCCTGCAGTGTCGAGTTCAGCTTTCATCGCTTGTTCGGATTCTGGCCACGTGTGGGGTTTCCCGGGCGACCTCATGACAGGTGTTTACTGTCGTTGATCACTGCATCGAGCACCTTGCCATCCTTCCAAGTCGTTATCGCGCGCCCGCTGCGCCATGTCACGGAGCTGCTGGGTGGTATCACACTTGTTGACGTTTGACTTTTCGCACGACGCGCGTGGTTGGTGGGGTGTTGGGGCGTTCAGGTTGGGCATCGGGGTGGTGGTGATCCAATGTGCTTTGGGGGCTTCAGTTTTCGGGGGGCAGGGCTAGTCCGGGGGCAGTTTGTCGAGGGTTTTTTGTGCTTCCTTGCGCCAATACTCGTGTTTGTCGTTGAGGTATTTGGCGACCTCTTCACGTACCCCGGTGGCGCGCTGGCGCACCAGAGCTGCCATCGCGTCGGTCCGCGTTCCCGGGTTGGGTAATTGGCTGACCGCTAGCTGCTTGGCTTCTTCGGTCTTGAACTGCCCCAGCCAACGCACCAAGTCCGATTTGGTCGGAAAATCACGCTCGGAACGGATCAACGCGGCCACTCGGGGAAAGTCGGAGCGGTCACAGACTTGAGCCAGCGCAAAGCCGGTGGCCTCGAGCTCTTCGTTGCAAAGCGGGGGGTCGATATCAAACTGGTGAAACAAGATGTCCGCGGCGGCGCGGTTACCCTTGGCGTGCTTGGTGATCAGGTTGCGGATCAAGCCGACTCGCATCGCCCGGCGCGGTTCACCGGGCGGTACACGTTCGTCGAGGTGCTGCAGCCAGTCGACCATGATCGGCACCGCTTGCGGGTAGTCGTAGCGGGAGTTGACCAGTTGCCAGACGGTGTCTTCGGGAATGCCGGCGGCATCCAGGTCTCGCTTCATCGCGCGGCGGTATTCCGGCCAGGTCGCGGGATCGGGACCATACTTATCGGTCATGACAGATTCTTAGTGTCGTCGATCACTGCATCGGGCACCTTGTCATCCTTCCAAGTCGTTATCGCGCGCCCGCTGCGCCATGTCACGGAGCTGCTGGGTGGTATCACGCCTCTTGACGTTTGACTTTTCGCACGACTTGCGTGGTTGGTGGGGTGTTGGGGCGTTCAGGTTGGGCATCGGGGTGGTGGTGATCCAATGTGCTTTGGGGGCTTCAGTTTTCGGGGGGCGGGGCTAGTC
>NZ_UPHQ01000093.1 GCF_900566055.1 Mycobacterium innocens
CCTACACACCCGTCCTCCGGCAAGCCGACCTCCCCCCCGACACCCGAGTCCCCTGGTGGGGAAACCGAACCCTACGCTACGAATTCAGCTGAAAAGTTGCGTCGAATCTCCTGCGTGGAAATCCGCGTTAGTGACGTAGACGGTGTGGGTGCCTGGATCCACCGTTGCCCCGACCGGAGAGCCGCCGACGGGCACGGTGGCCGTGACCTTGTGTGTCTTTCCGTCGATCACCGACACCCTGCCGCGGACCGTGTGGTTGACGGCGTAGATGGTGCGGGTGCCTGAATCGACCGCTACTCCGTTGGGGAGAGAGCCGATGGCCACGGTTGCGGTGACCGTGTGCGTAACCGGCGCCGTCGATCCCGGTCCGGTGGTTGTGGTGCCGGCGCGCTCGTGGCCGGAGTTGATCACCGAAAACCCAAGCACGGCAAGCGCGCCCACAAGAAGCAGACTCCCAACAATGATGGCTACGCGCCTGACCTTGGCGTTCTTCCACGACCCCCACACCTTCCGAAACCACGGCCCGATGCCGGACTCAGGGAGGTTCGCATAAATGATGCCGGCCGCGACCGATGGTGCTGCACCGATGATCGGGGCACCGCACTCATCACAGAAAGGCTGGTTCACCGATGTAAGGTGGCCCGTTGGGCAGAGCACCATAGCGGGCACGATCGGGGCTCCGCACTCCCCGCAGAAACGGTAGTCGTCGGGGTTTTGGTGACCGTTCTCGCACGTCACCATGGGTTAGCGTCCCTTCTTCTGCGGCCTGCGGCCGGGTAAAGGTTTCCGCCGTCATCGGTGTCATCAGATTCCGCCCGCGCGCCAGAGTCAACCCGAGGCCTTCGGAATCAGCAGTTTAAAGCGTGTCGAACAACTCTGGTGAGTGTTGGGCACCGCCCTTCTCGGGTGTCGTCGGTTCAGGCCGCGGGGGCGGTGTGAACGTCGGTTCCCGCGTCATCCGAGCTGGTTTCACCACCACGAGGGGGTCCGGGGAATCGATGAAGGTCATTGTAGGTATGGCCCCAACGAGCCGGATTCACCGCGGCGTTGGTATCTCTGTCGGCGGAATGACCGCAACCACTGGTGAATACCCGATCCGCCAGCGTCATCGCACTGTCGACAACTCCGTTTGTATGTGAGCATCCGGGCGAACTCCGAGCAGCCGGCATCGGAGATGGCTCTGGCGAGGCGGTGATTGGCCAGCATCCCTTGCATGTTGTCGCCGTCAGGGCGAGCAGGGCGTTGGCGGTTGGGGTGTAGGTCGGCGGCCTCGACGTTCGGCGCGATCCACCACCGGCCGTCATGATCACTGACGTTGGCGAACAGGATTTTTCGCTGGCCCCGTGGCCAGATGCCAGCCCGCTTGCGATGGCTGCGCAGGTGTTTCGCCACGGCCGGCGGGCCTCCGTCGGTGCTGCACATGGACGGACCAGAACTGATTTGTCAAGCGCTGCAAGAGTTTTGCGTTGCTCAACCAGGGCTCTGCCACATCGCGTCAACTGCAATCGCTGGATGAACCTGACCGAGGCCCGAGTTGTGTCGCCACCAGCCATTCCGACGAGTCCGGGTCGGCGGTGTCTAGTCCCATGCCCACCTCTTTGAGCAAGGCTTTGAGTTCGTCGGCTGTCACGTGATGGGCTTCGAACGATTGGGTCAGACTTTTGTCGTCGTAGTCCAAGGTGAACTCGCCAACGACAATCCCGTCCTGGTTGCTGAGGATCGTCATCGTCTGCAACATCTGACCATCGGAACGCTGGTACCTGCCCGGTGGTCGCTGGGCGAACCACTCTAATGGTCGCCACTGGATGATGGCCTTGCCGTCCGGTTTGAGGTGGTGGGCGATGGTCGCCAGGAGGCGCCTGCGGAATTCGACACCGGGATAGTTGATCAAGCTGCTGGCCAGCAGGACGGCGTCGAATTTCTCGGCAAGCCGCAGCTGCTCGATGCGGGCTTGGACCGTTCGCCCAGGGCTGACATGGGCAAGCATGTCGGCGGAGTCGTCCACCGCGGTGAGCCGATGGCCGAGTTCGGACAGCGGATTAGCGATTCGGCCGACACCGGATCCCAGATCCAACACCGAGCTTGCCGGGTTGAGCGTTGCGGCAATGACCTGCACCTCGGCGTCCCCCGACACCCGGCGGTAGATCTCGACCACGCTGCCGTCGGAGGTTATCGGGCCGCCGGAACCCGGGTCGCCGCTGCTGGGCATGCGATGTACCTGCTGTCCTGTCGTGCGCCGCCGGGCCAGCGGGAGTGATGCAGACCTGCCGATCAAACTCCCGCTGGCCGTGTCGGCTAGTGGATCCAACCGATGGTCACCGTCAGTTGACGATGTCGTCGACGACGAACGAGATCAACGCATAGGGCGTCTCGTGTGCATTGAACAAGAGCTCGTGGGACACGATCAATCTCCTTTCTTGCTCAATAATCCGTATCTATCAACGCCTTCGATTGTAGTTACACATTGAGCAAATATGTATCCCCTCGCTGGGTAGGAAACGTGTCCCCCAGATGGGGGACAGGGCGCGTGTCGTCTGACGGGTGAGTGTTAGCCCAGCATGACGGGAAGCTCGGCGTATCGATTGAGCAGCGGGATCGGTTCGACGCGAAGCTCCTCCGGGGCCATAGCCAGGGTGAGACCAGGGAACCGGGTGATCAAGCCGGCGATCGCGATGCGGGCTTCCATCCGCGCGAGATGTGAGCCCAGACAGAAGTGACTACCTCGGCTGAAGGCCAGGTGGTTGTTGGGCTTGCGGGTGATATCGAAGCGGTCGGGATCGTCGAACTCGGCGGGGTCGCGGTTGGCAGACGTCAGCAGCGGGACCACCATCGCTCCGCGCGGAATGGTGACGCCGTGCACGACGATGTCCTCGGCGGCGAACGTGGTCGCCTCGGTGCTGCCGACAGTGCCGGTATAACGCAGGACCTCTTCGATAGCGCTGCCGATGAGCTCGGGTCGTCGCTGTAGCAGGCTTAGCTGTTCGCGGTGGGTGAGCAGGGCGGCTATTCCGTTAGTGATCACGTTCGGGGTCGTTTGATAGTCGCCGGTGATGAGCAGGAACACCATCGCGATGATCTCGTCGTCCGATAGCCGGTCGCCGTCCTCGCTGGCCCCAATCATCGCGGTGATGATGTCTTGCCCCGGGTCGCCGCGACGCTGTTGGACCAGATCGCGCAGATAGTCGACGAACTCGTCCATCCGCTGCGCTGCGCCCTCGGTGCCACCGGCCAACATCATCTCGAACAGCGAGTCGATGTAGTCGTAGAAGGCGGACCGATCCTGAGCGGGTATGCCGACCATCTCACTGATCACCGTGGTCGGGATCGGCAACGCATAGTCGCGTTGCAGGTCGATCCGCTGCCCTGCCTTAAACCCGTCGAGCACAGCACGGGTGACGGTCTGTACTCGATCGCCAAGGCGCGCGATCGCACGTGGGGTAAACGGCCGGCTGACCAGCTTGCGCAGCCGCTGGTGCGCGGGATCGTCCTGATACACCATGGTTCCGGTGGTGAGCATGCGGATGGCGTCGGGCAACGGGAGGTGTTCGGCGCCCGCCACGACGCGCCGGATCCGCGGGTCGGTGACCACGTCCACGCAGTCTTGGTAACGGGAGATGAAATAGACATCCCGGTCGGGTGGCCGCAGGGCCAGCCGCCCCAGGTAGACCGGGGCATTGCGGCGCATCCAGTCGTAGTAGCGGTGCTGGTCGGCGTTGAACTCCGCCGTCCCTACCGTGATCGGGTGGCTGATCAACCCGGCTCTATCCCAGGTCGGTGGCGGTGAAGGTGTCGCACTTGTTGGGATCGCCGGTCTGATAGCCGATGGTGAACCACTTCTGCCGCTGCGCCGAGGAGCCGTGTGTCCACGTCTCGGGGTTGGTGCGTCCGTTCACCTGCTGCTGGATGCGGTCATCGCCGACCGACGCCGCGGCCGAGAGTGCGTCTTGAATGTCCTTGTCGCTCAACGGCTGCAGGTAAGGCACTCCGGTGCTCTGCTGTTTGACGGTCGACGCGTAGTACGCCCAGACGCCGGCGTAGCAGTCGGCCTGCAACTCGGTGCGCACCCCGTTGCCGCCGGCGCCCTGGGCTCCTTGCTGGGCGCGGCCGAGCCCCCCCAGCAGGTTTTGCACGTGATGGCCGTATTCGTGAGCCACGACGTATTCTTCGGCGAATGGTCCACCGCTGGAACCGAATTGGGTGACCAGCACCTGGAAGAAGTCGGTGTCGAAATACGCGGTCTTGTCCACCGGACAGTAGAACGGTCCCACGTCGCTGCTGGCGGGTCCGCAACCGGTGCTGACCTGACCGCTGAAAAGCCGCAGATGCGGGCGGGCGTAGCGGTTGGGCATCAGCCGCTTCCATACCGCGTCCAGGGAGTTTCCGGTGGCCACCACCCGGCACTGCACGTACTTGTTGGCGTCGGCGCCGGTCTTGCACCGGCTCAAGTCGAAGCCGGGTGCCACGGCCTCGCGGTTGTCGACCGGTTGCTGGCTCATGATGCCGCCCGGATCGACTCCCAGGAACAGGGCGACCACCACGATCAGCAACCCGCCGATGCCGCCGCCGATGGCCATCCGCCCGCCCGGGAAACCGCCCGACGACGACGCGGTGCTGGTGTCGATCTGCATACCCTCGTTGAAGGTCATCGCGTGCTCCCCAATCCGGACCGCCTACCGGGTCGAACCAGCCTAACCCTGCTTCCCGGTGGCGAACCGCGCGTCGGTGTACCGGCGCAGGTTGGCGAGAAACCGGCGCAGCGCCAGGTTCAGCAGCGGCCGGAACAAGAACATGCCCAGGACCGCCGGTCCGGCGGGCTTTTGCGCCATGGTCCAAGTGAGCCGGCAGCCACCGGGGATGACCTCGACCTGGTAATCCTCGGCGAACGCGGCGACCGCTTGGGTCGAGCATTCGTTGAACCGAAATGCCATGCGATGCACCGGCTCCCAGACCAGAAATTCCTCGTTGGCTTCCATGCCCCCGTGCATGTCGACGGTGCGCGTGGTGCCGACGTGATAGGGCTGCGGACTGGTCCAGGTCACCTTCTTGATGGCCGATGCCCAACGCGGCCAGGCGTCCGCGTCGGCGAGCACCTCGAACAGTTGCTCGGGGGTGATGGCCAGGTCGACGCTATTGCGGAAGAGGTATGGCGCCTCACCGGAATCCGGGTCGAGAAAGGTCAACTCGACGCGCTCGCAGGGAAACATGACTACAGACATTAGCCACAGCCAGCCGCGACGATGCGTGCCGTGAAGCGTCGGGCGACCGCTTAGCAACTGGCTGCGCGGCGTGGCCGTAAACGATAATCGGCCATTGACCGGTTTCTTAGTCGGGGATCTTGTCGGCGACAAACGTGAAGCACGCCGAGTGGATCGAGGCGTGCGACTCTTGAAACAAGACCTCGTGCGTAATCGCGTGTGTGCGGCCGCCCTCGTCGTGACCGAGGACAGCACCGGCCGCGACGCCCATGGCGGCGATGGCGATCCCGGCGCCGACCGGCTTGAGTGCGATCTTGCGATCCGTCATGTGGAACTCCTGTTCGCGTAGCTGATGTCGGTGCTGCCTTCGCCATGTTCGCCCGACGTAATCGAGCTTCGATGGTGCCCGAAACCCACCGATATGCACCAGCTTTCACCGCGACAGAGACGATCGCTTCTTTGACTAGGACGATAACCGAAACTTATTGCCCGAGGTCGTCAGGCTATGGCGGTGCGCCTTCACGATCGCCAACTGCCCGCCGGTCAGCCCGGGCCGTCGCTGGCCGCGGCCAACAGCGGCACCAGCACATCGCTGATCGGGGTCGCCAGGCCGTGGGTGCGGGCCTTGCGGATGATCACTCCGTTGCGCAGGTCCCATTCCAGGCGCCGGTGCGCTTCCCGGTCGGCCAGGATCGAGGTACCCATGTCCTCAGGAGCCGACCGCAACAGATTCACCATCTCCTCGACCGCGTCTTCGCCGAGCCGGGCACCCTCGGCGCGCGCGACCGCCAGGCATTCGGCGACATAGCGGCGCGACAACGCGGCGACGTCGTCGCGGCGGAACATTCCGGAGCGTCGCCCGGCCAGCGCCATCAAACCGGCCAGCGCGTTGAGCACCAGCTTGCGCCACAGCACGGTGGTGAAATCGGGATCGCACTCCACCCGGGCGCCCGCGTCGCGCAGCAGTTCGGCCACGGCTTCCGCCGCCGGGCCGGTCGGCAAAACCAATGCGGCTTCGCCGCGCAATCGCACCCAGCCTTCCGGTTGGGTCTCCGCGGAAAACCACACGCTGCCGGGCACGACGGTCGACGACGGGCAGTGCGGCTGCACCTGCTCGACCTGTTCGACCCCGTTTTGCAGGACGGCCACCACGGTGCGCTGGTCGCACAGCCGGGCCAGCCAGCCGTGGGAGTCGTCGTTCTGGGTGGCTTTGACCGCCAGGATAACCACCTCGACCGGGCGGGCGACGTCGTCGGGATCTGTGTGGACCGGACCGGGTACCACAATGCGGTCCGCGCCGTCGGGCCGCAGTTCGATGCGCTCGCGAGGGGTGTGGCCGCACAGCAGCACCCGGTGTCCGGCGGCGTGCAGCAGCGCGGCGACCGTCGTGCCGACGGCGCCCGGGCCAACCACAGCGATGTTGGGTGCGATGAGCCAAAAGTACCGGGTTCGTTGGGTCACCGGGTCGGCCCTTTAGACTGGGCAGTCATTCCGACCGCGTGAAAGGGAGTCTTGTGCTGCGCAGCCACGGCGCTGGTTCACTACGCGATCGCGACGCCGGGCAGCAGGTGACCTTGGCCGGCTGGGTGGCTCGGCGCCGCGACCACGGCGGGGTCATCTTCATCGATCTGCGCGATGCCTCCGGTGTGGCCCAGGTCGTCTTCCGCGACCCCCAGGACACTCAGGTGCTGGCCCAGGCGCACCGGCTGCGCGCCGAGTTCTGCGTCGCGGTGTCCGGCGTCGTCGAGATCCGCCCGGAAGGCAACGCCAACCCGGAGATCGCCACCGGCGACGTCGAGGTCAACGCCAGCTCGCTGACGGTGCTCGGCGAATGCGCGCCGCTGCCGTTCCAGCTCGACGAGCCCGCGGGGGAGGAGCTGCGGTTGAAGTACCGCTACCTCGACCTGCGCCGCGACGGCCCGGCCTCGGCAATTCGGTTGCGCTCCAAAGTCAATGCCGCAGCCCGCGACGTGCTGGCGCGGCACGACTTCGTCGAGATCGAAACCCCGACGATCACCCGCTCCACCCCGGAAGGGGCGCGCGACTTCCTGGTGCCGGCCCGGTTGCACCCCGGCTCGTTCTACGCATTGCCGCAGAGCCCGCAGCTGTTCAAGCAGTTGCTGATGGTGGCCGGGATGGAGCGCTACTACCAGATCGCCCGCTGCTACCGGGACGAGGATTTCCGCGCTGACCGCCAGCCCGAATTCACCCAGCTCGACATGGAGCTGAGTTTCGTTGACGCCGAGGACATCATCGCGATCTCCGAGGAGATCCTGACCGCGCTGTGGGAGCTGATCGGTTACCGGATTCCGACGCCGATCCCGCGGATCAGCTACGCCGACGCCATGCGGCGCTTCGGCTCCGACAAACCCGACATGCGGTTCGGTGTCGAGCTTGTCGAGTGCACGGAGTTCTTCAAAGACACCACATTTCGGGTCTTCCAGGCACCCTACGTCGGCGCCGTGGTGATGCCCGGCGGAGCGTCGCAGCCGCGGCGGACGCTGGACGGCTGGCAGGAGTGGGCCAAGCAGCATGGGCACCGCGGGCTGGCCTACGTGCTGGTCGGCGAGGACGGCATGCTGGGTGGCCCGGTGGCCAAGAATCTGTCCGATCGCGAGCGCGACGGTCTGGCCGCCCATGTCGGGGCCCAACCCGGCGACTGCGTCTTCTTCTCGGCGGGCCCGCCGAAGTCGTCGCGGGCCTTACTCGGAGCGGCTCGCAGCGAGATCGCCCACCGGCTCGACCTCATCGATCCCGACGCCTGGGCCTTCGTCTGGGTGGTCGATCCGCCGCTGTTCGAGCCCGCCGACGAGGCCACGGCCGCCGGTGACGTGGCGGTCGGCTCGGGGGCGTGGACGGCGGTGCACCACGCGTTCACCGCGCCCAAGCCGGAGTTCGAGGACCGCATCGACTCCGATCCGGGCAGTGTGCTGGCCGACGCCTACGACATCGTCTGCAACGGCCACGAGATCGGCGGCGGCTCGGTGCGTATCCACCGCCGCGACGTCCAGGAGCGGGTGTTCGCGGTGATGGGTCTGGACAAGGCGGAGGCGGAAGAGAAGTTCGGTTTCCTGTTGGAAGCCTTCATGTTTGGCGCCCCGCCACATGGCGGAATCGCGTTCGGTTGGGACCGGATCATGGCGCTGCTGGCCGGGGCCGACTCGATCCGTGAGGTGATCGCGTTCCCCAAGACCGGCGGCGGCGTCGACCCGCTGACCAACGCGCCCGCGCCGATCACCGCCCAGCAGCGCAAGGAATCCGGAATCGACGCCAAGCCCAAACCGGTTGACCGGGCCTAGGAGACACGCACTAGGCGGGTGCACGGCGCATCCCGTCCTGCGGTAAGCAAGCCTGATGAGGACTTCGCGGCTTGCCCTGGTGGCTGACGGCGGCCCCGCGGCAGTGCAGCGGCTGCGCGCCGTTGTGTGGCCGATCACCCAGACCTCGGTTGCCGCCGGCTTGGCCTGGTATCTGACCCATGACCTGCTGCACCACCGGCAGCCGTTCTTCGCACCGATCTCGGCCGTGGTGTGCATGTCGGCGACCAATGTTCTGCGTGCCCGACGCGCGGCGCAGATGATCATCGGGGTGGCTCTGGGGATCGTGCTGGGAGCCGGGGTACACGCGCTTCTGGGCACCGGACCGACCACCATGGCGGTGGCAGTCTTCGTCGCGCTGTGTGTCGCGGTGCTGGCCGGACGCGGCTTCATTGCCCAAGGCCTGATGTTCGTCAACCAGACCGCGGTGTCGTCGGTGCTGGTGCTGGTATTCGCCGATACCGCCGGTGTAGTGGCCGAGCGTCTGTTCGACGCGGTCATCGGCGGTGGCTTGGCTCTGGTGTTCGCGGTGTTGTTGTTTCCGCCCGACCCGGTGCAGATCCTGTGCGATGCCCGCGCCGACGTGTTGGCGGCCCTGCACGACACCCTGGTCGAGGTGGCCGACGTGCTGGATGATCCATCCAGCGCCGCTCCAGATTGGCCGATATCAGCCTTCGACCGGCTGCATGACCAGCTCAGCAGGCTGGCCGAGGCCCGCACCACCGCGGTTGTGGCCACCAAGGCTCCGCGCCGCTGGACTGCGCGCAACGCCTTGCTCGGCATCGAACAACAGTCAGCGCGACTGGCGATGCTGGTCAGCGGCGTGCTGCAGCTATCTCGTGCGGTCACCCGGCTTCACCAGGGGCAAGTCCCGCGTCCGCTGCACATCGCCCTGACCGAGCTCGCCGCCGGCATGGCCGATGCGGACGACGAACCCGCGGCGGCCAGCGCACACGCCACCGCGGCCAGAGACCGCGCATGGGAACTGGAAGCCGGGGCCCGCGACAAGAATCAGGTGGTGCTGGCCGACATCGTCTGCGCCTGCGCCGACGACTTACAGGAGCTGATCGACCTCCCCAGCCCGGCAAAGTAAGGTGTGCCAGCTCCTTCGGGACGACGTGATGGTGTTCGGCGATAGGGTGCCCGTGGTGCGGGATTCGTCCCGCGGCCGGCGTGGCGGCCCTGGGTTGGGCGTCGAGAAGTCAGGAGTGAGCTGTTGTCCCTGCCGTTTGATGGGCCTTCTGACGCGCGGTTCGACTCGCCGGCCGTCAAGCGTTATCGCGTCACGCACCGCACCGAATACCGCTACTCCGACGTGGTGACCAGCTCCTACGGCCGCGGTTTTCTCACCCCGCGCAGCTCGCCACGCCAGCGCCGCGTCGCACACCGGCTGACCATCGATCCCGCCCCCGCCGACAGCTCCACCAGCCGGGACACCTACGGCAACATCAGCTCCTATTTCCATGTCACCGAACCGCACCGGACCCTCACAATTACCGGCGACTCCATCGTCGACGTGGCGCCGCCGGCTTCTGGGCTCTACACCAGCGGTCCGGCGCTGCAGCCGTGGGAGGCCGCCCGTCCGGGTGCGCCGCGTGGTGCGCTGGCAGTCGACTTCGTGCTGGACTTGAACCCGCCGGAGATCACCGACGAGGTGCGAAAGTACGCCGCTCCCAGCTTCGTTCCGGGCCGCCCGTTGGTCGAGGTATTGCGCGAGCTGACGACGCGGATCTATACCGACTTCACCTACCGTTCCGGGTCGACCACCGTTTCCACCAAAGTCGATGAGGTGCTGGCCGCCCGTGAAGGGGTATGCCAAGACTTTGCCAGGCTGGCGATCGCCTGCCTGCGCGCCAACGGGCTGGCAGCCTGCTACGTGTCTGGTTATCTGGCTACCGACCCGCCGCCGGGAAAGGATCGGATGATCGGTACTGACGCCACCCATGCCTGGGCCGCGGTGTGGACGCCCCAACAGCCGGGTCAGTTCGAATGGCTGGGCCTCGATCCCACCAACGACCAACTGATCGACGAGCGTTACATCGTGGTCGGCCGTGGCCGTGATTACGCGGACGTGCCGCCGTTGCGCGGCATCATCTACACCAACTCCGCGCACACCGTGATCGACGTCGGGGTCGACGTCGTGCCTTTCGGCGGTGATGCGTTCGATGCGTGACTTCCACTGTCCCAGCTGCGGCCAGCGCCTGACGTTCGAGAACTCCGTGTGCCTGTCCTGCGGCAGTGCGCTGGGTTTTTCTCTCGACCAGATGGCACTGCTGGTGATCGCCGAGCGCGGCGCCGCCGGGCACGCCGGGGCGGTGCTCGCAGACGAGTATCAATTGTGTACGAATCTGCATCTGGCCCAATGCAATTGGCTCATTCCCGTCGGCCACGCCGAGGGGTTGTGCGCGTCGTGCGCACTGACCGTCGAGCGGCCCAACGACAACGACACGGTGGGCCTGGCCGGGTTCGCCCGCGCGGAGGCGGCCAAGCGGCGGCTGGTAGCAGAGCTACACGAGCTGAAGCTGCCGATCGTCGGACGCGATGAGGATCCCGACCACGGGCTGGCGTTCCGGCTGTTGTCCAGTGCGCACGAGCAGGTGATCACCGGACACGTTAACGGCGTCATCACCCTGGACGTGGCCGAGGGCGACGACGTCCACCGCGAACAGCTGCGGGTGGAGATGGGTGAACCGTACCGGACCCTGCTCGGCCACTTCCGCCACGAGATCGGGCACTACTACTTCTACCGGCTGATCGACCCGTCCGGCGATTACCGGGCGCGCTTCACCGAGTTGTTCGGCGACCCGGACGCCGACTACCAGCAGGCGCTGGACCGGCATTACCGCGATGGCGCGCCGCCGGGTTGGCAGGACAGCTACGTGTCGTCGTATGCGACCATGCACCCCGCCGAGGATTGGGCCGAGACGTTTGCCCACTACCTGCACATCCGCGATGCCTTGGACACCGCGGCCTGGTGCGGTTTTGCCCCGGCGTCGGCAACCTTCGACCGGCCGGCATTGGGCCCCAGCGCTTTTCCCGCCATCATCGGCATGTGGCTGCCGTTGTCGTGGTCTCTGAACATGGTGAACCGGTCGATGGGCCGTGACGACCTGTACCCCTTTGTGCTGCCGGCGGCGGTTTTGGCGAAGATGCAGTTCATCCACAGCGTCATCGACGACGTGCCCTGAGATCTGCGTGGCCACGCGGTCGCGGCCAACTCAATTGGGGCACTTGCGGTGCCACGCGAGCATGATCGCTGCCACGACTATTCATGATCGCTTCTAGAATGCTCAGGAAGTTAGCGATGTCGTATTTGGTAGCGGCACGGCACCGGACATGCTGGCTGCGGCCGCAGCGGATCTGGCTGGTGTGGGCTCCGCGCTGAATGCGGCCAATGCGGCGGCCGGCACCCCGACGGCGACGGTGTTGGCGGCCGGTGCCATGAGGTGTCGGGGGCGATTGCGGCGTTGTTCGCCCGGTATGCGCAGCGGTATCAGGCGCTGAGCGTCCCGGCGGCGGCATTTCACGAGCAGTTTGTGCAGGCTGTCAGCACAGGCGCGGCGGGGCCGGCGGCCACGGTGGAACCGGTGGAGCAGCAACGGTCTTTAATGCGGATGAGACCGGATCCCGCAGCTACCTCGGTGCGACTGGTGGGACAGCTGGGGTTGGCGGTTCCGGCGGCGATGCTGGGCTGACCGGTGCCGGTGGTGTCGGCGGAACCGGCGGCCTCAGCGGAGTGCGCGCCGGTGGAACCGGCGGGGCTGGTGGCGACGGGGGTGTTGGTGGATTGCTGGCCGGATCAGGCGGGGGCGGTGGTCAAGGCGGCGCCGGTGGTGATCGGGTCAGCTGGGGTGCCGTCGGGAACGGTGGTTGCGGCGGTAGCGGTGGGATGCCCAGCTGATCGGTGTCGGTGGCAATGCCGGCACCGGCGGCGATGGCCAGGCCGACGGGCCCGGTGGCCGGCCGGGTGCCGGTGGCGTTCTCTTCGGCCAGCCCGACACGCCGGTCTAAGCGGTTAGGCCGGCATCGTCCGCCGTTCCTCGGGCCCCCACAGCGGCTGCATGCCTCCGGGCAGCTTCAACTGTGTCGAAGTGATCACTTCGGCGACGTCGCGCAGCGCGGCATGTATCGCGGTCAGCAGGTCGGCCAGCTCCGCGCGGCGCCCGCCGACGACACCCTCCAGCTCGGCAGGATCCGAGCGGCGCAGCCGAGTGTTGATCTCGTCGACCATCCGCTCGGGACGCGACGACCCCGACGAGCCGGGAAGGTCCTTGAGGTCGGACCGCAGCCGCTCCAGCTGATACACCAGCGACCGCGGGTTCTGCGGGTCGAACAGCATCAGGTCGGTCACCGCGGCGACGCTGACCTTGCCCACGGTACGGCGCCGGTAGCTGACCGAGGACTCACAGGCCTCCAGCATCGACTCGATGATGGTTTGTTCGGCGGCCACCCCACGAACCGCGGTCAGCGTGTCCGCCAACAATGCGGTCAGCCACAGGCCACGCTCGATCCGCTTGCCGATGTCCATCATCGTCCATCCCGCGTCGCGCACCATCGACTCGGCGGCCACCCCGGACAGCGTCAACATCCCGGCCAAGGTCTGCGCCTGAGCCTCGGCGAGCAGGGCGTCGGCCTCGGCGAGTGACTGCGGCGGGTCCGACCGCAACGCGACGGCGCGCTCGACGCCGGCCAGCACCATCCAGGTGTCGTTGGACAGCTGGTCGCGCACCGCCCTGGCGCACAGCGCCAGCCCTTCCACCGACTGGACCAGGGATCCTGGCCGCTCCAGGTCCACGGTCATCGACCACAGCATCGAGGGGGCGACGGCGATCATTTCGGCGTGGTCGTGAGCGGCTCCGGTGTCGGTCCCGGTGATCTGGCCGAGCGCGTCCATGAGCACCGGCACGCACTCGCTTTCCTCGGTGTGCTGTTGGTGACGGAAGACGTGATAGCGCTCGCGGGCCACGATCAGTAACCGCGCCATGTTCTCGGCGCGCTCGCCGTAACGCCCCATCCAGAAAAGGTCCGACAGCACCCGCGGGGAGCTGACCGCACGGGTGCCCGCGCCTGTCTTGGCCGTTGGCATGAGCGACGGCGGCAAGGTGGTGACCGTCACCGCCTCGGCAATCGCCCGCTCCGTGGGGCGTACCCAGACGTCCTTTGCCGCAACGGATTTCAGCATGTATGCAGCCGCGCCGGGCGCCAGTACGTAGCCCAGGCCGCCGATCATCGGCGCATAGCCGCCGCGTTGGGCGACCGTGAACAACCGCATGCCGACCCCGGCCGAGGTCAGCTTCCCGGCGTGGTCGGTGGGCGCCGAGGAGAATGTCGGCAACTCCTGGCCGACCCACTGCCACGGCATCGCCTCGACACGTGCCGCCAGGTCAGCCAGCTGCCGAGACGAAAGCGCCGGCCCGGCAAGGGTTTTCCTGCCAACCGTGGATCTGACCAGCAGCGACGAGAGATTGGCCAGCAGGTGTGAGCGTTCACTGGCGATGCCGCCCCAGTAGACCGGAGCTGTCGGCAACAGTGGTTCTTCGCCCAGTAAGCGCCGGGCCAGGTCGGGCAGAAAACGCAGCAGGCCGGGATTTTCCAGGATGCCGCTGCCCAGCGTGTTGACCACGGTCACGGTGCCGCGGTGCTGGACCTCCACCAGACCGACCACGCCGAGCCGGGAATCGGCGCGCAGATCCAGCGGGTCGGCGTAGTCGGCGTCGACGCGGCGCAACACCACGTCCACGCGTTTGAGGGTGCCCAGCGAGCGCATCCACAGCTTGCCGTCGCGCACCACCAGGTCGGCGCTTTCCACCAGCGGGAAACCCAACAGCGTCGCCAGATACGCCTGATCGAAGGCGGTCTCGGAATAGATGCCGGGGCTGAGCACCACCACCACCGGGTCTTGGGCGACGTCGGGAGCCGCGTCGATCAACGCCAGCCGCAACGCCTGGGCAAACGGTGTCGTGGGCCGCGGCGCAATCCTTTCGTACAGGTCCGGGATCGCGTGGGCGATCACCCGCCGGTCGGCCAGCGCATAACCTGCCCCCGAGGGCGCCTGCGTCCAGTCGGCGTTGACCTGATAGCTGCCGTCGGGCACCCGGCTGAGGTCGCAAGCGTGCAGGAAAAGTTGGTGTCCCGGCACCGTGATCCCGTTGGCCTGGCGCACATAACCCGGATGGGCGAATACCAACTCGGCGGGCAACACCCCGTCGGTGAGCAGGCTGCGGGCTCCGTAAAGGTCCGACAGCACGGCATTGAGCAGGCGTGACCGCTGCACCAGGCCGGCCTCCAGAACGGCCCAGTCTTCGGCTGACACCACCAGCGGCAGCGTGTCCAGCCGCCAAGGTCCGGGTTCCAAGCCGTGGGCGCTGTGCTCGTCGCGCGTGGAATCGGCCCCGGTGTAGCTGATGCCGTCGTGGTCGATCAGGCTGTGCACGACCGTGCGCAGCCGGTCCAGGCCCGCCCTACCGCGCTCGGCGACGGCGTCGGCCAGCTCTGTCCAGGCCGGCCGCACCTTCCCGTCGGCGTCGACGAACTCGTCGTAGCCGGTTCCCGGACCGTCACGCAGGTCGAAGAGAGCTTGCTGGGCTCGCGCGGTGCGGTAACCGTCCAGCAGGTGGTCGGCATCGACCACTGCTCGACCCGTTCCCCACGTCACGTCGGCGGGCGCCATTACTGCCGCAACATCAGGGACTGCCCTCGCCTACACAGCGTTTGCTGGTGCCGAACCCGCTGGTTCCGGCTGGGCTTATGCGTACTGCTGCCCCGGCGGCGGTCCCGGCGGATAGCCGCCAGGGGGCGCCGACTGCTCGACCGGCACCACCTGGCCACCCGTCAGCTTGCGGTAGGTGTAGACCTGGACCAGCGCGGCGACCGGAACGCCGACGACCATGCCGACCAAGCATGCGAGTTCGCCGATCAGCACGGCCGCATACTGCACCAGCCAGGACAGCGCGCTGTTTCCGAGTTCACCGCGAACGGTCGCGATACTGGCCTTGATCGAGTCGATCGGCGACAGGGATTTGTCGACGACGAACGCAATCGCGAATTGGGCGAAGAAAGCCAAGACCAACGGCCCGACAATGGTGCACGACAGCACCATGGCCGCGATGGCCAGCAGCAACGAGGTGAGCACCACAGCGCCCACATTGCGCGGCTTGAAGAACGTTCCGATGCTGACCGGCTTGCCGTCGGCAATATCGAGGCAGCCGGTGAGCAGGCCGGCATGCATGTAGGCCACCACGAAGAACGCGGCGATGTAGCCGATGATCGTGAGGATCCAGCCGATCGCGGAAAACTCTGCGGACGTGGTGTGGTAGCTGTAGTCGTACTCGACAACGGTGGTCGTCGTGGTTTGCGCGGTCGCGAAGGCGATCGCCAGCGGGATGCCGATCACCGCGGCGATCGCCAGGCCGTAGATGACCAGCGGCACGACCAGCGCCGCGACGTTCTTGGTGAACTTGTTCCACGCCCAACTGATCGCTTCGCCCACGTTGAAGCCCGACTTCGGCTGTCCCCCGAAACCCGGCGCAGGCGGGTAGCCCGGCGCAGGTGCTCCCGGCGGGCCATAGCCGGGAGGCGGGGGCGGGGCGCCGTAGCCGGGAGCCGAGTAGCCGCCGGGCGGCGGGCCGTAACCGGGTGGTGGCGGAGGCGGTGCGCCGTAACCGGGTGGAGGTGCGCCGTAACCGGGCGGCGGAGGCGGCGGCGCGCCGTAACCCGGCGGCGGAGGCGTGGTCCCGTAACCCGGCGGCGGGGGAGGCGGCGGGTAGCCCGCGGTGCTGTGATCGCCGCCCTGGGGGTCGGCCGGAGTGCCTGGGTGTTCTGGCGGCTGGCTCATCGCTGTCCTAAGTGGCTGGTCGTTCGCTCTCGCCTGGTATGCGCGTGGAAGTAGCAAACCGGAACTTAGCAAATGTGGGCCGGAGGCGCGCGGATTGGTGGTGCTCCATTTTCGGGTGGCGACTCCGGCGCGTGCGACGCCTCGGCCCCGTCAGGGCTCGCGTGGTATGTCTGAAGCGTGTCCGACGGTCTGTTCGACCTGCCCGGCGCACCGAAGCCGACCGATCATGGCCTCGACGTGTCAGCCGGCGCGCCGCTGGCGGTGCGGATGCGCCCGGCGTCGCTCGATGAAGTGGTCGGGCAGGACCATCTGCTGGCGGCGGGCTCGCCGCTGCGCCGGCTGGTCGAGGGGTCGGGCGTGGCGTCGGTGATCCTCTACGGTCCGCCCGGAAGCGGCAAGACGACGCTGGCAGCGCTGGTCTCACAGGCCACCGGACGCCGGTTTGAAGCCCTGTCGGCGTTGTCGGCCGGGGTGAAAGACGTCCGGGCCGTCATCGACGAGGCACGGCGGGGGCTTCTTGCCGGTGAGCAAACGGTGCTGTTCATCGACGAGGTGCACCGGTTTTCCAAGACCCAGCAGGACGCGCTGCTGTCGGCGGTCGAGAACCGGGTGGTGTTGTTGGTCGCCGCGACTACCGAGAACCCATCCTTTGCGGTGGTGGCGCCGCTGCTGTCGCGGTCGTTGATCCTGCAGCTGAGGCCGCTGACCCCCGACGACATTCGGATGGTGGTGCAGCGCGCGATCGAGGATCCCCGCGGGTTCGGCGGGCGCGTGGTGGTGACGCCCGAGGCCGTCGAGCTGCTGGTGCAATTGGCGGCCGGGGACGCGCGCCGGGCGCTGACCGCGCTGGAGGTGGCTGCTGAAGTTGCCGAGCAGGTCACCGTCGAGGCGATCGAGCAATCCTTGGACCGGGCCGCGGTCCGCTACGACCGCGACGGTGACCAGCACTACGACGTCGTCAGCGCCTTCATCAAATCGGTGCGCGGCTCCGACGTCGACGCCGCACTGCACTATCTGGCCCGCATGCTCGTCGCCGGTGAGGACCCCCGGTTCATCGCGCGGCGGCTGATGATTCTGGCCAGCGAGGACATCGGCATGGCCGACCCGACCGCGCTGCAGACCGCGGTCGCCGCCGCCCAGACCGTGGCGCTGATCGGCATGCCGGAGGCCCAGCTGACGCTGGCCCACGCCACGATTCATCTGGCCACTGCGCCGAAGTCCAACGCGGTCACCACGGCCCTGGCCGCGGCGATGGCCGACATCAAGGCGGGCAAAGCCGGCCTGGTCCCGGCTCAGCTGCGCGACGGGCACTACTCCGGTGCCGCGGCGCTGGGCAATGCGCACGGCTACAAGTACTCTCACGACGACCCGGATGGTGTTGTGGCTCAACAGTATCCGCCGGACGAGCTGGTGGGCGTGAACTACTATCGGCCCACCGGTCGCGGCGGCGAACGTGACATGGCCGGCCGGCTGGACCGGCTGCGGGCGATCATCCGCAAGAAGCGGGGACGGGCATGAAGACCCTTACCGGCGACGAGATGAACCAACTGCTGCCCACCACCAGGCCCTACAGCGTCGTCATCCTCAAGCAGGGACCGAAGTTCGGTGACGAGGCGGCGCCGGCCATCGTCTGGGAGCACGGGCGCCGCAACTTCGGACTGCGCGACGAGGGTGTGCTGGCGGTGGTCCTGCCGGTCACCGACGGCTCCGACGTCTGCGGCATCGGAGTGTTCGCGGCGACGGCTGACGACACCGCGGCGATCATGAACGACGACCCGGGCGTCGCCGCCGGTCGCCGCCGGCGTATTCACCTACGAGGTACACCCTTGCCGAGGCTTTCCGGGTGACGCCCTGCCTTGACGACGGCAGCGCTGCTGTCTCTCTGCAAGCGGGAGTCCCGCGCCGCGTGGCGCTTCGACGGCCCGGTGCCGGCTACTTCGGCATCGAGCAGGCATCGAGCAGGCATCGAGCAGGCATCGAGCAGGCATCGCTAGGCGCCGAGCAGGCATCGAGCAGGCATCGAGCAGGCATCGAGCAGGCACCGAGCTGAGGCATTGAATGTGCATCCGCGGCTTCGAGTGTGCGCCTACGGTTTTCAGAGTGTAGCCATGGCGGCCGACGGGCCCTGAACTCGCCACCAGTGCACGCTCGACGCCACCAGTGCACGCTCGACGCCACCAGTGCACGCTCGACGCGGGCTCCCCGGCGCTGCGCCGCACACACCGCTACGCGGCGCGCTGCGACCGTGTCCGGGTTAAGCCGGGTCAGACCAGCTCAGGTACGCGCAAGTGCGCGATCGCCAGCTCGAACTCGGCCACGTCAAGCACCTCGGCGCCCAATTCGCGGACCCGCCTGCTGCGCAACTCGGTTGCCTGGTCGCGGTTGCGGGCCATTGCGTCCATGGTGTCGAACGTGGTGCATAACACCGCGCGCCGGCAGGCGGGGTGGTCAACCATCAGGCTGGCACTGCAGAACCCGTCCAACCCCTCCATTTCGGGCAACACATGCATCCCGTAAAAGTCCAGCGATCGCTCGATCTGATCCGGCACCACCTTGAGCCAGGTGGCCCGCACGCATGCCCCGGGATGCGAGTGGTGGTCGCGGTGCAGCATCGCGATGTTCCATTCCTCGACCCGCGCGTTGCCGGAGAACATCATCGCGGCCCGATCCCGGACGGGAGCGACCCGCTCGGCGCTGGCGCGCATTGCCTCCAGGGTCTCCCAGGCGCTGGTGGCGATGCATGTACCCGACTGCCGGTCTACCAGCAGCGACAGCCCGACATATCCGTTGATCGCCTGCAGAGCGGGCATCACGACATCGCGAACGTGCGCGATTCCAATGTCGACCGACAAGGGTTGTGCCTGGATGGTGGTAGAGCGTGCGTACACGATCGGCCCCTCCTATGTCGGGGGCGGCGCCCCGGTGGCGCCACCGGTCTCACCGAATACCTTCCTCCTACCGGACAGCCCTGGCAATAAATTCTTGGGCCGCTCCTTCGATCGGCACTTGGATCGCCGGGCCGCGAAATCCGTCCCGGTAGGCTGGGCGGGTGGATACCGATGTGCTCGACGTTGACACCGCGCGTCGCCGCATTGTCGATCTCACCGACGCGGTGCGCGGCTTTTGCGCCTCCCACGGTGACGGGCTGTGCAACGTGTTCGTCCCGCATGCGACGGCCGGGGTCGCGATCATCGAGACCGGCGCCGGCTCCGACCATGACCTGGTTGACACCCTGGAAAGACTGCTGCCGCGCGACGAGCGCTATCGGCATGCGCATGGCTCTCCCGGACACGGCGCCGACCACGTGCTCCCGGCCCTGGTCGCCCCGTCGGTGACGGTGCCGGTCTCGGGCGGCGAGCCGTTGCTGGGCACCTGGCAAAGCGTCGTTCTGGTCGACCTGAACCGGGATAATCCGCGGCGCTCGGTGCGTTTGAGTTTTGTGGAAGGCTAAGCCAGGCTAAGCCGGGCACAAAGCGTTCTTTGGAAAGCCGTCTAATAGACCGGCGAATAGGCTGGTATGGAATCTGACCGAGGAAACTTAGGGAAGCGACCACAGTGCAGACACACGAGATCAGGAAACGGTTCCTCGATCATTTCGTGAAGGCCGGCCACACCGAGGTGCCCAGCGCATCGGTGATCCTCGACGACCCCAACCTGTTGTTCGTCAACGCCGGCATGGTCCAATTCGTGCCCTACTTCCTGGGACAGCGCACACCGCCGTACCCGACGGCCACCAGCATCCAGAAGTGCATCCGCACCCCCGACATCGACGAGGTGGGCATCACCACCCGGCACAACACCTTCTTCCAGATGGCCGGCAATTTCTCCTTCGGCGACTACTTCAAGCGCGGGGCAATCGAACTGGCCTGGTCGCTGCTGACCAACGCTGTTGCCGCTGGCGGATACGGGCTGGACCCGGAAAGGCTTTGGGCCACAGTCTATTTCGACGACGACGAGGCCGCCAGCCTGTGGCGGGAAGTCGCCGGTCTGCCGCCCGAGCGGATCCAGCGCCGCGGCATGGCCGACAACTACTGGTCCATGGGCATTCCCGGGCCGTGCGGGCCGTCGTCGGAGATCTACTACGACCGCGGCCCTGACTACGGCCCCGAAGGCGGGCCGATCGTCAACGAGGACCGTTACCTCGAGGTGTGGAACCTCGTCTTCATGCAGAACGAGCGCGGCGAGGGAACCACCAAAGAGGACTACGAGATCCTGGGTCCGCTGCCCCGCAAGAACATCGACACCGGCATGGGGGTCGAGCGGGTCGCGCTGGTTCTGCAAGACGTGCACAACGTCTACGAGACCGACCTCCTGCGACCGGTCATAGATGCCGTCGCCGCGCGCGCTACCCGTCGGTACGACGCCGGAAATCACGCCGACGACGTGCGATACCGCATCATCGCCGACCACAGCCGCACCGCAGCGATCCTGATCGGCGACGGCGTAAGCCCCGGCAACGACGGCCGCGGCTACGTGTTGCGCCGGCTGCTGCGCCGTGTCATCCGGTCGGCCAAGCTTCTCAACATCGACACCCCGATCGTCGGCGACCTGATGGCCACCGTGCGCGACGCGATGGGTCCGTCGTATCCCGAGCTGGTCAGCGACTTCGACCGGATCAACCGCATCGCCGTCGCCGAGGAGACGGCGTTCAATCGCACGCTGGCGTCGGGTTCCAGGCTGTTCGACGAGGTCGCCGGCACCACCAAAGCCAAGGGCGCCTCGGTGGTTTCCGGTTCGGACGCCTTCACCTTGCACGACACCTACGGGTTCCCGATCGAGCTCACCCTGGAGATGGCGGCCGAATCCGGGCTGACGGTCGACGAGAGCGGCTTCCGCGAGCTGATGGCAGAGCAGCGCCGCCGAGCCAAGGCCGACGCCGCCGCGCGCAAACACGCGCACACCGACCTGACCGCCTATCGGGAACTGGTCGACGCCGGACCCACCGAATTCACCGGATTCGACGAACTCGCCTCGGAAGCGCGAATCCTGGGCATCTTCGTCGACGGCAAGCGGGTTCCGGTGGTGGCCCACGGCTCGGAAGGACAGGCTGTCGACGCGGATCGGGTGGAATTGGTGCTGGACCGCACCCCGCTGTACGCCGAGTCGGGCGGACAGATCGCCGACGAGGGAACCATCAGCGGAACCGGATCGGGCGGCAGCGCCCGAGCGGCGGTCACCGACGTGCAGAAGATCGCCAAAACCCTTTGGGTGCACCGGGTCAACGTCGAGTCCGGAGAATTCGTCGAGGGCGACGCCGTTATCGCCGCGGTGGACTCGGGCTGGCGCAGAGGCGCCACGCAAGGTCACTCGGGGACCCACATGGTGCATGCTGCATTGCGGCAAGTGCTGGGGCCCAACGCCGTTCAGGCCGGCTCGCTGAACCGACCGGGCTATTTGCGGTTCGATTTCAACTGGCAGGGGCCGCTCACCGAAGACCAGCGGACCCAAATCGAAGAGGTGACCAACGAAGCGGTGCAGGCCGATTTCGAAGTGCACACCTTCACCGAGCAGCTCGACAAAGCCAAGGCGATGGGAGCGATGGCGCTCTTCGGCGAAAGCTACCCCGACGAAGTCCGGGTCGTCGAAATCGGTGGGCCGTTCTCGCTGGAGCTGTGCGGGGGCACCCACGTCGAGAGCTCGGCGCAGATCGGGCCGGTGACCATCTTGGGCGAATCGTCGATCGGCTCCGGGGTGCGCCGGGTGGAGGCCTACGTCGGGCTGGACTCCTTCCGTCACCTGGCCAAGGAGCGCGCCCTGATGGCGGGGCTCGCTTCGTCGCTGAAGGTGCCCTCCGACGAAGTCCCCACACGGGTGGCCAACCTGGTGGATCGGCTCAAGGCCGCCGAGAAGGAGCTGGAACGCGTCCGGCTGGCGAATGCGCGGGCAGCCGCGGTCAACGCCGCCGCCGGCGCCGAACGCATCGGTAACGTCCGGGTGGTGGCACAGCGCATGTCGGGCGGCATCACATCGGCCGATTTACGTTCCCTGGTCGGCGATATCCGCGGCCGGCTGGGTAGCGATCCGGCGGTGATCGCGCTGATCGCCGAAGGCGAGAACGACAGCGTGCCCTATGCCGTCGCCGCCAATCCGGCCGCCCAGGACCTGGGGATCCGCGCCAACGAGCTGATCAAACAGCTGGCGGTGGCCGTCGACGGCCGCGGCGGCGGCAAGGCCGACCTGGCGCAGGGTTCCGGAAAGAAACCGGCCGGCATCGACGCCGCGCTCGACGCGGTCCGCTCCGAGATCGCCGCGATAGCGCGGGTCGGTTGAGTGCGCGTCCCACTTCAACGCCAGCCCGACCGGCCCGGCGACTCAGACCCCGGACCGGGACGACGCCTCGGCATTGATGTGGGAAGCGTGCGGATCGGCGTGGCGTGCAGCGACCCCGACGGCATCTTGGCCACTCCCGTGGAAACAGTGCGCCGCGACCGCTCCGGCAAGCACCTGCGCCGGCTGGTTGCGCTGGCCACCGAACTACAGGCCGTCGAGGTGGTGGTCGGGCTGCCGCGCACGCTGGCCGACCGCATCGGCCCCGCGGCCCAGGACGCGATCGACCTGGCCGATGCGCTGGCACAGCGCATTATCCCGACACCGGTGCGGCTTGCCGACGAGCGGCTGACCACCGTCAGCGCGCAGCGATCACTGCGCCAGGCGGGCATCCGGGCCAAAGAACAACGTGCGGTGATCGACCAGGCCGCTGCCGTGGCAATCCTGCAGGCGTGGCTGGATCAACGCCGCAGTACAGCGCCCGGACCGGTAACCGGGAACGTGGCCGATGGCTGAGGACGTCGACCGTCAGCGGGCCGAGCCGGTGGCGGTGGGGCCGCACCGGCACCGGATGAGCAGAGCAGACCGGCGCAAGCGCAGCCACAGCCGCAGAAGACGGCGGCGCATCCTGGGCGGACTGGCCTTCACCCTGCTGGTCGCGGTCGTGGCGACGGCCGTCGTCTTCGGCGGCAAGCTCTGGCACCTGATGCTGGGCGCCGGTAACGACTACACCGGAACCGGCAAGCACGACCTCGTGATTCAGATCGAGGCGGGTGACTCCACCACGGCGGTCGGGGAGACGCTGTACAAGCACGGCGTGGTGAAAACGGTTCGGGCGTTCGTCGACGCCGCGCACGGCAATGAGGCGATTTCGTCGATTCAGCCCGGCTATTACCGGATGCGCACCGAGATCCCGGCAGCCAACGCGGTCGCCCGGCTGGCCGACCCGAAGAGCAGGGTGGGCAGGCTGGTCATCCCGGAAGGACGTCAGCTCGACGACACCACCGACATGAAGACCAACGTGGTGACGCCCGGAATCCTCACGTTGATCTCGCGGGCGACGTGTATGGATCTTGACGGGAACAAGCACTGCGTTGCGGTGGCCGACCTGCGTGCCGCGGCAAGCAAGAACACCCCGGCGATGCTCTCGGTGCCGCCGTGGGCGGTTGAGCCGGTGATCGAGCTCGGCGATGACCATCGCCGCATCGAGGGGCTCATTGCGCCGGGCACCTTCAATGTCGATCCGTCGGCCTCGGCGGGCGCCATCTTGTCGTCGCTGATCAGCGCGGGCGCTGTGGAATACGCCGAGGCGGGTTTGGTGGACACCGCCAGGTCGCTGGGCCTGTCACCCTACGACATCCTGGTGGTGGCGTCGCTGGTGCAGCAGGAATCCAGCGTGCAGGATTTCCCGAAGGTCGCGCAGGTCATCTACAACCGCCTGCACGAACACCGCACGCTGGAGTTTGACTCCACCGTGAATTACTCGCTGGATCGCCGGGAAGTGGCCACCAGCGACGCCGACCGCGCGCTGCGCACTCCGTGGAACACCTACATGGCCGAGGGGCTGCCGGCGACCACGATCTGCTCGCCCGGAGTGGACGCGCTGCACGCGGCCGAACATCCGGCGTCCGGGGACTGGCTGTATTTCGTCACCATCGACTCTCAGGGCACGACGCTGTTCACCCGGGATTATCAGCAGCATCTGGCCAACATCGAGCTGGCTAAACACAACGGTGTCCTCGACAGCACCCGCTAGAAAGGCCAGGAAAGCCGGGGTTCTCGGTTCGCCGATCGCCCACTCCCGGTCTCCCCAACTGCACCTGGCCGCCTATCACGCGCTGGGCCTGGACGACTGGACCTATGAGCGCATCGAGTGCACGGCCGAGCAATTGCCGGCCGTCGTCGGCGGGTTCGGGCCGGAGTGGGTCGGCGTATCGGTGACCATGCCGGGCAAGTTCGCCGCCCTGCGGTTCGCCGACGAGCGAACCGCCCGCGCCGAGCAGGTCGGTTCGGCCAACACGCTGGTCCGGACTCCGCGAGGGTGGCGGGCCGACAATACCGACATCGACGGGGTGACCGGCGCCCTCGGCGCGGCTTCCGGAGCCGCGGTGGTGTTGGGGTCGGGTGGCACCGCGCCGGCCGCGGTCGTCGGGCTGGCCCAACTCGGCGTCACCGGCATCACCGTGGTGGCACGCAATCCCGGGAAGGCGGCCCGTTTGGTCGACCTGGGAACGCAGGCCGGCGTGACTAGCCGGTTCTGCGCCCTGGACGATGCCGGATTGGCCGACCAGGTCGCCGCCGCGCAAGTGCTGGTCAGTACGCTGCCGGCGGACGTGGCGGCGCGCTACGTCCCGGCGTTGGCCGGCGTCCCCGTAATGCTGGACGCGATCTATCACCCGTGGCCCACACCGCTGGCCGCTGCCGTGACGGACGCCGGCGGCCGGGCGATCAGTGGACTGCAGATGCTGCTGCATCAGGCGTTCGCACAAGTGGAGCAATTTACCGGGATGCCCGCTCCCCGTGAGGCGATGACTTGCGCATTGGCGGAGCTGGACTAGCGTGCCCCCAGATGTGGATGGGCACGCTGGCGGGGGCGGTTGCGCTGTGGATGGCAGCGCTGTGCGTCTACGACGTCCGGGAGCGGCGGTTACCTAACGCGTTGACCGTGCCCGGGGCCGCGGTGATCCTGCTCGGCGCGCTGGCTGCGGGCCGGGGCGTGCCGGCGCTGGCCGGCGCGGCCGCGTTGGCCGGGGTGTACCTGCTGGTACATCTGGTGATTCCGGCGGCGATGGGCGCCGGTGACGTCAAGCTGGCGTTCGGCGTGGGCGGGTTAACCGGCTGCTTCGGTGCCGACGTGTGGTTTCTGGCGGCGCTGGCGGCGCCGCTGCTCACGGCGGTGTGCGGCGTGGTTGCCCGGTTTATCGGCGGCGCCGACGGCGCCGCCACCATGCCGCACGGCCCGTCGATGTGTCTGGCCACCGCCGGCGCGGTGGGGCTGGTGCTGCTGCCGGGCTGAGCATGCCCGAGAGCGATCCGTAACAAATGAGCCGACTTGTCGTACACCCCTGGTAAGCAAGTGCGTGAATCGCCCAGAACGAGAGGTGTCCAATGAACCCACTTACCTACGACGAACTTCGCACAGCTGTTGCTGGCGAAGGTGTCGCGCTTCGGTCAATTATCGAGATGCAGCCTGCCGGCGGTCGCGGCGACCGCGTTTATCCTGCCACCTATAGTGCGGACGGCGGGCGTACGAAGTATGCCGTCGAGGGGCCGAGCCGCGACGCGGACGACGAGTACGCGCGTGTATTGCTCGATTCGGTGGCTTCCCAGGCTAACCGGCTCGAGCATGCGTTGGAGAACGCTTGGGATGCAGGGGAACTGGAATTTCCTGTCGCGTTCGTGGACTTCCGGGGCTACGAAAGCGTCCGCGACCTGGACCGCATCTCAGTCCTGCGGGCACCCCACCGGATCGCGGATGCGCTTTTTCGCGACAGTCTCCTCGACGGCACGTTGTTTCGGCTGAGCGACGTCGGGCGGGCAATAACTGATGCTCGACCCGACAATGCCACGTCGATGTTCCGTTACGCGCCAACGTGCCTGCTGTTCGGCGTATGGGATTCGACAGGACCGAAAGGTGGGCTGGGGTCGAAGTTCCAGCGCGCGATCGTCTCCGAGATCGTAGGACACGATGTCAAGCTCGCGGTGAAGGTCGGGAGCCGGATCGACCCCGCTGCCATCGAGCGCGATGCCGCGGAGATTTACAAGGCGGCGGACCCCGCGGAAGTCTGGACGCTGGAACCGAACCAAGCCAAGCAGGAGAAGGGCAGGCCTGTGCTCGTCGGGAAGCCCCCTGATCAGGGGAGGCCTTCCCAGATCAACCATGGAAACCACCGCCCGTTCATCGATGGCCAAGCGGGTGGTGTGCTGATCGACCACGCGACTCAGACCCTTGTGCTCTCGTTGGCCGCTTTGCGGAAGCTGCGTTTCACGCATGATGCTGCCGGGTCTCCGCTCGACGGGCAGCGCCGACGCGAGGCCGAAGTAGCGGCTCGCACCGCTGTCGCGGCACTTGGCGTCGCGGCAGCTGCTTTGCAAGTCGAGAACGATTATGACCTTCGGTCGCGATGCCTGCTGCTGCCTCAGGGCAGACCGACGCTCGAGGTATTAGGGCGGGATGGTTCGACCGTTGGCACCTACTCGCTTGACAGCTCGACCGTTGGTGGTCTCGTCGCTGAGGCTGCTGAGCGGGCGGCCCAGACGAGAATCGGTTGGCATCAGGAGGAGATCCGTCTCGAACCCGCACCGAAGCTCGTAAAACTCATTGAGCTGAGCCGTGAATTGAACGTCGAGCTAGGGGCCGAATGATGGTTGCCGTCACCGTTGAGTTCCTTACGGGACGGTTTGTGGCCACCGCTCCCGAGGATCGCCGGATGCATGAGTGGCCCCCGCATCCGGCCCGGCTTTTTTCGGCGATTGTGGCGGCCTGGGCAGACCTTGAGGAAGCGGGTGAACTTGATCGTGCGGCGATCGAGTGGCTCGAAACGCAACCAGCACCATTGATCGCCGCATCGGAGGCGACCGAGCGGGGCGTGCGTACCCATTTCGTGCCGGTCAATGATGCCAAGGTCGTCGGAGATCCGGAGGGCATATACCGCAAGATCGTGGATGCTAGGTGGAGAATCGCCACCACTGAAGGTGCTCAACGCGACGAGGCTTATCGCGTTCTAGAGAAGGCCCGTCGCCCTATCGAGGAAGACCCAGAGTTGTTACCGTCTGGGCGTAAACGAATGCCGCGGTATTACCCGTCGGTGACTCCGGCCGTGCCACGCGTCCGCTACGTGTGGCCCGACAGCGATCCGTCCGACGCGATTGCCGAAGCGCTAGACCGCATTCTGGCAATGGTGACTCGGCTGGGCCATTCGAGTTCGCTTGTGTCTTGCCGAATCGATCGTCACGCCGATACAGACGCGCTGCAGCTACCGGTGTTGACCCCTGATCCCAAGGGCAGGACTCCGTTGCGTACAACTACTGAGGGACTGATGCGGGAGCTCGAAGCTGGCTTCGAGCGACACCAGGGGTGCGGACCACGCACGATGCCAAGTGGCGTACAGCGGTATCGCCTACTCGATACAACGTCGGCCGATAGCGAGCCACAAGTACCCGACGGCGCCGGCGAATGGTTCGTCTTCGCACAAGTGTCCGGGCGCCGGCTGCAGATCCAGACAGCAGCCAATCTGGCGACCACTGTTCGCGCCGCGCTCATGCGCTATGCATCCGACCCGGTTCCCGAGTTGATTTCCGGCCACGGTGCCGACGGCGCGAGTTCGATTCATCCGCATCTAGCAGTGATGGCGCTGCCGTTTGTCGGACGCGAGCATGCGGACGGCCATCTCCTCGGGTTCGCGGTCCTGCTTCCCAACTCGTCGCCGCTGCTATCCGATAGAGACGAGGTATTACGGGCGATTGGCCGCTGGGAGGGATCGGATCAGAGCGGCCGGTTCCAGGTCCGAATCCTGCTTCGCGGAGGAGAGGAGCTGCGGTTCAAGCGGATTCAGGATTCGCTAGAGACTTGGAGTATACGGCGCGACCGGTGGGCGGGGCCCGCGCAGACATGGGTGTCCGTCACGCCGATCGCGCTCGATCGACACCCCGGGAACCTCGGAAGTAATAACCCGGAAACCGCCATGCGAGCGGCTCAGGGAGCCGAGAAATCGATCCGAACGGCTTGCGAACATGTTGGCATCACGCAGCCGAGCTACGTCGCCGTGACTCGCAGCGTGCTCGTCGCAGGCAGCAGGCCGGCTAGGTTGTTCCCGGCGTTTCGTGGTGGCGGTCCCAGATCGCCCCAACGGTTGCTGGTACACGCGCGCATCGATTTCGACACCGACGTTCAAGGCCCGCTACTCCTGGGAGCTGGCCGCTATCTCGGTCTGGGCCTCATGGCACCGGAAGGCTGATAATGGGCTCGTTCACTGTGCACGACTTCACCGCGTTCGTGCGTGCCGTCTATGGACACGAACCATTCCGGTGGCAGGTGCGCCTCGCGGAACTGGTTCTGACGACCGGTAAATGGCCGCCGTTGTTGGATATTCCAACAGGGGCCGGCAAGACCTTAGCGCTCGATATCGCGCTGTTCTCACTAGCCGCTGATCCTTCTGCTGCGCCGCGGCGAATAGTGTTCGTCGTCGACCGCCGCGTAATCGTCACCCAAGTAGCAGGGCGTGTTCGTCAACTCCTCGAGGCGTTGGGACAATCGCAGGACAGCGACAGCATTGTCGCCGAAGTAAGTCGGCGGCTGCGGACGCTGTTCGGTTCACCCGATACTGACCAGATTCCGTTTGTCTTCGCCGAGCTCAGAGGTGGAATCGCTCTCGACGACAGCTGGGCGTCACGGCCCGACGTTCCAACGGTCCTCGTTTCCACGGTCGATCAGGTGGGCTCGAGGCTGCTATTCCGCGGCTACGGCGTGTCGCGGGGCATGCGACCCATCCATGCGGGTCTGCTTGGCTGCGATGCGCTTTTTCTGCTGGACGAGGTTCACCTTTCACGTCCGTTCGCGCATACCCTCCGTGAGCTTCGCGCCTATCACCGGCCATCCAGTCCACTGTGTTGACGGGCACTCGGTATGGGGTTGATCGCGTCACTCTGGATGAGGATGGGCAGTCGCTTCGTCTGCGGCGGCATGGTGACGACGAGCGGTGTCCTGGCGGGCAGCGGCAACCGCCTGATGTCGG
>NZ_UPHQ01000078.1 GCF_900566055.1 Mycobacterium innocens
AGTCGTAGTCGTCGGCATGCTCACGGACCAATCGGACCGCCTTGGCCTTGGTGTTCTCGTCGTACTTGCTTGGCATCGTGCCATCCTTCCCAAGAAAGGAAGTGCGCACGAAACCCGGGACGATTCAGATCATCAAACTACGCCCGCATTGGCACGACGACTCCATCAACAAGGGCGTGATCAAAGTCGTCTACTCCGGCTCTCCGCAAGACCAGGGGATCGTTGCCAAACACGTTCGCCGCGAAAGCCAAAACAAAGCGATTCAGGAGCGGCTGCGCGACGCCGAGGACGAGCTGCAGATCGTAGTCGTCAAGGACATGATGCTCACCGGCTTCGACGCGCCGCCGCTACACACGCTCTACCTCGACCGCCCCCTCAAGGGTGCGCTGCTGATGCAGACGCTGGCGCGAGTCAACCGAACATTCCGTGGCAAGCCATCGGGACTCTTGGTCGCCTACGCGCCGTTGGCGGAAAACCTCGCCGCAGCGCTCGCCGAATACACGGAGACCGACCGCAACACCAAGCCCGTCGGCAAGGACATCGACACAGCGGTGAAGCTGACCGCCGATCTCGTCGGCCAACTCGACCAGCTGTGCGCCGGATACGACTGGAGGTCGAAAGCCAAAGTGCCGCAATATGGATGGATGCGGGCCGCGATCGGCCTCACCGCCTACCTCCGCTCACCATCCACTCCGGAAAATCAGGTTCCCGACGGAGAGCCGAACCTTGGGGACCGGTTCCGCAAGCTCGCCAACCACCTGGCGCGCGCGTGGTCGCTGTGCGCCGGCAACGAAACCGTTGATGCCTTGCGGCCGACAATCAGGTTCTACGAGCAGGTCCGGGTATGGATGGGCAAGTTCGACGCCGAACAGCGGCGCGCCGAAGGCAAGCCGGTCCCAGAAGAGATCAAACGGTTGCTTTCCAGCCTCGTCGATGAATCGACCGCGTCGGGCGACATTCTCGACATCTACGACGCTGCGGGCCTGCCGAAGCCGGCGCTGTCTGACCTTGGCCCGGACTATGAAGCCAAGGCTAAAGCCGCATCGCACCCGCACCTTGCGATCGAGGCGCTGCGCGCGGTGCTGACCCAGGAGCTTGCTACGGCCACGAAGAACAACGTGGTGCGGCAGCGCGCGTTCTCCGATCGAATCGCCGATCTGATGCGCCGTTACACCAACCAGCAACTCACCTCTGCCGAGGTGATCGCAGAGCTAATCGCGATGGCGAAAGAGGTTGCGGCCGAAGCGCTTTACCCCGCTGCTATCCCACGATGAGTTGGCCTTCTACGACGCGGTAGCCCAGAACCAGTCCGCGGTCGAGCTTCAGGGAGAGGAAGTGCTGGCCCAGATCGCGCGCGAGCTGGTTGGTGTGATGCAGCGTGACACCAAGACCGACTGGACCGTGCGTGACGACGTACGCGCCAAGCTGCGCTCCTCGATCAAGCGCCTGCTGGTGAAGTACCGGTACCCGCCGGACAAGCAGCCGGAAGCGATCAAGCTGGTCATCGAACAAATGGAGGCGCTGGCACCGCACTACGCGGAGCGGGCACGCCATGCCGGTTAACGTCGAGAAGCCGCGAACGAGCACCAAGCAGCCCGCGCGCCACCCTGAAGCGCTATTTTAGCGCTATAGCGCTAAAATAGCGCTATGGCCACAATACAGATCCGCGAGATACCCGAAGAAGCCTACGAGGTCATCCGCAAGCGCGCCCGTGCCGCGGGGCGCTCCATCCAGTCCTACATGCGAGATTGGGTGATCCAGTTCGCGAGCCGTCCGACCACCGACGAAGCGCTGGCAGCCATGGAAGCCGCGCGAGAAGCCAGCGAGACACCGGGGGCGACCAGGGAGTCCATCCTCGCCGACTTGGCTGCGGACCGGCGGTGAACGACTACGTCATTGATGCGTCGGCGCTGGTGCTGGCCCTGGCCGGCAAGACGAAAGCCGCCGACAGACTTCGGGCCCGCCTGCCGGGCATGCGGCGACACGCGCCACACCTGATCGACGCCGAAGTGGGCAACGTGCTGCGTCGCCATGAGCTTGCGGGTCTCATCAGCACTAGGGAGGCTGAGACTGCGGTGCGTGTCGCCAGCTTGCTCATTGACGACCGATATCCGCACGTCGGCATACTTGCTCGACGCGCATGGACCCTGCGTCACGCCATGACTTTCTACGACGCGCTCTACGTGGCACTCGCCAGCAACCTCGACATCCCACTACTCACCGGCGATGCCCGTCTTAGCCGCGCGCCCGGACTGATCTGCCAGGCTGAACTGGTTTGAACAACAGGCCCTGGTTGGACCGAGGGTTGGGTGCGACAGCCTCAGAGCCCACCAGCACGACCCCGCTAGGGTGAGCGCCGTGGCCCAAACCGCCCCGCTACGCGTGCACCTGATCGCCAAGACCGAGTTCTTGACGCCGCCCGACGTGCCGTGGACCACCGACGCCGACGGCGGCTCGGCGCTGGTGGAGTTTGCCGGCCGGGCGTGCTACCAGAGCTGGTCCAAGCCCAACCCCAGGACCGCGACCAACTCCGGATACCTCAAGCACATCATCGACGTCGGTCATTTCTCGGTGCTCGAACACGCGAGCGTGTCCTTCTACATCACCGGGATTTCGCGGTCGTGCACCCATGAGCTGATCCGGCACCGCCACTTCTCTTATTCGCAGCTGTCGCAACGCTACGTGCCGGAAGGTGACTCGCAGGTCGTCGTGCCCCCGGGAATGGAGGACGACCCCGAACTGCAGCAGATCCTGATCGCCGCCGCCGACGCCAGCCGCGCCACCTACACCGAGCTGCTGACCAAGCTGGAGGCCAAGTTCGCCGACCAGCCCAACGCCGTGCTGCGGCGCAAACAGGCACGCCAGGCCGCCCGTGCCGTGCTGCCCAACGCCACCGAGACCCGCATCGTCGTCACCGGCAACTACCGGGCGTGGCGGCACTTCATCGCCATGCGGGCCAGCGAGCACGCTGATGTGGAGATCCGGCGGCTGGCCATCGAGTGCCTGCGTCAGCTGGCCGACGTCGCCCCGGCGGTGTTCGCCGACTTCGAGGTTACGACCCTGGCCGACGGCAGCGAGGTGGCGACGAGTCCGTTGGCGACCGAAGCCTGAGCTTCGGCCCGGCACACGCGCCGACGCTGCTGCCAAAAAGCTTGGCGTCGCCAGGTAACCTTGGACAACGTGAGCACCGTCGGATTCGACGTCCCAGCGCGCTTGGGGACACTGTTGACCGCGATGGTGACACCATTCGGCGCCGATGGCTCCCTGGACGCCGCCGCCGCGGCGTGTCTGGCGAATCGCCTGGTGGACCAGGGATGCGATGGCCTGGTGGTTTCGGGTACCACCGGTGAGTCGCCGACGACCACCGACGACGAGAAGCTCGAGTTACTGAGTGTGGTCTTGGAGGCGGTGGGTGACCGGGCCCGGGTGATCGCCGGCGCCGGCACCTACGACACCGCGCACAGCATCCGGCTGGCCAAGTCCTGCGCCGCCGAAGGTGCGCACGGGCTGCTGGTGGTCACCCCGTACTACTCGAAGCCGCCGCAGAGCGGGCTGCTGGCACACTTCGCCGCCGTTGCCGACGCGACCGATCTGCCGGTGCTGCTCTACGACATCCCGGGCAGGTCCGGCGTGCCGATCGAGCCCGAGACCATCCGCGCGCTGGCGTCGCACCCCAACATCGTCGGGGTCAAAGACGCCAAAGCCGACCTGCCCAGCGGCGCCCAGATCATCGCCGACACCGGACTGGCCTATTACTCCGGCGACGACGCGCTCAACCTGCCCTGGCTGGCAATGGGCGCCATCGGGTTCATCAGCGTGATCGGTCATCTGGCGGCAGGTCAGCTTCGCGAGTTGCTGTCGGCCTTCCAGTCGGGCGACATCGCCACCGCACGCAAGATCAACGTCGCGGTAAGCCCGTTGTGCAAGGCGATGAGCCGTCTGGGCGGCGTGACCATGGCCAAAGCGGGCCTGCGGCTGCAGGGCATCGATGTCGGAGACCCCCGGCTGCCGCAGATGCCCGCAACACCGGAGCAGATCGACGCGTTGGCCGTCGACATGCGTGCAGTGTCGGTGCTTCGGTGAGTCAGAGGGCGAGCCACCCGTGAACGAAGACCTCCCGCCGCCAGCTCCGTTGGCCGCGGGCGGATTACGGGTCACCGCGTTGGGCGGCGTCGGCGAAATCGGCCGCAACATGACGGTTTTCGAGCATCTGGGCCGGCTGCTGATCATCGACTGCGGGGTGCTGTTCCCCACCCACGACGAGCCGGGTGTCGACTTGATCCTGCCCGATCTGCGTCACATCGAAGACCGCCTCGACGACATCGAGGCGCTGGTGTTGACGCACGCGCACGAGGACCACATCGGGGCCATTCCCTTCCTGCTCAAGCTGCGTCCCGACATTCCCGTCGTCGGCTCCAGGTTCACCCTGGCGCTGGTCGCCGCCAAATGCCGTGAGCATCGGATCAAACCGGTGTTCGTCGAGGTGGCCGAGGGGCAGAGCAGCAGACACGGGGTCTTCGAGTGCGAATACTTCGCGGTCAACCACTCCATCCCCGACGCACTGGCCATCGCGGTCTACACGGGTGCGGGCACCGTCCTGCACACCGGCGACATCAAGCTCGACCAACTGCCGCTCGACGGACGTCCCACCGACCTGCCCGGCATGTCCCGGCTCGGCGACGCGGGCATAGACCTGTTCTTGTGCGACTCCACCAACGCCGAGATTCCCGGTGTCGGACCATCGGAAAGCGAAGTGGGCCCCACGCTGCACCGGTTGATCCGGGGCGCCGAGGGCCGGGTCATCGTGGCATGCTTTGCCTCCAATGTGGACCGGGTGCAGCAAATCATCGATGCTGCAGTGGCTTTGGGCCGGCGAGTGTCATTCGTGGGCCGGTCGATGGTGCGCAACATGAGCATCGCAAGGGAATTGGGTTTTTTGCGGGTGGCAGATTCCGACCTGATCGACATCGCCGCCGCGGAGATGATGCCGGCCGAACAGGTGGTCCTGATCACCACCGGCACGCAGGGTGAACCGATGTCGGCGTTGTCTCGGATGTCGCGCGGCGAACATCGCAGTATCACTCTGACTTCGGGTGACCTCATCGTGTTGTCGTCATCGCTGATTCCCGGAAACGAGGAGGCGGTCTACGGCGTCATCGACGAACTCTCCAAGATCGGAGCTCACGTTGTCACCAATGCGCAAGCACGGGTGCATGTTTCCGGACACGCATACAGCGGCGAGCTGCTGTTTCTGTACAACGGGGTACGGCCGCGCCATGTGATGCCGGTACACGGGACCTGGCGAATGCTGCGCGCCAACGCCAAGCTCGCGGCCGGCACCGGAGTTCCCGAAGAGTCAATCCTGTTGGCCGAGAACGGGGTCAGCGTCGATCTGGTCGGTGGCAGAGCATCGATCGCCGGTGCCGTACCGGTCGGCAAGATGTTCGTCGACGGGCTGATCACCGGCGACGTCGGCGAAATCACGCTGGGTGAACGGCTGATCCTGTCGTCGGGCTTTGTCGCGGTGACCATCGTGGTCAAGCGTGGCACCGGGCGCCCGGTGGCGGCGCCGCACCTGTATTCGCGTGGCTTTTCCGAGGATCCCAAGGCGCTGGAACCCGCCGTGCGCAAGGTCGAGGCGGAGCTGGAATCGCTGGTCGCCGCCAACGTCACCGATCCCACCCGGATCGCGCAGGGCGTGCGTCGCACGGTCGGCAAGTGGGTGGGCGACACCTACCGCCGCCAGCCGATGATCGTGCCCACGGTGATCGAGGTCTGACACTCGAACCTCGTCGTCGCAGGTGGCCAGTGAGGCGCCCGGGCAAACGCACCGGCCACCCCGCCAATACCCGCACGACGATGTGACGACGTGTTCGCCGACGGCCGACATCGATTGGAGTTTCCCGCTCGCCTGCCATACTATGCAATGGAAGAAAAGCTACAATGGCTACTGTTACTAGCGGTAACAGTTTGGCTCCCGGCTTGATGACGTTGCGCCGGAAGGCTTTTGCTATTTTCACGTCCCGTTATCGTCGTATTTCCACGCCGAGGAGAGATATGTCCCGCAACACGGTCTGCTGCCACGAGTCCCTCTTCGGGCAAGTGGAATCCGCATACTCGAGCCCCGTCTTCGTGGCTGGCGCCATCGGTTAGCCAGAGCGCCGTCGGTTAGCGGGCGGCAGCTACCCGCCTTCATTGCATGGCGTAGCGGGAAGCATGCACTCGCTACGTCCCGTGTCCGATCCAGAGCGCGGCAACGGGCGTCGATCCGCCGGCGTTGCGCCGGCGACGCATGACATCAGATGAAATGCCCTATGCCGCTAGACAATCGACTCGCGTTCAATGATCAAGCGAGGTTTCTCGCACTGCGCGCGACCGGTCTGACACCGGTGGCTCAGTGGGTGTGGGTTTACCAGCGCCCGGTCGACCTGGATGGCCTGAGGCGTTTTCAGCGCAATCTCGGTCACGGATTGTTGGGACGGCGAATCGAGCGTTCTCCGCTGCCATTCGCCCGGCATCGGTGGATCTCACCAGGGGTCTCGTCGGGCATTGATATCGCCCGGCACTCCCGTCCGCGTGCGGAGTTAATCGACTGGGCCGACGAACGGGCGCAACTGCCTGTCGATCCGGAATGGGGCCCTGGCTGGCATCTCGGCGTGCAACCGTTTTCCGACGGCTCGACGGGCGTCAGCTTGGTGGCTTCGCACTGCTTGGTCGACGGGGTCGGTGGCGGTCTCGCGATTGCCGATGCGATCAAGGGCAATATGGGCGATCTCGGTTACCCGCGGCCGCGTTCAGGTGCTCGACTGGTCGCAGCGCTGTCTGATGCCCGCCAAACCGTGCAAGGCTTGCCCGAGGGTGCCCGGGCACTGGTGGCGGCGACCAAGCTTGCCCTGCATCGCAAGCGAAACATTGCCCCGTCAGGTTCATCGCGGCCGCTCGTCATCGGCGCCGCCAAGGGTGACGCTGTTGCCATGCCGGCTATCGTCATCTTTGTTGATCTTGAGGATTGGGATCACCGGGCGAAAGCTCTTGGCGGCACGAGTAATTCGCTGTTCGCAGCGTTCGCCGCGAAACTTGCCGAGCGAGTGGGATGTCGGCGCGCCGACGACGGCCGGATCCGGGTGGGTATCACCGTCAACGAGCGTTCCGAGGGCGACATGCGTGCGAACGCATTCTCGCTGGCGACCGTCGATGTCGACCCGACCGGCCTCACAACCGATTTGTCCGGTGTACGGGCGAGCATCAAACACGCTCTCGCCGCTTTGCCGGAGGCAGTTGCCGAGGCGGCGCAGCTGCAACCGTTGATCCCGTTGACGCCCGAGTGGCTGGCAAGACGAATGACCGGCACATTGTTGGCGACTCCAGCGGTGGGCTGCTCCTACCTTGGCGACATCGACCCGATGATCGGCCGGCCCGACGGCAGCGATGCGGATTCATTCTTCGTGCGCGGGGTCACGCAGCACGTAACGCGACAGATCGTCGAGCAGGTGCGTGGCATGACCGCCGTGTCGGGTGGCCGCATCGGCGACAAGGTTTGTATCGCCGTCCTCGTCTACGAACTCGACCCCAATTCCAAGTCTGACCTGCGTGAGCTGGCCGCAGAAACGCTGACGGAGTTCGGCCTGAGCGGCGCGATCGGCTCTACTGCCGACAAGGCAGATGTCTAAATCTTCTCCGCGTAGGCCGACCACTCGATTTCCGAGGCCTTGAGTTTGCGGCCGGTGGGCGCGACATAGCGCTGGACGAGTTCGTCGGGCCCGGCTTGTTCCACCAGCCGCCATCCGTACTCGGCGAGAAAATCGGCCACCTGCTCGGGCAGCAAGCCGAAATGCCACAGCTGACGCCGCTGCCGGACTGCGCGGTACAGCGTCCGGGTGCCGTACCGGTTACTCCCGTCGATGAAGTCGCGGCGCACGTAGGTGAACACCAAGCGACTGCCCGGTGCGGTGGCACGCAGTCCGTCCAACGTCCGCCGGACGGCGCGTTCGCTGAGGTACTGGGTCACGCCTTCGCAGATGAAGAAGACCCGGTAATCGGTGCGATAGCCGTGCTCGGCCAGTGCGGTGAGCAGATCGTCATGCTCGAAATCCAAGGCTACCAACCGAACTGACAACGGCAACTCGCCCAGCACGCGCCGTACCGTCTTGGCCTTTCGCGCGATGTTGACCGGCAGGTCCACCTCGAAGACCGGGATGCGTACCTGCCGGGTCAACCGATAAGCGCGGGTGTCCAATCCGGCGCCGAGAATGACGACCGCGTCGACGTCGTCGAGTGCCGCGGTGAGCAAGTCGGCGATGAATCGTTTGCGGCACATCAGGCTCGCCCACAGCCCGCGGCCCGACCACTCCGACCCCGCGATGAACAGGCGCCGGAGTGTCGTCGGCCGGGTGGCGCTGACGAGCCAGCGCAGCGGCCTGGGCAAGAACAGGTCCGCGAGGTCGTCGTCCACCAGCCGGTGTTCGGGTGGCTCGTTTTGTTCGACGGCCGATAAGACCATCGGGCCGAATGCAGTCTGCGCAGCGGGATTTCGGGCCATCAGCTACCTCTTGTTCACACAACCCGCGTCGACCGGCAACGCCACGCCGGTGATGTATCGGGCTTCGTCGGACACCAGCCATGCAACGGCGTTGGCGACGTCCTCTGCTTGCAGAATCTTCACCGGCAACGCGTTGCCCGAGCCCGCCGCCGAGCCGGTCTGAGCGGCCAGGTCGGCAAGCCACTGCGCGGTGAACTCGTTGTCGATCATCGGGGTGCCGACCGCGGACGGATGCACGGAGTTTACTCTAATATTATGGGGCGCAAGCAAATTGGCGTATAGCCGCATCAACCCCACCAGTCCGTGTTTGGCGGCGGTATAGCCGATGGAGCCGGCATCGGCGCTGCCGAAGCCGGCCAGTCCGGCCGCCGAACTGATCAGCACGATCGAGCCCCCAACCCCTTGGGAGATCATGGCGGGTATCGCGACATCCACGGTGTGGTAGACGCCGGTGAGGTTGACGTCGATGACGTCGCGCCAGCCGTCGGCGCCCGACTGCATCGGGGCGATCCCGGCATTGGCGACGACGATATCGAGCCGGCCGAACTCGTCGAGACCCGCCCGCAGCGCGGCGGCCAGCGACGCGCGATCGCGGACGTCGGCTTGTTGTGCCACGGTGCGCGCGCCGGTCTCCTCGACGAGCTTGACGGTGTGTGCCAGGTCGTCGGCGGTGCCCAGCGGGTAGGGCACGCTGGCGATCTGCTGGCACAGGTCGATCGCGATCACGTTCGCCCCGTCGGCCGCCAGCCGAACCGCGTGGGCGCGACCCTGACCGCGCGCGGCTCCGGTGACGAAGGCGACCCGGCCGCTCAGCGGCCCTTGCGACGACCCTGCCATCAGGGCCGAAGCTGCCCTTTGCCCGGATCGCCCGCCGGGATGGGCTGCAACATCTTGATGTCGGGGGCACCGACCAAGTGGTCACCGGCCGCCTTGAACATCTTGGCGACTGCGGGAGCGGTGCTGTGGACTTTGAGTGCGTCGGCGTCGGCCCATTGCTCGACGAAGACGAATGTCCCACCCGTTTGATGCAACGAGTACAGCTCGCAGCCGGGTTCGCCGTGCACCTCTTCGACCGCGGTGGTCAGGATGTCGCGGACGGTGTCGACCGACTCGGGCTTGACGGTCAGCGTGGCGACGACGACGACGGGCATGCTGGGGCCTCCTGGGAGCCGTGGCGGATTATCGGCGGCGTGACGCGGCATGACCGCGGATGACCATTGTCACCTCTAGCCACCCTACTCACGCCCGCCGGTCACGAGGCGAGCACGGGTTGGAGAAGCGAGCGTTACCAGTGTGGCATGTGGTGCAGAAGATGTATTTGCGACTAGGCTTGCCGGCATGGCCAATCGGACCGTTGCCCGCTCCGGAAGCAGAACGAGCAGGTCAAAAGCCACTTCGCGGGGGGCGACGCGCAGCGCACGGTCGGCCGCGCCTAGGACGGGCAGGAAGAGCCCGACCAGGTCGGTCAAGCGGGTGAGCCGGCCCCCGCGGCGGCGCAACCAATCCCTGCTGGCATCGACCGGGCTGACCTGCGGCCGGGCCCTGCGCGCGACCTGGCTGATGGCGGCCAGGGGCACCGGGGGAGCGGCGCGGTCGATCGGGCGCGCGCGGGACATCGAACCCGGACATCGCCGCGACGGTGTGGCGCTGGTCCTGCTGGGCCTTGCCGTGGTCGTCGCCGCCGGTTCGTGGTTCCACGCCGCCCGGCCCGTCGGGGCGTGGGTCGACGCGGTGCTGCGGATACTTATCGGCTCGGCCGTCGTGTTGCTGCCCATCGTCCTCGTCGCCACGGCAATAGTGCTGATGCGGACCCAGCCCAATCCCGACACCCGCCCGCGGCTGATCCTGGGATCCAGCCTGATCGCATCGTCTTTCCTGGGATTACGGCACTTGTGGGCCGGTTCGCCGGAAACTCCGGCGTTGCGCGGGCACGCCGCCGGGTTCATCGGATTTGCGATCGGCGGGCCGTTGTCGGACGGGCTGACGGCGTGGATCGCCGCGCCACTGTTGTTCATCGGTGCGCTGTTCGGGCTGCTACTGCTCACCGGAACCACGGTCCGCGAGGTGCCCGACGCGCTGCGCCGCATCTTCGGCACGCGGCTATTCCAGCGTGACTACCTCGAAGACCACGACTACGACTACGAATACGACCAGGGCTGTGACGACTTCGCGGGCGACGATGCGGACACCGTCGAGGTCGCGCGCGAGGATTTCTCCGACGGCTACTACGACGAAGTCCCGCTGGGGCCGCAGAGCTCCCCGCCGGCTGACGACGACGTATCGACCGTTCCCGAACCGGCGATCGGGCGCGGCCGCAAGCGCAGCTCCAAGAAGCAGGACACCCAAGCACTGGACCGCGTCGTCGAAGGTCCCTACACACTGCCCTCGCTGGAGCTGCTGGTGGCCGGCGATCCACCTAAGAAACGAAGTGCGGCCAACAACCACATGGCCGCCGCCATCGGCGAGGTGCTCACTCAGTTCAAGGTGGACGCGGCCGTCACCGGCTGCACCCGCGGGCCCACCGTCACCCGCTACGAGGTCGAACTGGGGCCCGGCGTCAAGGTCGAGAAGATCACCGCGCTGCAGCGCAACATCGCCTACGCCGTGGCCACCGAGAGTGTGCGGATGCTGGCCCCGATCCCCGGCAAGTCCGCAGTCGGCATCGAGGTACCCAACACCGACCGGGAAATGGTGCGGCTGGCCGACGTGTTGACGGCGCCGTCGACCCGTCGCGACCACCATCCGCTGGTGATCGGGCTGGGCAAGGACATCGAAGGCGACTTCATCTCGGCCAACCTGGCCAAGATGCCGCACCTGCTGGTCGCCGGATCCACCGGCTCCGGCAAGTCCAGCTTCGTCAACTCCATGCTGATATCGCTGTTAACGCGGGCTACTCCGGAAGAGGTCAGGATGATCCTGATCGACCCGAAGATGGTGGAGCTGACGCCGTATGAAGGCATTCCGCATCTGATTACGCCGATCATCACCCAGCCGAAGAAGGCAGCGGCCGCGCTGGCGTGGTTGGTCGAGGAGATGGAGCAGCGCTACCAGGACATGCAGGCGTCGCGGGTGCGCCACATCGACGACTTCAACGACAAGGTGCGATCCGGCGCGATCACCGCGCCGCTGGGCAGCCAACGGGTGTACCGGCCCTACCCCTACGTCGTGGCGATCGTCGACGAGCTGGCCGACCTGATGATGACCGCCCCGCGTGACGTGGAGGACGCCATCGTGCGGATCACCCAGAAGGCGCGGGCAGCTGGCATCCACCTGGTGCTGGCCACCCAGCGCCCGTCGGTCGACGTGGTCACCGGGTTGATCAAGACCAATGTGCCGTCGCGGCTGGCCTTTGCCACCTCGTCGCTCACCGACAGCCGGGTGATCCTGGACCAGGCGGGCGCGGAAAAGCTGATCGGCATGGGCGATGGCCTGTTCCTGCCGATGGGCGCCAGCAAGCCGATCCGGCTGCAGGGCGCCTACATCACCGACGAGGAGATCCACGCCGTCGTCAACGCGTCCAAGGACCAGGCCGAACCCGAGTACACCGAGGGTGTCACCACCGCCAAGCCCACCGCCGAGCGCACCGACGTCGACCCGGACATTGGCGACGACATGGACGTCTTCCTGCAGGCCGTGGAGCTGGTGGTGTCCAGCCAGTTCGGTTCGACGTCGATGCTGCAGCGCAAACTGCGAGTGGGTTTCGCAAAGGCCGGCCGGTTGATGGACCTGATGGAGACTCGCGGCATCGTCGGGCCCAGCGAGGGTTCCAAGGCGCGTGAGGTGCTGGTCAAGCCCGACGAGCTGGCCGGGACGCTGGCATTGATCCGCGGCGGCAGCGGCGCCGACGGCGACCCCGAGTAACGCCGAGCAGACACCGAATCGCATTTCGCGGGCCCCTCGAGTGCGATTCTGCGTCTGCTCGCGGGGGTCAAAGCACCAGCAGCATCCGGGAGTTGCCCAGGATGTTGGGCTTGACGTAGCTCAGATCCAGGAATTCGGCGACCCCGATGTCATAGGACCGGCACATCTCCTCGAACACCTCGGCGGTGACCGGCGTGCCCTCGATCTCGGTAAATCCGTGCTGGGCAAAGAAATCGGTCTCGAAAGTCAACACGAACAGCCGCTTTAGCTCAAGTTCGCGGGCAACCTCGAGCAACCGGTCGACGATCGCGTGGCCGATGCCGCGACCCGTCATGGCGGGGTCGACCGCGACGGTACGGATTTCCCCGAGATCGGCCCACAACACGTGCAGCGCCCCGCAACCGACCACTTTGCCCTGGATGTCGGGGTGTTCGGCCACCCAGAATTCCTGTACCGCTTCGTAAAGCGTTACCAGGTTCTTTTCCAGCAGGATCTTCCCCGCATAGGTGTCGACGAGTTTCTTGATCGCAGGCACGTCCGACGCGCGGGCCCGCCGGACTACCGGTTGGAAATCCCGTGGACTTTCGGTCACGGGAAAACAGTATCGACATCGGCGACGGATGAGCTGGTCAACCGTTATTCTGTTGCCGTGCCCGGGCAGCCGCAAACAGGTCAGATGCCAGGAACTGCCCGTATTGCCAACCTCGCCAATATTCTGACCGGCCTGCGGCTGGTGTTGGTGCCGATTTTCTTGTACGCACTGTTCTATGACGGCGGCCACCAAACGCCTGCCCGAGTCGCGGCATGGGCGATATTTGCCGTTGCCAGCATTACCGACCGGTTCGATGGCTTGCTGGCCCGCAACTACGGCATGGCGACCGAATTCGGCGCATTCGTCGATCCCATTGCCGACAAGACCCTGATCGGGGCGGCGCTGATCGGCCTGTCGATGTTGGGCGACTTGCCCTGGTGGATCACGGTGTTGATCCTGGCCCGCGAGGTCGGGGTGACGGTGTTGCGGCTGGCTGTGATTCGCCGCGGTGTCATTCCCGCCAGCTGGGGCGGCAAGCTCAAGACCGTGGTCCAGGCGGTGGCGATCGGCTTGTTCGTGTTGCCGCTGTCGGGCGCGCTGCACACGGCGGCGGTGGTGGTGATGGCCGCTGCCATCGTGCTTACCGTGGTGACCGGTGTCGATTACGTGGCATCCACAGTCAGGGAGATTCGCGCGGGGAGCCCCGGGGCTAAGTAATCGGGGGGCTGCCAGCTGTTGCGGGTTGAGTGGTCGGTAGTTGTCAGTGGTGTGCGGTAGGAACAAAGGTATGAATCTGGCGGCGTGGGCTGAGCGCAATGGTGTTGCGCGGGTGACTGCGTATCGCTGGTTTCGCGCTGGTCT
>NZ_UPHQ01000086.1 GCF_900566055.1 Mycobacterium innocens
TCGCCACCCCCGCCGCCCAGACCGCCGGGCTGACCCGCGACACCACTACCGCCGTTCCCGCCCGCACCGCCCGGCGCGCCGGTGCCGCCGTTGCCGCCGTCGCCGCCGTAGCCGCCGCCCCCGGTACCGCCGGGCACAGAAGTGGAGCCGACTCCGCCCGCGCCGCCCGCGCCGCCGGGCTGCCCGGGGCCACCGTCGGCGCCGGCCCCACCGGACGAAGCGGGGCCGCCCGCGGTGCCCGCGGCTGCCGCGGGTTGGGTGATGCTCTGCAGGGGGTTGATACCGGCAACTCCGGGCGCACCCGCGCCGCCGGCACCTCCAGCTCCACCGTTGCCCAGCATCTGCACGTTGCCGCCGGCTCCACCGGCGCCGCCGCCGATCCCACCGCGGCCGCCGGCTCCGCCGTTGCCGAAGACCGCATCACCGCCTCGACCACCAGCCTGGCCCGGTAGACCGTCCCCTCCGCGGCCCCCGTTACCGCCCAGCCAGCCACCGGGCTTACCCGGTTGACCGGGTGCGCCGTTCGCCCCGTCGCCCCGCAGCGGACGACCGGAAAGTGCCACCGATTGAGCGTTCGCCGCGGCGCCAGCCTCGTTGAGCGGCCTGAGTAAGCTCTGAGCCGCCGAGTTGACCGCACCGACCGGATCTATTCGGGTAGCTGCTGCCGCCGCCGCGCCTAGTGCGTTGACGGCCTCGGCGCTCTGATACATGTTCGCGCTGTTGGCCAATGTCCGCACGAACTGCTCGTGAAATTTCGCCGCTTGAGCGCTGAACGTCTGGTACATCTGTGCGTGGCCCCTGAACAAGGCTGTCGCCGCCGCCGACACCTCGTCTAGGGCTGGGGCGAATATTCGTGTCGTGTTGGCCGCCGCGGCGGCGTTTGCCTGCCCTAGGGTCGAGCCGATACCGGCCAGGTTGTTGGCGGCCGCGGCTACATACTCCGGCCCCGCGATTACAAATGACATGTCATTGTCCTTCCATTAACCGATAGGTGAAACGGGGCATCTCGTCGGAGATCTGACGGCGGAGAGCGATCGTGGTGCCCGGCCGAATTGATGGTGGGTGTGGTCAATGGTGGGATGACGATTTTTGGCAGGGTGAAGCCGCCGACGCCGGCGCTGTTGGGGGTGAATCCGGGGATGGTCAGGGCGGGCAGCTGCAGGCCGGGGACGTTGATGGTGGGGGTGGTGATCCCGGGCAGCTCGAGGTTGGGCACGGTGATCGAGGGCAGCGTCAAGGCGGGGACGCCGATCTTGGGCAGGGTGAAGCCGCCCAGGGAGGCGCTGTCGAGGGTGAAGCCGGGGATGCTCAGGGTGGGGAGTTCCAGGCCGGGCAAGGTGATGGCGGGTGTGGCGATCCCGGGCAGCTCCAGGTTGGGCACGGTGATCGAGGGCAGCGTCAACGCCGGAACACCCAGCTTGGGCAGGCTAAAACCGCCGACCGCGGCGCTGTTGAGGGTAAAGCCCGGCACGGTCAGCGCGGGCAAATCCAGCCCCGGCACGGTGATCGTGGGTGTGGTCAGCGCCGGAATGGTCAGCTTGGGCAGGCTGAATCCGGCCACGCCGGCGCTGTTGAGGGTGAAGCCGGGCACGGTCAGGGTGGGCAGGTCCAGGCCGGGCACGGCGATCGCCGGGGTGGTGATCTTGGGCAGGTCGAAACCGGGGATCGCCAGGTTGGACGTGGAGATGGCGGGCAGATCCAGCGGCGGTACCGCAATGCTGGGGATGTTGATCGGGGGCAGGGTCAGATCGGGCGTAGTGATGGCAAAGCGAAGCCCGCCTTGTCCGGTGCCGCGGAACGCGACGCCGTTGTTCATGTCGCCGGTGTTGAACAGGCCGGTGTTGACATCCCCGATGTTCAGGACAACCGGCGTTAAACGACCCGGGATTGAACAGACCGGTGTTGTAATCCCCGGAGTTCCCGATCCCGAAGTTCCCCAGACCGGTGTTGAACAAGCCCCGGCTCCCCGACCCGGAGTTACCGATGCCCACATTGCCGGTGCCGGAGTTGAATTAAGCCCACATTGCCGGTGTCGGAGTTAAACAAGCCCAGGTTCCCGGTGCCGGTGTTCAACAGCCCGATTCCGACCTGGCCGGTACCGGTCAGACCGATACCGATGTTGTTGTTGCCGGTGTTGCCGAAGCCGACATTATTGTTGCCGGTGTTCGCGAAACCGGTGTTGCCGCTACCAAGATTGCCCGGGCCGACATTTCCGCTACCTAAATTCCCGAAACCGAAGTTGTTGCTGCCCAGATTCCCCAAACCAAAGTTACCGACACCCAGGTTGCCCAACCCCACATTCAACGGGGTCCCCGCAGCAACCGCACCCGGCAACCCCGCCAACTGACCCGACAACCCCACCACACCCTGCAACGGCTCAGCGAACGGAGCGAGCGCCGAGACCACGGCAGAAGCACCGCCGTGATAGGCCGCCATCGCCGCGACGTCTTGGGCCCACATCTGCTCATAGGCGGCTTCGAAGGATGCGATCGCCGGTGCGTTCTGACCAAACAGGTTCGACATCACCAGCGACACGAGGTTGGACCGGTTGGCAGACAGCACGATCGGCTGCACGATCGCTGACCTGACGGCATCGAACTCGGTCACCAAGGCCTGAGCCTGCATCGCCGCCTGCCCGGCTTGGCCCGCAGCAGACGCAAGCCAATCCGCGTAGGGGGCCGCTGCTGTCGCCATGGCCGCCGCGGACGGGCCCTGCCACGACCCGCCGACCAGGCCTGACGTTACCCCCCCGAAAGAGGCTGCCGCAGAACCCAATTCTTCGGCCAGTTCTGCCCACGACGCCGCAGCGGCCAACAACGGCTCAGGGCCGGCTCCGGCGAGCACCAAGGCAGAGTTGACCTCCGGCGGCAATACCGAAAAGTTCATTACCCAACCTCCGTCGTTTGGCACACGAGTTGCAAATCAGCTCAACCCGGTATGCCGCTGAAGCCCATTCGGCCTCTATCGAGCTGATCTGGCACGCGAACGCCATCCCGCACCGCCAACACACAATGGATAAACAAGTCGCAAACTACTTTGTCCGCCATATATCCGCAGGTCAACGCCCTAACGGGAAGTTGAAATGAGCCATCAGCACGCGAGTGCCCGTGCCGTCTCAGCTCCTGCCTCAGACCTGCGACGACGGTGAAAATGGGCTCAAAGTGCGTCTCATCATCGGGAAAAACTCTCCTGCCTGCGACCGAAGGACGGCCGGCCTGATCGGAGTCGATGAATGGCGGCTTGCAGTGCGCCTCGCGATTGCCGGCAAAACGGATCTACGTATCGACCACGGCGGTGACAGGACCAGGCCCCGGTGCTGCTATTGCGGTGTGATACGGCCGAGATGACATGACACCGATTGTGCGCCGGCGGATTCGATCGGTCCGCAGTTCAGTATGGCATCGATGGAGTATGCCCAAGCCCTACAATTTTCCACTGACCCAGGAAGGATGGGTCACCCGCCAGCCATCAACCCTCGGCGCCGCAGCTCAGACCCGTACCGCCCTTAATCAAGAGCCTGCATTCGAAGTAGTCAGCCTAACGGGCCGAGCTTTCGACAGCTCGTGACTGTCCGTTCGCATGGGCACGAATACGGCGCGCGTAGAAAACGCAGAATACCGTGCCGATGACGACCGAAGGCGCAATCGTCGTTGCGATGTAGGGCGGCCGGGCTGCATGAAACCCGACCCACGGAACATCAGTAGACCCTTCGCCGGTCTTGTACGCCGCGTACCGCCTGCGACTCGCGGGTCAATCGATGCGCATATTCGAGGCGGGCGACGACCTCGGCGGCACTTGGTACTGGAACCGCTATCCCGGGGCGCGGGTCGACATCCCCGGTGTCGACTACATGTTCAGCTTCGACGCGGACCGGTCGAGAGACTGGCGGTGGCCGGAGAAGTACGCCACCCAGCCCGAGATCCTGCGCTATCTGAACCAGGTCGCCGACAAGCACGACCTTCGTCACGACATGCAGTTCGGTACCCGGGTCACGCGGGCGCATTGGGACGACACGTTGTCTGGCTACCGCGTGCGCACCGATTACGGCGACGAGATCGGCTGCCGCTACCTGGTGATGGCGACGGGCTGTCTGTCGGTGCCCAAGGACCTCGACATCCCCGGCGTCGAAAACTTCACCGGCGAGGTGTATTTCACCAGTCGCTGGCCGCATGAGCCCGTCGACTTCACCGGTAAGCGCGTCGGTGTCGTCGGCACCGGGTCATCGGGAATCCAATCGATCCCGTTGATCGCGGCCCAGGCAGCGCAGCTGGTGGTCTTCCAACGCACGCCCTGCTTTTCGATCCCCGCGCACAATGGGCCGATCGCCCCGGACAAACTCGCCCAGTTGCTCGACGATTCGGCCTACCGGCAGGCGGCGAAATACTCCTTCGCAGGAGTGCCGTTGGAGCGCACCATCACCCCGGCGTTCTCGGTGTCCGCCGACGAACGCCGGCAACGCTACGAAGGCGCCTGGCAGCGCGGCGAACTGTTGGAAGTACTGAACCTCTATACCGACGTCATGAGTAATCCGTTGGCCAACAACGACTTTGAACCATCCCGGGTTTCATGCACACCTCGTTACGTGTGACCGGTGTGCTGCCCGATCTGTTGTTGAGCGTAGTACTCGGCCTCGACTTCGGCTGGTGGGCGTCGTTCGAGGCGGTGCATCAGCCTG
>NZ_UPHQ01000309.1 GCF_900566055.1 Mycobacterium innocens
TAGCACTCCGGGAAGAGACGACGGGAGGGCCGTCGCCTACCAACTGACCTGATCACCGTGCCGCCCCGGCAGCACGAACAACAAATCGGGTTACCGCAACCCCACACACTGCTCACCGCCAGCGCCGGAACCCCACCCCCACGTGCTCACCCTGGATGCCCGCGAACACGCGGCTCACGCACCGGCGCACGAGTGCGCCGGCCGGGCACAGAAATCGTCGCCCGTCCGACCGGCTGCCACTTGAGCTTTCCAGCGCCGCGCTCGCAGATGTCTCGACCGCACGAGTCGTGATCGAACCTCCCGCAACCGAACCCCTCGCCGAACGCCGGGACGGCGCTCATTCCGGCAAGAAGACCAGACGGTCCAACTAGCCGCGTATGCCAGCAATTATCTGATGTTCGCGGCCAAATCGCTTGACATCGCAGCTAGTTCAGGCCCCCACGACGACCAACCGTGGTCACCGCTGGGAGGAAGGTCGAAGTGTGCGTTGTGGCCACCGACCTGCTTGTAATACGCAAAGAATGAACTATTGGTGCCCTGCGCTTGGTCGGCGTAGCCGATCATGGCGGCCGGATCACTGGCCGTCAAAGTTTGCGGGCTGAAGATCCACACCCGAGTGTTGTTGTTCACCAAGTCCCCGGCATGCACGTAAGGGTCGTGCCACTTCCATCGACCCAGTTGGGCGGCACCCCACATGGCTTGAGTGTCGACGCCTCCGTACCGCATCATGCCCTCGGTGATTGCGCCGTTGACGAAGGTGTTCGATGGGTACAGGAAACCCGACATTGATCCCGCGTAGCGGAACCGGTCCGGGTGGAACTCGGCCAGCATCAACGCGCCGGTGCCGCCCTGTGCGGCCCCAACAACGGCGTGGCCTCCGGATGCCAGGCCTTTGTTCGCGGCCAACCAATTCGGCAGTTCGCTTGATAAGAACGTCTCCCACTGGCGGCTGCCGTCCTGCTCCCAGTCGGTGTAGAGACTGTAGGCGCCGCCAGCCGGGGCCGCCACGGAGATGCCCTTGCCGGCAAGCGTGTTCATCGCGTTGCCTGCGGTCACCCAGTTACTAACGGCGTCGCCCGCATTGAAGGCGTCGAGCAAATAGACCGCGTGTGGCCCGCCGCCCATGAACGCGACCGGGATGTCGCGGCCCATTGCCGCCGACGGGACCATCAGGTTTTCGACGTTCGCGGCGTTGGCTGCACCCGTCGAGACCCACGTTAGAAATGTCAGACTCAGCACTGCCGCCAACGCCTTCCGCAGCAGCATCGGACCGAACTTCATGCCCAACCTTCCCCACCAGCGTCTGCCGTCGTCGCTAACTCTTTTAACGTAGTTATGCTAGTGCAATAATCGGGAGCCGAAGGCAGAAGGATCGCGAAGCAACTTCGAAGGGTTATCACATGGATCCGAGTCTTGACTACGACGGCAGCGACGAGGTCGAATACGCCATCAACTGGTTCGCCTGGATCCTCAGGGGTGTCTACCCGCCTCCCGCGTATTCGCCGGCAACGCCGGCAACCGGCGGGTAAGCGGTTAGCTCGCCGAACAATCGCCCGGACTACCTGTTCTTGCCGATGGACGGGTTGGGTTTGGGCGTGCCCTGGTCAGCTGCCAATAATGATCTTCCAAAATCGCGCACCAGCCGGAAGGATCGGCTACGACGGGTTTATCCAGCTGATGCGAGCGGCGCAAGATCCTGATCGCGGCTCAACCCCGAAGATTCTTTGCTGGTTTCGTTGAACACCGCTGAGACGCATCGTGGTGGACGCGCAGCGAGCAAACTCAACCTGTCTTGGCGGCGACTAGCCTAGCAGCAAAGGCGCGTGATGCGAGGCGAAACTTGATCATCCACATCGGTCAATCGTGGTTGCCCACGGTGTCAATACGCACCGATTTGACGTCAAGACTGCACCCCACGACAGCCACACCGATCGACATGGCCAGGGCCGTAGCCGCCCATTCGCTTCTCACGACCTGACCTCCGTGCTGTTCTTGCAGACGCCTCTCATGGCCGTGTTGAAGAGTGGAGCGTCAACGCGGCGGCAAAGGTTGTCGAGATTCGAACCGCTTTGGGAAGCTGCCCGCGTCCCAGATCTTGAACTGGTGATACAGGTGTGTACCGGTCGGTTCTGCCCGGCCGAGTACGCGCACCGGTGCCGCCATGGAGAGGACCGGCGAGTTCGGTGCGTACCACGGGTCGGGCGTCGAACGCGTCACCTTGCTAGCCAGCGCGTGGTCGAGTTCGATCCCGAGTCGATGCTCGGAGAGCAACTGGCGCACGATCGCTGAGAACGTCCAAGGCGTGGACAATACCCAGGAGTGGTAAGCGTCGGGAAGCGTGACGAGGGTGCCGCCGCAAAGACGCGCCGCGCTGACCGCAGATTCGAGGCTCACCAGCATGTCTTTCTCACCGTGCACGATAGCGACCGGCGTCGAGTGTTCGGCCAATATGCCCAACGCACGGTTGCAGCGCTCCGACGCTGCGATTGCGCGGGCCGCTGCAAGGAGCGGACCGGGCCGGACCGCAGTTCGAGCAAGGATCCCCACGAACGTCCGCGTGTGCCAAAGGTGATCGTTACCCCGCAGCCCTACTCGGTCCCTGAAGAGGTCGACTAGGCCTGCGGCCAGCCCCAAGCCCATTTTGGTCGGTGATGAAACCCTGCTGCGGGAGGCGTCGAAGGCTTCTCCCAGCGCCGGGTCGATCAAGATGATCGTCAGCGCGCGTTCCGGCCGCCGTGCAGCCAGTTCGGCCGCAGTGCGCCCGCCCATGCTGTGGCCGACCAGGACAGCACGCCGAATGCCGAGTGAATCCAGCACCTGCTCGGTGATCGCAACCCGTTCCTCGAAGGTGTCGTGGCCACGCGCCGGCGCATGCGTATCTCCATGACCGGGTGCGTCGATTGCTGCCACCAGAAACCCTAGCTGGGGCAACCTGTTGACCAGCCGCAGGTAGACATGACGGTTCAGCCCGATGCCATGGAAGAAAACCAGCGGTATACCTCGACCACCCACCGACACGCCAACCCGGTGCCCGCCCGGAAGGCGGATCCGATGGTGTTCGAATTGCACACGGACACCCGGCGGGGCAACAAAAGAGGCACCTCCGGCTTCGGCGGAGAGGTTCGGGATGTCCATCAGGTCTCCCTTCCGGCGATGCGCGATGCCATACCAGGTACCGCTCGCGCCGGTGATCACGACATTCGGTCGAGGCCACAAGCCTGTTCCACGAAAAATCCATGTTTCCGCTAGATCATATAGAGAATAGGCGGCTAGACAAGAGGACATTCGACGTTGTAGACCGGACCCCCCTGACCTAGCCCGACGTACATTTCGGTCCGACATCCGTACAGGATTTGCCGGCGGAGTTATACAATCTCGCCACGCGCGGCAATCGCGCGTCACACCGCACGGCCATCCCCTACCGGAGGGGCGATATGACACGCCGCAGGAATCGACGACAACTGCCCGTCATAGGTGCGACAGACAACGGGAATGCCTTGGCCGCCTTAGAATTGGCGCCTCGAACTGTTCTGGCCATGACGGTCGCACCCTCCGTGTCGGCCGACCCCCTAGCAGACCGGTTCAGTGGGACAGTGCGACCGGCGATCCACCCGCGGCGTCGGTACAACTGCATAGGGCGCCGGCCATGAAGCGCGGCACGTTGCTCGCCGCTTTGATCGTCGCCGTCGCTGCCGCCGGCGGAATCACGCAGACGATAGCCCCACCGGCGCAGGCTGCCCCAGCACCCGAAGTGGAGTACGTCTATGACGTGATGGTGCGGCGCCACTACGACTTTCCGAACAATGACGCCATCGGCTACGGCTACGGGATCTGCGACAAGGTCACCCAGGGCCAGAGCTACGCCCAAGTGATGGGTGATGTGAAAAGTGACGTGACCCCCAACGATGAGTTTGCGGCTAACTACCTGGTCTCATATGCGGTAAATCTGCTATGCCCTGCCCAGATCTGGCAACTGCGGAACTCAGCGGCGCATTACCAACCACCACCGGAATAGCCGCGGCCAGGTTGCGGAATTCGGCAGCGCCTCACCGGTGTGTCAGGTAGCTGATACCCGCAGTTGTTCATCGAGGAGCGTAATTGCGATCCTCTTGCCAACCCCCGATGTCGACCGCTAACCTGACCATGAATTTCTGTACGTGACCCGTACCGTTATCGCGATTGCTGACTGCCAGGCTCAAACGAGACGCCCGACGCCCCATAGCGAGGGCAAATAGTAGGTGATCGATCCGCCATGTCCTCACCCAACGTTCTTGTGACGGGCGCCGGTGCGGGCATCGGCAAGGAGTTTACAAGGCTATTTGTGGCCGACGGCTCGCGTGTCCTCGCCGTCAGTTTGCTGCAGCAAGAGCTGGAGACGTTAACGGCTGAGCTCGATCCGCAGGGCAGGTCACTGCAGACGCTGCAGATGGATTTGGCGGCACCCGATGCCGGCGACGAGCTGTTCTCGTGGTGCGTGGACAACGACTGGATGCCTGACATCCTCGTCAACAATGCCGGGTTCGCCTGTTTTGGCAACGCCGTAGACCTCTCGACCGAGCGCGTGGCACAGATGTTGACACTGAACATCGTCACATTGACCAAAATGTCGATGCTCTTCGGCAAGGTCATGAAACAGCGCCATCGCGGCGCCATCCTGAATGTCGGCTCAACAGCCGGCATGGTGCCGTCGACCCGAATGGCCTCATATGGCGCCAGCAAGTCCTACGTGAATACATTCAGCTATGCCCTAGCCGCTGAACTCAAACCCTACGGGGTTACTGTCACATGCCTCACCCCAGGAGCAACACAGACGAATTTTGCCCGGGCCAGTGGTATCGATCAATTCGCCGGGAAGTCGCTGCTGCATACCATGTTTGAGAAAGGTAAGGCTGGTTCGCCGGCCGCAGTGGCCCAGGCGGGCTATAACGCACTTATGCGAGGTCAGCGGCAGGCTTTGGCCGGCACCGGAGCACGACTCGCAGTGGCACTGTCACGCTTGGTTGCACAGAGGCGGCTGCCAGCCCTTGTGAAAAACCCATGACCGGTTGCACTTTGGCGAGCCGGCCGGCGGATAATTGATCACGCCAACACTTTTCGACGGTGTCAAAGCATCGACAGCGATCGCCCCCGAAGAAATCCTCGGACCGCTCGCCAACGATGCGAACTATGGGCTCGGCGCCTCGGTCTGCACATCCGATGTCTTGGGCGAAGGCGCAGGGGCTTTCGCACTATCCTCGGCAGCCGCCAGCAGCAGTTCGAAGCGACGTTGGACGCCGTCGGCAATCCGCTCAGGATCGGGAACCAGCTCTGCCAGGGCGGTGAAGCCGAAGTCAAGGCTGTCTGCGTAACTGATGCAGTGAATGAGCAACCCTATGGGGACTCCCGCCATGCTGCGCCCGTAGAGATGGGTCATTTCCGCACCGGCGAGATAGAGCCTTTGCTCAGGGCCGGGGATGTCGGAAACCATGTAGTTCGCCACGGTTGGAAATGCGGCGAAAAGTGGCGTATGTAGCAAGTGCGCCAGCATATGCCAGGAGCCGCCGGGCACGGCGTCGATCATTCGGTTCACGCTGCTCACTATTTGACCGGTGGCCTTGCGGCGAGTGCGGCTTGTTGCGATGCGCTGAGGTTTGTTCTTCTTGGCCAGGCCGGAGATTACGAGAAGGTGTTCGACCGGATCGGCGATGTCCGACGGAATAGCGATCATCATGAAAGTGAAATGATTACCAGCGCCTTCTTCGGCTGCTTCGTCGCGGATGTTGACCGGCGACACCACCCGCAGCGGCTCAGCGGGAAGCTCGTCGCGCCCGCGCAGATAATCCGCGACGCCCGCACTGGTCACGGCAAGCAGGACATCGTTTAGCGTGACGTTGAAGCGACTCTTGACCCGTTGAACATCAGCCATCGGGATCGATAACAGTGCCAGCGAGCGTCTCGGGCTCGCGCATTGCCGATTGAACACGGTTTGCGGGGTGTGGCCCGAACTACGTTGAGCCGCAGGTGGTTGCGGTGACTCTTCGGTAACACGGGCTTCGGGGATGGTGCCACGGCCGGGCTGCAACAGCCCGGCGACGCGCGGGGCAATGCCGCGAACCAGAGGCCACGCCACCAGAAGGCCACGATATGCCAATCTGACGGGCGTGAGCATCTGGTCCGGTATCGACCTGACCAGCATTTCGGCCGGTCCGGGGACCCGTTCACCGTCGACGCGGCACGCCGAGAGGGTCGGATCGACGGCACGGGGCTCGTGGTCGAAGAGCTGAGCCAGCATCTCCATTCCGCCGACGCCGTCGACAGCTGCGTGGTGGATGCGAACAATGAGAGCAGCAGAGCCATCGCTGAGGCCGTCGACGTAGTACATCTGCCACAGCGGGCGGTCGTGCCGTAACGGCTCATCAAGCAAGGACACCGCCAAATCACACAGCGCCGACAAGTCGTGAGGGGCCGGAGCGCCCACATGCTTGAGATGGCGATCGATCGAGAAGTCGGGGTCGGTCACCCACTGCTCATAGCCCACGCCGAACGGTGCGGCGACGCGGCGCCGGGTAAAGACGGGTATCCGCGGGATCCGGGCGGAAAGCTCGGCTTTGACCCGGCTGTAATCGTGACGGTCAGGTGCGGTGGATGGATCCAGCAGGAATATTCCGGCCCCGTCCATCGGTTGCTGCTCGGATTCAACATTGAGCAAAAGGCGGTCCAAACCGCTCATCGCCTTCATCGCGCTGTCCCCTCACGGGAGCCGTGATCTTATGCCAATCAGGACTATACGTGCTGCTGCGGACCTCCAATACAGCGTCAGTTGCGGGCGCAGCTGCTGCCCGTTGCACCGGCGTGGTGCGTGGGGCCAAACACCACCTCATTGCTGGACGAAATTCGTCCGATATAAAGTCCCAGTGATGAGAGGCGCGCAGCGACCAGAAGATCCGATGCACACTCTTGACGATCTTGATCCGCGGACACCGGTGATTGTCGGGGTGGGACAAGCGGCTGAGGGTCTCCACGACGAGCACTATCAGGGGCGCTCACCGATCGATCTTGCCGTAGCCGCAGCGCGTGATGCCGTTGCGGACACCGCGGTCGATAGCGCCACGGTCCTGGCAGCGGTCGACACGGTCGCGACCACGCGACAGTTCGAAAACTCCACTCCGGGGGCGGCATCGCCGTTGGGACGATCAACGAATTTCCCGCGTTCGGTCGCCAGTCGACTCGGCGTCCAGCCGCGGCGCGCGGTGCTCGAAGTCAGCGGCGGCCAGTCCCCCCAACACCTTGTCAACGAGTTCACCCGAGCTGTGCTGCACCGGCAGAGTGACGGTGTGCTGCTCGCGGGAGCCGAGGCGGTCTCGACGGTGCACCACTTCGCGCACCAATCAGACCGTCCTGACTTCTCCGACGACCCGCCCGGCGACCTGGAAGATCGCGGGTTCGGCCTCAAGGGATTGATCTCCCGTGAGCAGCTGATGCATGGGCTCGACGATGCGCCCTCACAATACGCGCTGCTCGAAAACGCCCGCCGGGCCGCGCGCGGGGAGTCCCGGCGGCGGTATGCACAAGCGATGGGCGAGTTGTTCGAACCGTTTACGCACGTGGCCGCTTCGAACCCCTATTCCGTTGCGCCGCAGCCGCATACGGCGAGGCACCTGGTCAACGTCAATGAACACAACCGGATGATCGTCGACCCTTACCCCCGTCTGGTCGTGGCGCGGGAAAAGGTCAACCAAGGAGCGGCCATCGTGCTCACCAGCGTCACAGTCGCGCGTGAATTGGGCATCGATCCCCGCCGGTGGGTCTTCTTGCACGGCCAGGCCGATCTGCGCGAAAGAAACTTCTTCGACCGCCCCGATATCGGCCACAGCCCCGCAGCGGTCCAGGCCGTGTTGCACGCACTCGAGGTCGCCGGCGCCACGCTGGATGACATCGACTTCTTCGATTTCTACAGCTGCTTTCCGATTGCGGTGTTCAACGTCATCGACGGTCTGAAACTTGCCGCCGACGACCCCCGCGGCTTGACGGTGACTGGCGGCTTGCCCTTCTTCGGCGGACCTGGCAACAACTACTCGATGCATGCGATCGCCGAGATCGTTCGGCGAGTCCGCGCGGCGCCTGGCTCCCTAGGATTGGTCGGCGCCAACGGCGGCGTGCTGTCGAAGTACTCGGTAGGCATCTACAGCACCACGCCGCGAGAGTTGCGCAGGGACCGGAGCAGCGAGCTGCAGGCGAGCATCGACGCCGCACCCGCTGTTGGGCATGCCGTCCAAGCCGATGGCTGGGCAACCGTGGAAACCTACACCGTCAAACATCGCCGCAATGGCAAGCTCGGTGTGGTGGTCGGACGGCTCGAATCGGACGGCCGCCGGTTCCTCGCCAACGCGGTTGAGGCTGATGAGGAGCTCATCGCGATGCTGGAGACGGCCGACCAGCCGGTGGGTCAACGCGTCTACGTGAAGGCGTTCGGCTACGGGAACCGCGTCGCGCTGACCAAGGACCGGATGCAGGAGCTCTGCCCGCAGCGGCCTCCGACTTTCCGCTACTCCTATGAGTACGCCACGGTGCACCGTGATGGCCACCTCCTGGAAGTGACGATCAACCGGGAAAACGTCCGCAATGCGTTGCATCCACCGGCGAACGAGGAACTCGCCGAGATCTTCGATGCGTATTTCGCCGATCCGCAATTGTGGGTAGCGATCCTCACCGGCGCAGGACCTGAAGCGTTCTGTGCCGGAAACGATCTGCGATATTCGGCAAGTGGGAAACCGGTGTACGTGCCCAAGTCAGGATTCGCCGGTATCACCCACCGCAAGACCATGACCAAGCCGGTGATCGCCGCAGTCAACGGTTTCGCGATGGGAGGGGGACTCGAGACAGCGCTGGCGTGCCATCTGATCGTCGCTGACGAGAACGCAATCTTTGCACTCAGTGAGGTCAAGGTCGGACTCGTCGCGGGAGCCGGCGGCGCGGTTCGATTGCCGCGGGCACTGCCGCCCGTACTGGCCAACGAGCTGCTGCTGACCGGGCGTCAGATGAGCGCCAACGAGGCGCGAAGTCACGGACTCGTCAATAGAGTCGCTCCGGCCGGGACCGCAATGACAGTCGCGCGGGAGTTGGCCGCCGACATCCTTGCGGCGTCCCCGACCTCCGTACGCCTCACGTTGCAGTTGGTCCAGGAGGCGGCGAAGGAAGCCGACGTGTTCACTGCGATCAACGCGCCCAGTGACGTCATCGACGAGTTGCTCTTCAGCGAGGACTGTTTTGAGGGCATGACAGCATTCGCCCAGAAACGGCAGCCGCGGTGGAAGAATCGATGACGAATCATGGCAATGCCGCGATGCCGCTTCCCAGCCTTGGCGAAGGGTCGCCCGATACCATGCTTATTGCTTCACGAGCCCGTTGCTTCACCAGCGACGGTCATTAAATACGGACGGATTCCGTACACGAACCCCTAGGACACGTATGACCGAATCGGCCAATACCGGCGCCGGGCGGCCCCGGGACCCTGCCGTCGAGGAAAGGGTCCGATCAGCGGCCTGTCAGCTTTATGCTCGGGTCGGCTGGACGGGATTCAGCATCGACGCGGTGGCGCGAGAAGCGCGGGTGGGCAAGTCATCGATCTACCTACGCTGGCCCGACGCCACGTCGCTGCTCTTGGACTCGCTGCAAACCCGTATCGACATGCCGCTCGACACCGATACCGGAACGGTCCGCGGAGATCTGCTCGTCCTTGCGCGGAACATCCTCGGCATGCTGACCAGCGATCTGGGAGACAGTGTTTTACGGCTGGCCGCTGAGGCTCGGTGCGTTCCAGAGTTGGCACCACGATGGGAAGCGTTTGTCGCAGCCAACGTTTCGGCGGTACGGCGCATTACGCGTCGTGGCGTCTCTCGAGGTGACCTTCCGCCACGCACCCCGGTCACGTTGCTTCTCGACGCAATCTTCGGCGGCTTGCTCATGCACTACATGGCGACACCGCCGGGCCGCGCCGGCACGCTCGGCAAGCGGGGTGATCAACTCGCAGAATCTCTTGTCGACATGGTCCTTGCTGTTGTGACGGTCTGACTCGAAATGCATCGCCGCCCGGCCAGTTTCACAACGCTACGACCTGCGTGCACCGGTGTATCGCCGGTCGAGTCCGTTGAGCGGGAAAGTCTCGATCCACGCCAGTGACGTCTCGGGCACGCGCTGGTCGCCGACGCGGCGAACCGATCCCGCTTGGCCGTGGTAGGCATCGCCGCGCGCCGCGGCAAGCGAGCGCATTTGACCCCGCTTGACGGCGGTAAAGCGCCACTGGCTGTCGCTGGTGGCGTACACAGCGGTCTCCACGTACCGGTCGTCGTCCAACTGCACCTCGGCGGTGAGTTCGGTGGACTCGACGATCGGCCCGTCCTGATCTGCGACCACGGCGAAACCCCAATGCTCCTTGCCAAGACATAGCGCACCGAATTCATGCGAGCCGTCGCCGTAAATGTTGCCGAACGTCACCCAGGCCAGCTCCACGATATTGAAGAGGGGACCATTGTTGTATACCTGGCCCGTCGGCCCGTAGAAGCTGTCCATCGAAACAAAGCCGCGGACTTCATGTCCGCTAACCTGACCGGTGACCCGGAAAGGTTGCGACGCATAGAGATTCCCACCGCGCTCGTCGATGTTGGGCGTATACCACTGATATCCCAACCCCAGTGGAGCGCCCCGCAGGTCGAGTAGTTCACCTTCGGACCAGTGAAATTTCTTGTCGGACACCGTGAACGAGAATGGTTGGCTATACGGCGTGGGTTCGGCGGCCACCCTGAACGACGACTCACCCTCGTCCAGCGTCCAGCGAACCCCGGCTCCGCGGTGTGACGATGCGAAGGCTTCCGGCGCGATTTCGAGGTTGTCGGTGCCGACATTCGACGACAACTGTAGGCCACCAGACAGTTCGGTGTTGACCTTGCGCATCGGGGCCAAGAAGTTGCCCTCGTCATCGGTCAGGCAGCTCCACCAGTAGGTGGCCATCGGCCGCAGCCCAAAGAACTCGCGTTCGCACCAGGCATCCCGGGCCGCGAACTCGCAGGTACTGACCAGACTTCGGAAGTCGAAGTTGCCGCGGCGCCGCGACGGCCACCGCCAAGAACCTCGTGGGGAACCCATGGTCAGTGGGCAATCTGCTGCCGGAGGGCACCGGTCTCGACCAGCCGGCCGTTGTAGGTCTCCATCAGTGCTTCGGTAGTCTTCGGCCGCCGCTTTTCATCCACGTGGTGGACCCAGCCCTGCCGCCAGCGGTGGCCGGCCAGCAGGTCTTTCCGCACCGGGCACCGCCCGCCGGGGGCCGCCTCCCACAGCCAGGTCTCGCCGCCGCCGATGTAGGAAACCATGGCCGGATAAGCGGATTCGGACTCCGGTTCCCCATCAAGCTCGGCTGCCACGACAATGTCGTGCGCTATCAGGGGTGGTCCATCGCTGCGGTGAACGATCATCAAGTTGAAATCTTCGGTTCCGTGGATGAGGTGTCCCGAGTGCACCGCGCCGTCTTCGAACTCCGTCGCGAATGCGACCCATGCGGCTTCGAGTTTGGTGATCACCGGCCCGCTCATGAATCGTTTGCCGGGCTTGGAATGCATGCTGTCGTGGAAAACGAGCCCCGTGACGGGAACACCCTTGATCGTCCCTGTGGTCTTGAAAAGGCGCGACGTGTACGCCATCGGGTCGTCTGCATCGGGAGTGAAGAACTGCAGTCCCGGCCCGACCAGCTCACCGGTCATGGACAGTTCGGTGCCGTCGTTCCACTCCATCCGATGGTCGTCGACGGCCATCAGCGCCGCGCCCTGGGGAGTCACCACTTCCCAGCGGCCGTCGCTCTGGCGGTGCTCCACAGGACCCCCGTACGAGCTGGTTTCGTCGGTGGCGTAGACGAAGTCTCCGCCGATCTTCGACTCCGACAGGTGCAGGAACCGCGCCCGCTCGCGGTAGAAGCCACGGATGGGCCACCAGTAGTCGCCTGTTTCCGACCGGACCGAACCATAGAAGTACTGCATGTCCATCTTCAGTCCGGCAACGTCATTCCAATGAGCGCTTGCGGTCGGTTCGATCAGCGTCGCGACCGGTTGGAACCCGTAGTGTCCGCTGGTGCGAATGTGGTTATCTACCATGGTTTCTCATCTCGACGGGGCCCGGTCTGCGTGGCCGAGCGCAGGTTGTGGAACGTCAGCATTCACGATGTGCTGGCGGAGTCTGATCGATCGCGGCCTCGAGAAGCCTTATTTCCCCGGTTGATCCGTCGACTTCTACCAGTGCGCCGGCGGGCAGCCGTCGGGTGGCATTGCGGGTATCGACCACGCAGGTGACGCCGAATTCCCGGGCGACGATGGCCGCATGCGACATTGGGCCGCCGAGATTGGTGACGACGGCGCCGGCGTAGGCGAATGCCGGTGTATAGCCGACGTCGGTGACGTCCGCCACCAGCACCTCGCCGGGCAGCAGTTCGTCGATCGTGTGCTGGTCGACCAGGCGCACGCGTCCCTTGATCCGTCCGCCACTCACGCCCAGGCCATGCAGCGACCGGCCGGGCTCCAGTCGCGACGCGTCCGTCGCCGCGGTCCAGGATTCGCTGAACGCCGGTGGCGGCCGCACCAACGCCAGTCGAGCCATCTCGGCGCGCCGACGCGCCACCAGTCCGCGGGCGTCGGGCGGCAACGCCTCGAGCTCATCGACCTGGAAGAAGTAGATGTCGTCGAGCTGATCGATGATGTCGCGCTCGACGAGCCGCCGTGCGTGGTCGCGCAGCAGCTGACGCAGTATCCACGTCGCCCGAACGACCTTGTCTCGGCGGACTTCTCGATCGCATAGTTGCCGTCCCGCCAGCCGCTGAGCCAGCCGGCCGCGTGCCGCGGGAATAGGTGGAAGGTGGTTTGCTTCGACCCTTTGCTGTTGGTGCGCAAGCGACTTGGCGATCATGCGGGTGAATTGTTCGGGATCGTCGCCATAGGTGACCGAGCGCAACTCACATTCGGCCGGCCCGCGGTGCCCGATCTTCGACAAGTCGGCGACGATCGCCCGATACAGCTCGGGTGCGCGCTCCCGCGTTGCGGCCAGCACGTCGTGTTCGACCGAAAGCGCGTCGACCGCCGCCGGATGGGCTCGCGCCAAATCCGTGAGCCGCTCCAGACTTTCAAGTGCCCGGCCACTGGCCACCTCCCGACCGGCGGCTGGCAGACCGCCACCGCCGAGGCGTGCTGCGGCGGTTGCCGACGCCGTACACAACATTCCGGCCCACGCCGACAGCACCCAGCCGTGCACCACCAAATCACGGGCCAACAAGATGAGACTCTCCAGGCGGCTATCGTCGAGGTCGGACAACTCGCCGGGCAACAAGCCTTCGAGGCGGTCGACATCGCCGACGAACGTCGTGGATTCCCGCCGGGATCCGGCGACCAGTCCCAGGCCGGTCAGCCCGACCAGCAGCACGTCCGTCAGCCGCCTGGCGATACTGCATCGCTCGCGCGGGGGACGTTCACGGCCGAAGACCGGGGTATCGCCGAGTTCGCGTCCAAAGAATTGCTCGATCATGCTGTCGGGCTTGGTGCCCGGCATCGACTCAGCCATGTAGTACACCGACGTCACGCCGCCGTACAAGCGGTGCCCGAAGGTGCCAATCGCACGCGTGGCGACCTCTCGGCCGATGACGCCGCGCAGTCGCAGCCGCTGCGCGATCGATACGCCGCCGGCTCGCAGACCTCGCACCGTGGACGACGCCGCGGCCGGTGTGAACGGCCCGGGCAGTGCCTCCGACAGGTTGGTGGCAACGAATGTCGGGAACCGCGGGTCGATTGGTGTGTCGAATTCGCCGTTGCGGCCCTCGGGCCCGGCATGGTGCAGCGGTGCACCGTCGGCCGGTGCTTCGTCGATCGCAGGGACGTCGTGTACGAGCGCGATCCGCCAGGGCAGTGTGAAGACCTTCTTGCCGACAACGGCTCGACCACGAACCGCGAGTGCGAAGTCGTCCAGGCATTCCTCAGCATTCCAGGCAGGCGAGTAACCCCATTCGTGCACCAGCCGACCGGTGTCCATGATGGGAAAGTTCAACAGCAGCTCGAATTCTGCGGGTGACGCCTCGACGAGTCCGCGACGATATAGCGCGCCCAGCCCGGCGTCGATCAGCCGTTTGCGTGCCGGGAACAGCCGGCGGCCGAGTTTCGCGGTGATGTCACGGACGGTGGGCTCGCCCCGCGCCGCCAGATTCACCGGTCCGGTCTCGTGTCCCAGCACGGCGCGGACGAAGAGCCGGTGCACGTCGTCGGTGTGCACAATCTGCAGCGGCCGGTCGGCGGAACCTCCGACGTTGGGAAACGCGGGCGAACCGAGCAAGCGCATGACGGTGTTGTCGACGTGACGGCCGACCACGATGCCCGGACGAATCGCAACCCACTCTTTGCCGCACCCCGCGAGCAGGCCTTCGACATGCGCCTTGTGGAATGCGTAGAAATGATCAGGTGAGGGAGCGAGGGGATCTTGTTCGTTGAGCCGGTTCCCACCCGATGGTCGGGCGCCGTAGGCGAGGACAGACGACGCGAAGACGATCCGGCGGGTTCCCGATCGGTCCATCGCGTCGAGGACGTTCTGGGTGCCGCCGATGTTGATGTCGCGGGTCAGTTTCGCATCGGGGTTGGAATTGACCACCCACGCGCAGTGCGCGACGACGTCGGCGCCGTTGACTGCCCGGTCAACGCTAGCCGCATCGCGGATGTCGGCCTCGACGAAATGGCTGTCGGAGGACCAGTTCCGGGGCCGGTGTCGGGCCAACCCGACGACCTCATGCCCTTCGGAACGCAGCCGGGCGGCGATACCGCGCCCGAACACTCCGCTTGCACCGGTGACGGCGATCCTCATGACGGTTGTTCCCAGGGAACGACGGAGGCGAGGCCTTCCAGCGATGTGGTTCCGCCGTGAGCGCGCCGGAGCACCAAAAAGTCTGCTCCCTGGTAGGCGCGGTGGTCGCGAGGGCCGAGCGTGATGATCGTGCCGGGTCCACCGGTACACGCAGGGATGCGGCGCAGCGTGTCCATCGCGTCCCGCAGCGCGGTCGGCGTGGCGTAGCGCATTCTCCCGAGCGCGAGAGCAAACGCATGGCCAATGTCGTATCCGGTGGATAGCCCCGAGGTCGCGTAGTCGTAGCCGAAACGCTTGCGGAACCTCTCACGCACCGCCGCGAACACCTCGTTGCCCTCGTGGTACTGGTCAACGCCGACCCAGCCCTCGAGCCGACGAGCGCGTTCTTCGGTGTAGGTGGCGCTGACAAATGCGGTCGTCTGGATGCGCGGCGGATCCCAGTCGATCTGCTCGAGCGCCGGGCGAATCCACTGATTCACTCCCCCCAGACCCAGGTACACCAGCGCGTCGGGCTTGGAGTCGCGGCAGACAGTGAGCGCTTCCACCAGTTCTTCGACGCTGGTGGCCGGGTACACCGGAGGTTCGGCCGTGATGACCAGGTTCTGCGGCTGCAGCTCGTAGCGGAAGAATTCCGCATATTCCTCACCGATTTGAGTGCGTTCGCGCAGCACCGCGATCCGACGGTGGCCGTTGGCCTGCAGCCAGGCCGCCATCACTGCTGGCTCGTCGGCGAGCCCGCCGTTGGCGAACGCATAGGCGTAATCACCGACGAATCGGACCGATCCACAGATGGTGGCGGTGGGTACTTGCCGGCGCTCGATCTCGGGCAGCAAGGCAAGGCAGTTGTCGGAGGTGAACGGGCCTACCACGCCGAGCACCCCGGCGTCTTCGACAAGCTCGCGATACGCCTTGATCAGTCCGTGAGCGGACGTCCACGGCTGTGCGTAGACCTCGCGGACCACCACCTCAACGTCGCGTTCGAGCAGACCGCGCGCCTTGACGTCCTCGCTCGCCAACCGGACCGCATCCGGCCAGCAGTCGCTGAGCCCCGGATGTTCCGGGAGGTCGATCAGCACACCGAGTCGATATGGCTCGATCGGACGCCCGTGATAAACGGTGGCCACCTGTCAGCTCCCGGGGCCGGCAGGTGAATCACTGCACGAGCGCATCCGTCGTCGCCTTTCTGGATCGCAGGCCGTGACCGATGGCGCCTTGCGCTGTCGGATCGTACGCCGCGTCTGCCACTCGCCTTCGCCCTGCACTCGAGCCGATGCCTCGGGACGAATGTAGGGCTGACAGCGCGCGGATGTCAACGGTTCTGGGTAGAGATTATCTATATCCTTGGACGATGCCTCCCGGTTGCAACCCGGGCAGCCCCACACTGAGCATCGCGATGAGGGCGGTTGCGGCAGCGTCGAGGTCGTGGTCTTTTGCCGCCGAACCGCCAACCGACAGCAGACCTTCGACAATGGCCCGCAGCCCAAGCGCCAGACCCTCCGGCGCCGCGGAGCCGACCACCGAGGCCCAAAAGTCGGTGAAGTGGCCGTCGTATCGCCGCAATGCGCGGAGTTCGGGGTAGCGGCGGACATCGTGCTGCACGGTCTGAAAGAGGCGTGCAGCGTTGGGGTGCTCACGACGAAGCAGCACCACGGCGCGAATGATTGCCCAAACCTTGTCCGCGACCTCACTATGCGGTGCGATTGCCTCGGCGAACCGATCAAGGACATGCTGCTGGGCGGTGGTGGCGACCGCCACGTAAAGGCCTGTCTTGCTACCGAAGTGGTGATACAGAACGGGCGCGGTCGCGCCCGCATCGGCAAGTATCGTGCGGATGCTGACGCCGGCGTAGCCGTCTTGACTGAAGCGAGTCGCGGCCGCCCGCAGCAGTCCATCTCGGACACTTGACTCACCCGCGGGCGGACGGCCAGAAGGGCGTCGTTGTGGGCTTTTTCGGGCGGTCACCCCGCGACAAGGTGATCGCTCTTGATGCGCCCTGGGAAAAACTCGATCCAGGTGAACCCCACATCGAGGGCACGCGGATCGCCGTCACGTCGGGTAATGCCGGCCTGCGAGGTGTAGCCGGCCCATCGCGCTTCACCGAAATGGCGCATCTTGCCACGCTCACTACCGGTAAATGTGTAGCCCTGTCCATCGATGTCGAATCGGGCCTGCTCGATGAAGCCCTCGCCGTCGAGCCGATAGGTCGCACCCAGCCGATCGGTCTTGGCAACCAACTTGCCGGCGTCGAAAGTCGCCGCACCCGACCAACCTTGGCGGCCTTTGACGATCACCCCGTAGTCGACGGCCCCGTCGGTGAATTTGTTGCCGAACACTTCCCAAGAGATCTCCAGATCCTTGAAGTACCGATACTCCTTCCACTCGACACCGGGTTGGAAATATCCGTGGTCCAGACCGACGAAGCCCTCCGCCGGCTTGCCGGCGATGGTCCCAGTCACCCAATAGACCTGGGTCGTGTAGAAGAGCGGCTCCGTGCGCGCCGGCATGCAGAACTGGAACCCGGGACCTTGCAACGGACCCGCTATGGACAGCAAATCGCCTTCAGCCCAAGTGATGCCATCGTCGTCGATAGCCAGATCGAGCGGCTGACCGGCCACGCCGAAACGTTCCGCCATCGCATGCATCAGGTGATTGGTCCAGCGTCGTCGCGACGGCTCGATGGTACGTAGTGATTCGCCTCGCGCGCTATCGAACGCGCCCGGATGCAGATTGAGGTCACCACTGGAGTCGTTCATCAGCCACAGCCCGCCGGTCATGGGGCCGCAGAACTTTCGCTCGACGGCCCACGTCGCGCCGTCAGCATCGCGTAACCCGCCGTAGAAGTACTGGACCTGAAGGCTCAAACCGTGCCGCAACTCGCTGGGATGCAGATCGACGAGCTTAGGCTCATACGCGTCGACGACCGCCTGAAATTCGAAGTCGCCGAACCTTGGAACACTCATTCTTCCTCCTAATATACCGTTCGATATATTAGGAGGAACTCGTCTTCGGCACAACCCGCTGAACACCTCCCGCCCGTTATTGGGGGGGAAAAGCGAAATGCTGCTGCCCCAACATGATTAAGCGGCTCAGTGGCGGGCTACCGCGGCCTGGTTAGTACGGTCGTGAGCCAGGCATCGATGTGTCCGGCCGTGACTTTCCACGTGTCGTCGAGCATCATGTCGTGCCCGGTGCGCGCAACGATCACGGGCGCGGTCGCATATCGGGCGGCGATCGCACGGATCTGCCGCGCGGAGAAGATGCCGTCGTCGGATGCGCCCATGACGAGGACGGGAGGTCCGCCGACCGGCGGCACTCGTGGCCGGCGGCCGAGGATCATGTCGGCCACCGCGGCGATAGACTCTTCGGTCAGCATCGACGTATACCGTGCAACGACATGGTCGGGGGTGGACTGACAAAAGAAGGCGGCGCGGCACCGTTCAGGAGTGCCCACGATGGGCTTGAGTCGGCCACGCGCAAGACTGGCCGCAAGAGGAAGCAGGTTGCGGCGTAACAGCGGTGTACGCAATGCATCTGCGCCCGGCATGGGCGTCAGCAGAACCACCGCGGGCGCATGTCGGCGCTCGACGAGCTTCCCGACGATGTATGCGCCCATCGAGTGCCCGATAAGCACCGGCGCTTTGGGCAGCCGATCGGCGACTGATCGTACGTCGTCGACGTAGTCCCTGATCCGACAAGTCCGGAGCATGCGGATGTCATCACCGCAATGATGGCCGCGCAAGGTTAGCGCATATGAATCCCAGCCGTGATCGGCGAAGAAGTCAAGGAAATGCTCGTCCCAGCACCATGCGCCGTGAAAGACGCCGTGCACGAACAACAAAGGAGGTCGACGACCCGCGCAGCCGCGTCCCATCCGCGTGATGACGTCCACGTCATGAACCAAGGTGGGACCTAATCGGGAAATCCGAGTGCTCGCCGAGCCGCAGCGAGAACCTTGTCTTTGATGCGCGGCACCGACGGTCGTGATTGGGGTCGACACTTGTCGGCGCGGGACACCCGGCCGTGTTCGTTGATGCCCACTTCGGTTGGCACGCAGACGATTCAATCGCTGGAAAATAGTTCACTCTCAGAGCCTCTGGACGCATCAGCCTTAGTCGACAGTTCTTGATTTACGCTAGTTTATCTATATGATCAAGTCTTGCCCTGATATCGCCTTGCCAAGGAAATCATGACGACGCAAGCGCCTGCCGTCATCGTCGTGGCAGCACGCACGGCCATAGGCACGTCGCGGAAAGGTTCGTTGGCCGCCGTCGAGGCCACGCAGCTGGCCAAACCGGTGATCACCGCGGCCATCGAGCGGTCCGGCCGCGGCCGGACGGTTTAGATGACCTTCTTCTCGCCGAGGTGTATCGGGGAGGTGGCGATATGGCCCGCTACACCGCGGTCGACCTCGGCCTCACCGCCCTCCCCCGTATGGGGTGAAGCGCCGGTGCGCTTCCAGCCTGACCGCAGTGGCGCTAGGTTGGCGTACTCTTCGGCCTTCGGCATCGACCTGTCGACGGTGCGGACCGGCAAGCCTCCGGAGCAGAAATCGGTCATCGTCACGGACCCCCGAACCACCGCCACATGCGCAGCCTGCTCAACCCACCCAACCCGACCGTCCACCTCGGCGGTCCGAGGCCGAGCTCACTAGGGGAATGTCTTTGGGTGGTGGGTAGAGGCTGGTTGATGGTGTTGTTCGGTGTCTGTGGTGGTGGTGTTCTCCTCCAGTTGGGGGAGAAATTTTCATCCTTCGAATCCGCCTTTTGATCGAGGGCGCTGCGGTCCTAAGCAGGCGAGGGTGGTCGGTGGAGGAGTGGCTGGGTAGCTACATGCATTCGAACAAAGGGGATCGACGTGGTGTCGTTTGTGGTGGCTAGCCCGGAGGTGCTGGGGGCGGCAGCAGCTGATGTTGTGGGTATCGGGTCGTCGCTGCGTTCGGTGAGTGAGACGGCAGCGGCGCAGACGACGGCGGTGTTGGCGGCGGGTGCTGATGAGGTGTCGGTGGCGGTGGCGTCGCTGTTTTCTGGGTATGGCTGGGCTTATCAGCGGGTGAGTGCTCAGGTGACGGCGCATCACGAGCAGTTTGTGCGGGCCTTGTATTCGAGTGCGGATGCCTATGCCGTTGCCGAGGCGGCTAATGCGTCGCCGTTGCAGTCTGTGGAGCGGGGTTTGCTTGACCTAGTAAATGCGCCCACCGAGGCGTTGTTGGGGCGTCCGCTGATCGGCAACGGCACCGACGGTGCAGCCGGGACCGGCCAGAACGGCGGCGCGGGCGGGCTTCTAGTCGGCAACGGCGGCAACGGCGGTTCCGGTGGCGGCGCGCACCCTAACGGTGGCCATGGGGGCGCCGCTGGACTGCTCGGCAATGGCGGTAGTGGTGGGCTGGGCGCACCAGGTGCAAGCGGCGGCAACGGCGGCGCGGGCGGGTTCCTCTACGGCAATGGCGGGGACGGCGGGGCCGGCGGCAACGCCACCATCCCAGGTGGTAACGGCGGCAGCGGCGGCGCCGGCGGACCTGCGGTCTTCATGGGCCAGGGCGGATCTGGTGGCAACGGTGGGCTGGGCGCAACTGGCGCCGCAGGTGCCAACCCCAGTCCCCTGCCAGCAGGTCCGGCAGCACAATCGGGTATTCCGGGTGCAAGTAACACCGCCGGCAACGGAAACCCCGGCGGGCCCGGAGCCCATGGAGTCAGCACAGCGACAGTTGGTCAGCCTGGCGGCAACGGTGGCGCAGGCGGCGCTGGCGGCAGCGTTGGCTTCACCAGCCCAGTAATGGGCGGCGCCGGCGGCGTGGGGGGTGACGGTGGCTTCGGCGCCCCTGGCGGCATGGGGGGCACAGGCGGCACGGCAGAGTCCAACTTCATCAATGTCCCGCCCCAGAGAGCCACCGTCGGAGGTCCGGGTGGCGCGGGAGGCGCCGGCGGCGGCGGCGCGTCGGGCGGCATGGGCGGCACCGGAGGTGACGCCCTCTTTGCGGGCCTAGGGGGCACAGGCGGCACCGGGGGTACAGGCGGTACGGGTGCCTCGGGCGGTACCGGCGGCACGGGCGGACAAGGCAGTACCACTAGCGGATTCCGCGGAATCGGGGGCGCAGGAGGGACTGGCGGCGCCGGTGGCGTTGGCGCCGCAGGCGGGAACGGTGGCAGCGGCGGCGCGGGCGGGGTCGGCGGTCGTGGCGGTCTACTGATCGGTGATGGTGGAGTGGGCGGCGTGGGCGGAAACGCCGGGGCCGGCGGACACGGCGATGCCGGCGGCCTCGGCGGCGCCGGCGGCCAAGGCGGATTCGGGTTCAACTCCTCGCAGGGCGTCGGTGGAAATGGCGGCACTGGCGGAGACGGCGGAGACGGCGGTGACGGCGGGAATGGCGGCAATGGCGCTGTCGGAGGCGCCGGGGGGTTGTTCGGGCATTCGGGTGCCTCCGGTGCGGGCGGCATGGCAGGCGCTGGCGGGACCGGTGGAGATCCCGGTCAGGGCGGCGTGGGCGGTACTGGAACCCCGAACGGCATATCGGGCGGGCCTGGCCAACAGGGCGCTCAAGGCAAAGCCGGCGTCGACGGCCTACCCGGCTGATCCAGGCACCGCTCTCTGATCGCCTGCTCCGGACAGCACTCGATGGCCTCGCGGGTGGCCGCTTCGAATCCCGCTGGGGCCTCAGGGCTTATCGCTTCAGCGTAGCCATCATCGGTCAGGCTGAAGACTTCCGGACACAGCGTCAGACACATGCCGTGCCCGCGGCAGCACTGGTCGTCGACCCAGACCTTCATGCCGGCAGGAATTCCAAGTGCAACTCGGTCAGGCCACGCATGAACCAAGGTGGGACCTAATCGGGAAATCCGAGTGCTCGCCGAGCCGCAGCGAGCATCTTGTCTTTGATGCGCAGCGCCGACGGTCGTGATTGGGGTCGACACTTGTCGGCGCGGGACACCCGGCCGTGTTCGTTGATGCCCACTTCGGTTGTCACGCAGACGATTCAATCGCCGGAAAATAGTTCACTCTCAGAGCCTCCGGACGCATTAGCCTTAGTCGACAGTTCTCGATTTACGCTAGTTTATCCATATGATTAAGACCTGCCCGGATGTCACCTCGCCAAGGAAGTCATGACGACACAAGCGCCCGCCGTCATCGTCGCGGCAGCACGCACGGCCATAGGCACGTCGCGGAAAGGCTCGTTGGCCGCCGTCGGGGCCACGCAGCTGGCCGAACCGGTGATCACCGCGGCCATCGAGCGATCCGACCGCGGCCGGACAGTTTCGATGACCTTCTCCTCGCCGAGGTGTATCGGGGAGGTGGCGATATGGCCCGCTACACCGCGGTCGACCTCGGCCTCACCGCCCTCCCGGGATGGCGGTGAATCGGCAGTGCGCTTCCAGCCTGACCGCAGTAGCGCTGGGTTGCGGCCAATCACAGCCGTCATGTCTCGGGCAGTGCTGGCCGGTGGTGTCGAATCCTGTTCAACCGCGCCCGTGGTACGCAAACGCAAGCCATACCGCAGCGGCACGAACCCCGACGACTGGATCGACCCGTGGTTCTCGTATTGACACCCATCACCGCCGCAGGCGCCGGCGATGGACATGTCGATCACCGTCGCACACAACTGTGCACAGCAATACGGGATCAGCAGGCATCACCAGGACGTCTGGTCACTGCGTAGTCATCAGCGTGCTGTCAAAGCCATCAATGCCGGCTCGATTGTTGATGAGATCGTTCCCGTTGACGTCGTTTTGCCCGACGGCAGCACCGTGCCATTCCAGGAAGACGAGCATCCGCGCCGTACCACCACGCTGGAGACGCTCGGTTCGTTGAAGGTGCTCCACCCCGAGATCGAGGGCTTCACCATCACTGCCGGCAACTCCTCGGGCATTAACGACGCCGCCGCGATGGTCGCACTGGCCGCCCCGCATGAACATCGCGATCCACTTGCGCGGGTCTTGTCGTGGGCATTCGTCGGTGTCCTGCCGAGTCGCACGGGAAGCGGGCCGATCGACGCCATCCCCAAGGCATTGGCTCTGGCCAGCCGCAGCCTGCGCGATGTTGCCTTGTTCGAAATAAACGAAGCCTTCGCGGCCCAAGTCATCGCCTGCACGCGAGCGCTACGCCTCGACGAGGAGATAGTCAACGTTTACGGCTCGGGCATCAGTTTGGGCCATCCGATCGCGGCGACCGGCGCTCGAATGCTGGTGTCGTCGATCAACGAACTCCGCCGCCGCGGCGGCGGGATCGGGGTGGTGTCGATGTGCGCCGGCGGCGGGATGGGCGCCGCAATGGTCATCGACGTCGCGTGACCGCTTAGCAATCCTCTCGGAACGACAGCGCCTGCTCGGGGCACGATTCGACGCCCCGTCGAACGTCATCCTCACGTCCGGGCGGCACCGGCTTAGGACTCGTGATTAAATAACGTCGTTTTTGCTGGTTTCGGGCGCTACGGTTGTGCTATGGCGGATCTGGCGGACTCGGTGGCGCGGCGGTACGCGGTGATGGGACCGCATTTGTCGGAGTTTCAGCG